>NZ_CP048397.1:5424013-5736019 GCF_010384365.1 Streptomyces sp. S4.7 | reverse complement strand
CATGGTGTTGATGTTGTCCTGGAGAACCTGGATCTCGCCCGCCGCGTCGACGTCGATCTTCAGGTTCAGATCGCCGCGGGTCACCGCGGTGGCGACGGCGGCGATCGCCCGCACCTGACGGGTCAGGTTGCCGGCCATCTCGTTCACCGACTCGGTGAGGTCGCGCCAGGTGCCGTCGACGTCCCTGACGCGTGCCTGGCCGCCCAACTGCCCGTCCGTACCCACCTCGCGGGCCACCCGGGTGACCTGATCGGCGAACGACGAGAGCTGATCGACCATCGTGTTGATGGTGTTCTTCAGCTCCTGGATCTCACCCCGGGCATCGATGTCGATCTTCTTGGTGAGGTCGCCCTTGGCGATGGCCGTGGTGACCGTGGCGATCTGGCGCACCTGACCCGTCAGGTTGGACGCCATCGAGTTCACGGACTCGGTGAGGTCCTTCCACGTACCCGAGACGCCCGGGACGCGCGCCTGGCCGCCCAGCTCGCCCTCGGTGCCCACCTCGCGGGCGACTCGCGTCACCTCGTCGGCGAACGAGGAGAGCGTCGTCACCATGATGTTGACGGTGTCGGCCAGCTCGGCGACCTCGCCGCGCGCCTCGACCGTCACCTTCTTGGTGAGGTCGCCGTTGGCCACCGCCGAGGAGACCCGTGAGATGTTCCGCACCTGACTGGTCAGGTTGTTGGCCATCGTGTTGACGTTGTCGCTCAGGTCCTTCCAGATGCCGGTGACGCCGCGCACCCGTGCCTGGCCGCCGAGGATGCCCTCGGTGCCCACCTCGCGGGCCACACGGGTCACCTCGTCCGCGAAGTTCGACAGCTGGTCCACCATCGTGTTGACGGTGGTGACGAGGTCGAGGATCTCGCCCTTGGCGTCGACCGTGATCTTCTTGGAAAGATCGCCCTTGGCGACGGCGGTCGTGACCTCGGCGATGTTGCGGACCTGCGAAGTCAGGTTGTTCGCCATGAAGTTGACGGACTGGGTGAGGTCCTTCCAGGTGCCCGAGACCCCCTGGACCTCGGCCTGGCCGCCAAGCATGCCCTCCGTGCCGACCTCGCGGGCGACCCGGGTGACCTGCTCGGCGAAGTTCGAGAGCTGGTCCACCATCGTGTTGAGGGTGTTCTTCAGCTCCAGGATCTCGCCGCGCGCGTCCACGTCGATCTTCTGAGAAAGGTCACCGCGCGCCACCGCGGTGGCGACCTGCGCGATGTTGCGGACCTGGGAGGTCAGGTTCCCCGCCATGCCGTTCACGGAGTCGGTCAGATCGCGCCAGACACCCGCGACGCCCGGCACCTGCGCCTGGCCACCGAGCCTGCCGTCGGTGCCCACCTCGCGGGCCACGCGCGTGACCTGCTCGGCGAAGGCCGAGAGCTGGTCGACCATGGTGTTGATCGTGTTCTTCAGCTCCAGGATTTCGCCCCGGGCGTCCACGTCGATCTTCTGAGAAAGGTCGCCACGCGCCACGGCCGTGGTCACCTGGGCGATCTGCCGCACCTGGTCGGTCAGGTTGCCGGCCATGAAGTTGACGGAGTCCGTCAGTTCCTTCCAGGTGCCGGAGACGCCGTCCACCCGCGCCTGGCCGCCGAGCCTGCCCTCCGTACCCACGTCACGCGCCATCCGCGTCACCTGGTCGGCGAACGACGACAGTTGCGCCACCATCGTGTTGACGGTGTTCTTCAGTTCGAGCATCTCGCCAGCGACATCGACGGTGACCTTCTGGGAAAGATCGCCGTTCGCGACCGCCGTCGTCACCTGGGCGATGTCGCGCACCTGGCCGGTGAGGTTACGGAACGCGGTGTTGACCGAGTCGGTGAGGTCCTTCCAGGTGCCCGCCGCGCCCGGCACCTCGGCCTGGCCGCCCAACTGGCCCTCCACGCCGACCTCACGGGCGACTCGCGTCACCTCGGAGCCGAACGAATTGAGCTGGCGCACCATCGTGTTGACGGTGTTCTTCAGTTCGAGCATCTCGCCGGCCACGTCGACGGTGACCTTCTGGGAAAGGTCACCGTTCGCCACGGCCGTCGTCACCTGGGCGATGTCGCGCACCTGGGTGGTCAGATTGCGGAAGACGGTGTTGACGGAGTCCGTCAGGTCCTTCCAGGTGCCCGCCGCGCCCGGCACCTGCGCCTGGCCGCCCAGCACACCCGATCCGCCGACCTCGCTCGCCACACGCGTCACCTCGTCGGCGAACGTGCGCAGCGTCTCGGTCATCTGGTTGATCGTCTCGGCGAGCTGCGCGACCTCGCCGCGCGCGCTCACCGTGACCTTCTGGGAAAGGTCGCCGTTCGCGACGGCGGTCGTGACCTCGGCGATGCCGCGCACCTGGCTCGTCAGGTTGCCGGCCATCGTGTTCACCGAATCGGTGAGGTCCTTCCACACGCCGGCAACGCCGGGCACGGTCGCCTGGCCGCCCAGCTCACCCTCGGTACCCACCTCCCGGGCCACGCGCGTGACCTCGGAGGAGAACGAGGACAGCTGGTCCACCATCGTGTTCACGGTGTTCTTCAGCTGGAGCATCTCGCCGGCCACATGCACGGTGACCTTGCGCGACAGATCGCCCTTGGCGACGGCCGTCGTAACGAGAGCAATGTCACGTACCTGAGCGGTGAGTCGGTACGCCATCGTGTTGACGGAATCCGTGAGATCCTTCCACGAACCCGACATTCCACGCACTTTGGCCTGACCGCCGAGCTTGCCCTCGGTACCGACCTCCAGCGCCACGCGCGTCACCTCGTCGGTGAACGCGGACAGCTGGTCGACCAGACTGTTGACGGTACGGGCCACCTTCAGGAACTCGCCCCGCAGCGGGCGCTCCGTCCCCGCCGAGCCCTCGGTGAAGTGCGAACGCAGCTCCATCCGCTGCTCCAGGTCGCCCTCGGCGACCGCCGACAGCACCCGCCCGACCTCGGACACGGGGCGCGCCAGATCGTCCACCAGCGCGTTCGAGGCGTCGATCGCGGTGGCCCAGGACCCCTCGCAGGCGCCCGTCTCCAGCCGCTCGGTGAGCTTTCCCTCCCGCCCGACCATGCGCCGTACGCGGGCCAGCTCCCCCGTGAGGTGCAGATTCCGGTCCGCCACCTCGTTGAAGACGGCGGCGATCTCCGCCATCACGTCGTCACCGGAGACGGTCAGGCGTTTACGGAAGTTACCGTCCCGCATCGCCACCAGGGCCGTCAGCAGTCTGTTCAGAGCCGCCGCATCGACCTCGGTGGCCCCGTTGTTCCGGGACCGTCCGCCCTTCGCGCGCGTGCTGTTGCCACGCGCCGCCACGCCAGACTCCACCGTGTCCCTCCCGCGGGGGTTGACCGTACTGCTCAGAGTGTTGTTCAGGCTGTCTCTGGAATCCTGCCCAGTGTTTCACCACGGCCGAACCTGGCGATAACAGTTCGGCAGCTTCGCATAGCGTCCCCACCCCCGGTAGGCGGAAACAGTGGCGACCGGCATCCGCCCTCGCAGCGAAGGTAAGTAACCTGGCATCCGGCTGTCCAACCGTCCCCGTCCGCCCGGCGGGGCCGGTGTGGCGAACGTACTACCACCGGGCACCGGGAGGGCGGGGCCGAATCATGGCAGAGCCGGGCGTCGAGACGCGTACGAGGAGTTCTGTGATCACCGCGCGGGCGGCTGCCAGCTTCGACCCTGTAGGGCGGTCCGTCGCGACCGCCCGTGCCTTTGTCCGGGACACGCTCCAGGGGTGGGGGTATTCGGACGTCGTCGACGACGCAGTCGTTCTCACCAGCGAACTCGTCACCAACGCCGTCATCCACGCCGGTACCTCGGCGGACGTGCTCTGTCTCCGGACGGGGGACGGCGTCCGGGTCGAGGTCTCCGACCGCTACCCCGAACGCGAGATCCCGATGCAGGGCACGGGACTGTCGCTCGGCAGCCCCGACCGGGAGAACGGCCGGGGACTGCTCCTCTGCGCGGCACTCGCGTCCCGCTGGGGCGTCGACTACACACCGACGCACAAACAGGTCTGGTTCCAGCTCGATCTGCCCGACCGCCCCGTGGGCGCCCGGTCCGCGGGCCCCGTCATCCCGAACGCGCTCCTCCCGGTCACCGACGAACGGGTCAGGGTCGCCGTCGTCCAGATCGACAGAACCGGCGCCGTGTCAACCTGGAACGAGGACGCGGAACACCTCTTCGGTTACCCGGCCGACCAGGTCGTCGGCAAGCCCCTCACCGACTTCGCCGCCTGGCCGCACACGCCGGGCATCGGCACCGGCATCGTGGAGGCGCTGCTCCTCTCGCGCTGGGAGGGCAGTTACGGCGTCCGGAACAGCGACGGCCGGGTCATTCCCGTGTACGCCTCCCACCTCCGGGTGCGCGACACCAACGGCGAGCCGTCCACCGTCTGCCTTCTCGTACGCGACGACGAACGCGCCGTCATCCAGACCCCGCAGCGCGCCCCGGCGACCGAGGCGGGCGCAGAGAGCCGCACCGTGGACCCCTTCGAGGTCTTCATCGGCTCACCGGCCCCGGAAGACCTGGACGGCCTGCTCCAGCGCACCGTCGAGCGCGCCCGCGACATGCTCGAAGGCGACTCCGCCTTCCTCCTGCTCGCCACCGACGACGAGACGGAACTGGAAGTACGGGCCACCACGGGCCTCCCCTCGGCACGGCAGCGATTCGCCCGCGTCCCGGTGGAGGCCGGCACGGGGCGGTACGGCTCCGCCCGGATGCCCGCCGTCCACGAGGACCTGGCCATCGTCCCCGGCGCCGTGCCGCTCCTCAACGGCACCGGTATGCGCTCCGTCGTCACCGTGCCGCTCAAGGTCGAGGGCCGGCTCACGGGTTCACTCGGCGTCGCCGCCGAATCGGCCGGCCGGTACTCCAACGAGGAGGCGCTGCGCCTCCAGTTCGCCGCCGACCGTATCGCGCTGGCCGTCGAATCGGCACGCCTCGGCGAACTCGAACGTCTGCGGCGCGGTTCGCTCTCCTTCCTCGTCGAGGCATCGGACCTGCTGGCAGGCACCCTCGACCGCGACCAGACACTCGCGCTGATGGCGCAGATGACGGTGCCCACCCTCGCGACCTGGTGCGCCGTCTACACCATCGCCGACCAGGCGTCGGACCCGTACCTCTCCTATGTGCTGCACGAGGACGAGGAGCGCATCGACGGCCTCAAGGCCCTGCTCTCCAAGATCGACCCGCCGGATCCCGTGCCGACTCCGGGCGCCCGCGTCTGGACCGGCCCGGCCGACGCCGCGCACCAGGCCGCGCTCCGTACGTCCATGAGGGAGCTGGGAGGGGCCTCGACGCCCGTCTCCTCCGGAATCGGCACAACACTGGCCACAGCCGCGGCGGTTGGCGGAGAGACCGTCGTGCTGCCGCTCGTCGCGCGGAACCGTGTGATCGGGATGCTCACCCTCGGCAAGCCGTCGGACGACCACTTCCGCCAGGAAATCCTGGAACTCGCCGAGGACTTGTCGCGCCGGGCGGCACTCGCCCTCGACAACGCCCGCCTCTACTCGGAGCGGATGGCCATCAGCCAGTCCCTCCAACGCAGCCTGCTGCCGCCGGAGTTGCCCCAGGTCCCCAACGTCGAGGTGGAGGTCATCTACCGCGCGGCGGGCGAGGGCAACGAGGTGGGCGGCGACTTCTACGACGTCTTCCCGATCCGTGACGGCGCGTACGGCTTCGCCATCGGCGACGTCTGCGGTACGGGCCCGGAGGCCGCGGCGGTGACCGGTCTCGCCCGGCACGCGCTCCGGCTCCTCGCCCGCGAGGGGTTCAGCGGTCCGGCGGTCCTGGAGCGCCTGAACGCGGCGATCCTCGACGAGGGCGCCCGCAGCCGCTTCCTGACGCTGCTGTACGGGGAGTTGTGGCCCCAGGAGGACGGCAGCGCGGTCCTCAAGGTCGTGTGCGCGGGTCATCCGCTGCCGCTGCGTCTGCGCCAGGACGGCAGCGTGGAAGCGGCCGCGGACCCGCAGCCGCTGCTCGGCGTCATGGACGACCTGGAGCTGTACGAGCAGATGGTCACCCTCGGACCGGGCGACGTCCTCCTCTGCGTCACCGACGGCGTCACCGAACGCCGCGAGGGGACCCGCATGCTGGGCGACGACGGCCTCGTCGACGTACTGACGGGCTGTACGGGCCTCACGGCCGGCGCGGTCGCCTCGCGCGTGCTGCGCGCGGTGGAGAGGTTCGCGGCGGAGCCGGCGTCGGACGACATGGCGATCCTGGCGATGCGCGTACCGGAGCCGCAGAAGAACTGAAGATCTGACGGGTGGTAACGAAGAAGGGCCCCGCCTGATGGCGGGGCCCTTCTTCTCGTGCTGGAGCCCCAATACGGAATCGAACCGTAGACCTTCTCCTTACCATGGAGACGCTCTACCGACTGAGCTATTGGGGCGCGGCAACGAGAGAGATCATACCCGAAGCGTGGGCGTGCTGGAAACCGCCGGCGCGGGAAGGGTCCTGATCCGGAACGCAGAAATGCCCCGCACCAGAGGTGCGGGGCATTCCCACAAAAATTGTTCGGCGGCGTCCTACTCTCCCACAGGGTCCCCCCTGCAGTACCATCGGCGCTGAAAGGCTTAGCTTCCGGGTTCGGAATGTAACCGGGCGTTTCCCTAACGCAATGACCACCGAAACACAATGAAACACATGAACAAACCGGATATAAACACGGTCGTTCGTTGTCTCAGAACTAACACAGTGGACGCGAGCAACTGAGGACAAGCCCTCGGCCTATTAGTACCGGTCAACTCCACACCTCACAGTGCTTCCATATCCGGCCTATCAACCCAGTCGTCTACTGGGAGCCTTACCCCATCAAGTGGGTGGGAGTCCTCATCTCGAAGCAGGCTTCCCGCTTAGATGCTTTCAGCGGTTATCCCTCCCGAACGTAGCCAACCAGCCATGCCCTTGGCAGGACAACTGGCACACCAGAGGTTCGTCCGTCCCGGTCCTCTCGTACTAGGGACAGCCCTTCTCAAGACTCCTGCGCGCGCAGCGGATAGGGACCGAACTGTCTCACGACGTTCTAAACCCAGCTCGCGTACCGCTTTAATGGGCGAACAGCCCAACCCTTGGGACCGACTCCAGCCCCAGGATGCGACGAGCCGACATCGAGGTGCCAAACCATCCCGTCGATATGGACTCTTGGGGAAGATCAGCCTGTTATCCCCGGGGTACCTTTTATCCGTTGAGCGACGGCGCTTCCACAAGCCACCGCCGGATCACTAGTCCCGACTTTCGTCCCTGCTCGACCCGTCGGTCTCACAGTCAAGCTCCCTTGTGCACTTACACTCAACACCTGATTACCAACCAGGCTGAGGGAACCTTTGGGCGCCTCCGTTACTCTTTAGGAGGCAACCGCCCCAGTTAAACTACCCATCAGACACTGTCCCTGATCCGGATCACGGACCCAGGTTAGACATCCAGCACGACCAGAGTGGTATTTCAACGACGACTCCACCTGAACTGGCGTCCAAGCTTCAAAGTCTCCCACCTATCCTACACAAGCCGAACCGAACACCAATATCAAACTGTAGTAAAGGTCCCGGGGTCTTTCCGTCCTGCTGCGCGAAACGAGCATCTTTACTCGTAGTGCAATTTCACCGGGCCTATGGTTGAGACAGTCGAGAAGTCGTTACGCCATTCGTGCAGGTCGGAACTTACCCGACAAGGAATTTCGCTACCTTAGGATGGTTATAGTTACCACCGCCGTTTACTGGCGCTTAAGTTCTCAGCTTCGCCACACCGAAATGTGACTAACCGGTCCCCTTAACGTTCCAGCACCGGGCAGGCGTCAGTCCGTATACATCGCCTTACGGCTTCGCACGGACCTGTGTTTTTAGTAAACAGTCGCTTCTCGCTGGTCTCTGCGGCCACCCCCAGCTCAGAGTGCAAGACTCATCACCAGAAATGGCCCCCCTTCTCCCGAAGTTACGGGGGCATTTTGCCGAGTTCCTTAACCATAGTTCACCCGAACGCCTCGGTATTCTCTACCTGACCACCTGAGTCGGTTTAGGGTACGGGCCGCCATGAAACTCGCTAGAGGCTTTTCTCGACAGCATAGGATCATCCACTTCACCACAATCGGCTCGGCATCAGGTCTCAGACTATATGCACGACGGATTTGCCTACCGTGCGTCCTACACCCTTACCCCGGGACAACCACCGCCCGGGCTGGACTACCTTCCTGCGTCACCCCATCGCTTACCTACTGCAAGTCTGGTCCGACGGCTCCACCACTTCCCTTTGCCCGAAGGCTCCAGGACGGCTTCACGGTCTTAGCATCGCCTGGTTCAGTACTGGGCGTTTCAAAGCGGGTACCGGAATATCAACCGGTTGTCCATCGACTACGCCTGTCGGCCTCGCCTTAGGTCCCGACTTACCCTGGGCAGATCAGCTTGACCCAGGAACCCTTAGTCAATCGGCGCACACGTTTCCCACGTGTGTATCGCTACTCATGCCTGCATTCTCACTCGTGAACCGTCCACCCCTCGCTTCCGCGGAGGCTTCACCCGGCACACGACGCTCCCCTACCCATCCGCACGCCCGTTGGGGCTATGTGTACGAATGACACGACTTCGGCGGTACGCTTGAGCCCCGCTACATTGTCGGCGCGGAATCACTTGACCAGTGAGCTATTACGCACTCTTTCAAGGGTGGCTGCTTCTAAGCCAACCTCCTGGTTGTCTCTGCGACTCCACATCCTTTCCCACTTAGCGTACGCTTAGGGGCCTTAGTCGATGCTCTGGGCTGTTTCCCTCTCGACCATGGAGCTTATCCCCCACAGTCTCACTGCCGCGCTCTCACTTACCGGCATTCGGAGTTTGGCTAAGGTCAGTAACCCGGTAGGGCCCATCGCCTATCCAGTGCTCTACCTCCGGCAAGAAACACACGACGCTGCACCTAAATGCATTTCGGGGAGAACCAGCTATCACGGAGTTTGATTGGCCTTTCACCCCTAACCACAGGTCATCCCCCAGGTTTTCAACCCTGGTGGGTTCGGTCCTCCACGACCTCTTACAGCCGCTTCAACCTGCCCATGGCTAGATCACTCCGCTTCGGGTCTTGAGCGCGCTACTATACCGCCCTGTTCGGACTCGCTTTCGCTACGGCTTCCCCACACGGGTTAACCTCGCAACACACCGCAAACTCGCAGGCTCATTCTTCAAAAGGCACGCAGTCACGACTGACAGCACAAGTACTGCCAGCGACGCTCCCACGGCTTGTAGGCACACGGTTTCAGGTACTATTTCACTCCGCTCCCGCGGTACTTTTCACCATTCCCTCACGGTACTATCCGCTATCGGTCACCAGGGAATATTTAGGCTTAGCGGGTGGTCCCGCCAGATTCACACGAGATTTCTCGGGCCCCGTGCTACTTGGGTGTCTCCCAAACGAGCCGTTAATGTTTCAGCTACGGGGGTCTTACCCTCTACGCCGGACCTTTCGCATGTCCTTCGCCTACATCAACGGTTTCTGACTCGCCTCACAGCCGGCAGACTGTGAAAAAGAGATCCCACAACCCCGCATGCGCAACCCCTGCCGGGTATCACACACATACGGTTTGGCCTCATCCGGTTTCGCTCGCCACTACTCCCGGAATCACGGTTGTTTTCTCTTCCTGAGGGTACTGAGATGTTTCACTTCCCCTCGTTCCCTCCACACTGCCTATGTGTTCAGCAGCGGGTGACAGCCCATGACGACTGCCGGGTTTCCCCATTCGGACACCCCCGGATCAAAGCTCGGTTGACAGCTCCCCGGGGCCTATCGCGGCCTCCCACGTCCTTCATCGGTTCCTGGTGCCAAGGCATCCACCGTGCGCCCTTAAAAACTTGGCCACAGATGCTCGCGTCCACTGTGCAGTTCTCAAACAACGACCAACCACCCGCCACCCCCACAGAATCTGCGGAGTTCACCGGGGCCGGCATCCCGAAGACACAAGCAGAAAAACTGCCCGTACCCTCAGACACCCAACAGCGCGCCCGGCCCAGCAAATCCGCCGTATTCACGTTCCACGCCCCGAAGGACAGTACTGGCAAACACAACCAACTCACTGTGCCGAATAGTCAACGTTCCACCCATGAGCAACCAGCACCGGACATTCGCCGGCGTACTGGCCCCTGACCAGACCCCCGAAAGGCTCTGGTGAGAAGTGCTCCTTAGAAAGGAGGTGATCCAGCCGCACCTTCCGGTACGGCTACCTTGTTACGACTTCGTCCCAATCGCCAGTCCCACCTTCGACAGCTCCCTCCCACAAGGGGTTGGGCCACCGGCTTCGGGTGTTACCGACTTTCGTGACGTGACGGGCGGTGTGTACAAGGCCCGGGAACGTATTCACCGCAGCAATGCTGATCTGCGATTACTAGCAACTCCGACTTCATGGGGTCGAGTTGCAGACCCCAATCCGAACTGAGACCGGCTTTTTGAGATTCGCTCCACCTTGCGGTATCGCAGCTCATTGTACCGGCCATTGTAGCACGTGTGCAGCCCAAGACATAAGGGGCATGATGACTTGACGTCGTCCCCACCTTCCTCCGAGTTGACCCCGGCGGTCTCCTGTGAGTCCCCATCACCCCGAAGGGCATGCTGGCAACACAGAACAAGGGTTGCGCTCGTTGCGGGACTTAACCCAACATCTCACGACACGAGCTGACGACAGCCATGCACCACCTGTACACCGACCACAAGGGGGGCACCATCTCTGATGCTTTCCGGTGTATGTCAAGCCTTGGTAAGGTTCTTCGCGTTGCGTCGAATTAAGCCACATGCTCCGCTGCTTGTGCGGGCCCCCGTCAATTCCTTTGAGTTTTAGCCTTGCGGCCGTACTCCCCAGGCGGGGAACTTAATGCGTTAGCTGCGGCACCGACGACGTGGAATGTCGCCAACACCTAGTTCCCAACGTTTACGGCGTGGACTACCAGGGTATCTAATCCTGTTCGCTCCCCACGCTTTCGCTCCTCAGCGTCAGTAATGGCCCAGAGATCCGCCTTCGCCACCGGTGTTCCTCCTGATATCTGCGCATTTCACCGCTACACCAGGAATTCCGATCTCCCCTACCACACTCTAGTCTGCCCGTATCGAATGCAGACCCGGGGTTAAGCCCCGGGCTTTCACACCCGACGTGACAGACCGCCTACGAGCTCTTTACGCCCAATAATTCCGGACAACGCTTGCGCCCTACGTATTACCGCGGCTGCTGGCACGTAGTTAGCCGGCGCTTCTTCTGCAGGTACCGTCACTTTCGCTTCTTCCCTGCTGAAAGAGGTTTACAACCCGAAGGCCGTCATCCCTCACGCGGCGTCGCTGCATCAGGCTTTCGCCCATTGTGCAATATTCCCCACTGCTGCCTCCCGTAGGAGTCTGGGCCGTGTCTCAGTCCCAGTGTGGCCGGTCGCCCTCTCAGGCCGGCTACCCGTCGTCGCCTTGGTAGGCCATTACCCCACCAACAAGCTGATAGGCCGCGGGCTCATCCTGCACCGCCGGAGCTTTCAACCGTCCCCCATGAGGGGCACAGTATTATCCGGTATTAGACCCCGTTTCCAGGGCTTGTCCCAGAGTGCAGGGCAGATTGCCCACGTGTTACTCACCCGTTCGCCACTAATCCACCCGAAGGCTTCATCGTTCGACTTGCATGTGTTAAGCACGCCGCCAGCGTTCGTCCTGAGCCAGGATCAAACTCTCCGTGAATGTATTCCCGACCCGAAGGTCAGGTGGACACCACGAGAGCGGAACAACCGGTCGGAATAAGACCAGTCGTTCACAGCGTCCTCGCTGTGTTTCTATCAAAGGAACCTCAACCCAATCCACACAAGTGGACGAGGTCGGGGTATCAACATATCTGGCGTTGACTTTTGGCACGCTGTTGAGTTCTCAAGGAACGGACGCTTCCTTCGGTCCCGTCTCCGGGCCCCTCCGGGCTTTCCCTTCGGTCTTGCTGTCTTGCGTTCCCGACTCTATCAGAACCTTTCGGTGTCCGATTCCCGGTCGGCGGGAGTTGCTTTCAGATATCCGCTTTCGCGTTTCCCTTTCGGCGAATCCGACTTTATCAGAGATTCTGAGTCGGAATTCCCACCCGGTCCGGTACTCGACTCCCGGCAAGTGTCTGCCTCGGCGCTCCCGTTCAGGTGGAGCCGTAAACCTACTGGAGCGGGGCCCCCGAAGCAAATCGGGGGCCCCGCTCCAGTGTTGAGGTCGGACCGAGGTCAGACCTCGACGACCACAGGCAGGATCATCGGGCGCCGGCGGTAGGTGTCCGAGACCCACTTGCCCACCGATCGCCGCACCAGTTGCTGGAGTTGGTGCGGTTCGGCGACGCCGTCCGATGCCGACTTCCCGATGATCTCCTCGATCTTGGGGATGACGGCGGCGAACGCGGAGTCCTCGATGCCGGAGCCGCGCGCCTGGATGTGCGGACCGCCCACGACCTTGCCGGTCGTCGAATCCACCACCAGGAACACGGAGATGATGCCCTCGTCGCCGAGGATGCGGCGGTCCTTGAGCGAGGTCTCGGTCACATCGCCGACCGAGAGCCCGTCGACGTACACGTAACCCGCCTGGACCTTGCCGACGATTCTGGCCTTGCCGTCGACCAGGTCGACGACCACTCCGTCCTCGGCGATGACGATGTGGTCCTTGGGGACCCCGGTCAGCGCGCCCAGTTCGGCGTTGGCGCGCAGGTGGCGCCATTCGCCGTGCACCGGCATGAGGTTCTTCGGCTTGCAGATGTTGTAGAAGTACAGGAGCTCGCCGGCCGAGGCGTGGCCCGAGACATGTACCTTCGCGTTGCCCTTGTGGACGACGTTCGCGCCCCAGCGGGTCAGGCCGTTGATCACGCGGTAGACCGCGTTCTCGTTGCCCGGGATGAGGGACGACGCCAGGATCACCGTGTCGCCGGGGACGATCCGGATCTGGTGGTCGCGGTTGGCCATGCGGGAGAGCGCGGCCATCGGCTCGCCCTGGGAGCCGGTGCAGACGAGGACGACCTCGCTGTCCGGCAGGTCGTCGAGCGTCTTGACGTCCACGACGAGACCGGCCGGGACCTTGAGGTATCCCAGGTCCCGGGCGATCCCCATGTTCCTGACCATGGAGCGGCCGACGAACGCGACTCTGCGGCCGTACTCGTGGGCCGCGTCCAGGATCTGCTGGATGCGGTGGACGTGGCTGGCGAAGCTCGCCACGATGATCCGCTTCTGGGCACTGCCGAAGACCTGCCGCAGGACGTTCGAGATGTCCCGCTCGGGCGGGACGAAGCCCGGGACCTCGGCGTTGGTCGAGTCGGAGAGCAGCAGATCGATGCCCTCCTCGCCGAGTCTCGCGAAGGTCGGCAGGTCGGTCAGCCGGCGGTCCAGCGGGAGCTGGTCCATCTTGAAGTCGCCGGTGTGGACCACCATTCCCGCGGGGGTGCGGATGGCGACGGCCAGCGCGTCCGGGATCGAGTGGTTCACCGCGACGAACTCGCAGTCGAACGGGCCGATGCGCTCGCGGTGGCCCTCGGTGACTTCGAGGGTGTACGGGCGGATGCGGTGCTCCTGGAGCTTGGCCTCGATCAGGGCGAGGGTCAGCTTGGAGCCGATGAGGGGGATGTCCGGCTTCAGCCGGAGCAGGAAGGGGACTCCACCGATGTGGTCCTCGTGGCCGTGCGTGAGGACGATCCCCTCGATGTCGTCGAGGCGGTCACGGATGGTGGTGAAGTCCGGCAGGATCAGATCGATGCCCGGCTGTTCCTCTTCGGGGAAGAGGACGCCGCAGTCGACGATCAGCAGCCGGCCGTTGTATTCGAAGACCGTCATGTTGCGGCCGATTTCGCCGAGGCCACCGAGCGGGGTGACGCGCAGGCCGCCCTTGGGCAGCTTCGGCGGGGCGCCGAGTTCGGGA
This sequence comes from Streptomyces sp. S4.7, assembly GCF_010384365.1. Lineage (NCBI taxonomy): Bacteria > Bacillati > Actinomycetota > Actinomycetes > Kitasatosporales > Streptomycetaceae > Streptomyces > Streptomyces sp. S4.7. The sequence goes on along the minus strand of NZ_CP048397.1, from coordinate 5,722,186 downwards.
TGCGGATGACTCAAAAGACTCTCCTCACCACACGCGCCACGTACCGGTGAGGCACGTGGCGCGCATGACATTCGTGCACTTGCTGTTGCACTTGCTTGTTGTCCGAGTGGGGCGGAATGCCCTGCACTTTCGGTGTTCGGTTATTCAGTTGTGAAGTTCGAAATCTCCGATATCCATGAAGCCTGGTCCATGAATCGTGTCCGTGAAGGCGATGCCTCTATCAGAGCTCTACCCCGCCGGCCGCGAGATCGATCTTGAGCTGCGCCGTCTCGTGCTCCGTGAGCTCGACGAGCGGCAGACGCAGCGGGCCGGCCGGCAGCTGCTGCAGGGTGAGCGCCGCCTTGGTGGTGATGACTCCCTGCGTACGGAACATGCCGGTGAAGACGGGGAGCAGCTTCTGGTGGATCTCCGTGGCCTTCTGGACGTCGCCGGAGACGTGCGCGTCGAGCATGGCGCGCAGTTCCGGTGTGACCACGTGGCCGACGACGGAGACGAAGCCGATGGCGCCGACCGCGAGGAGCGGCAGGTTGAGCATGTCGTCGCCCGAGTACCAGGGCAGACCGCTCTGCGCGATGACCCAGCTGGCTCGGCCGAGGTCGCCCTTGGCGTCCTTGTTGGCGACGATACGCGGGTGCTGGGCGAGACGGATGAGTGTCTCGGTGTCGATGGGGACGCCGCTTCGGCCCGGGATGTCGTACAGCATCACCGGCAGCCCGGTGGCGTCGGCGATGGCCGTGAAGTGCTGGAAGAGGCCTTCCTGCGGGGGCTTGTTGTAGTACGGGGTCACCGCGAGCAGGCCGTGCGCGCCGGTCCGTTCGGCGGTGCGGGCGAGCTCGATGCTGTGCCGGGTGTCGTTGGTGCCGATGCCGGCGACGACATGGGCGCGGTCTCCGACCGCCTCCAGCACGGCCCGTACGAGCTGATCTTTCTCCGCGTCGCTGGTGGTCGGGGACTCGCCGGTGGTGCCGTTGATGATCAGGCCGTCGTTGCCTGCGTCCACCAGATGGGAGGCGAGTCGCTGGGCGCCGTCGAGATCGAGCGCGCCTTCCGCCGTGAAGGGCGTGACCATGGCGGTGAGGACCCGCCCGAAGGGGGTCTGCGGAGTGGAGATCGGAGCCATGGGTAACACGCTACTCGCTGCTCGGCTCGGCGTGTCCCCTCGGGGGCACACGGGCAGGTCGTGGGCCCGCGGTGACGGCGCGGGCTCTGGGATGACGGGAGCCGTGGGGCTGCCCGTGACTCGCGGTGACGAATCCCCTTGAGGGGCGGTGTACGGAGCCCGGCACTGACTGCTCGGGGGTTCAGGCAGTGCCGGGTCCGTCTGATCAGCCTAGATGAACTACTCGAAACGCCGCAATCCGGACACTGGGCACCTCGGTGGCACATCTGTGCGCAATGCCAGCCCTGCGGGGCCACGACACCCTACGGCGCCACCCTGCCGTTGCCGTTGAAGGCGGCGTGCGTGAGCGGCATGAGCCGCGCCCACTGCTCCTCCATCTTCTCGCCGACCATCTCGATCTCCCGCTGCGGGAAGGACGGCACCTTCGCCGCCTCGTGCTGGGTGCGCAGCCCGAGGAAGTGCATGAGCGAGCGTGCGTTGCACGTCGCGTACATCGACGAGTAGAGGCCCACGGGCAGCACCGCGCGGGCCACCTCGCGGGCGACACCGGCCGCCAGCATCTCCTGGTACGCCTCGTACGCCCGGCGGTACGACTCCGTCATCGTGCGCTCGGTGAGGTTCTGCTGCTCCTGGGTTCCGTCGACGAAGACGTACTTGCCGGGGCGGCCCTCCTGGACGAGTTTGCGCGAGGTGTCGGGGACGTAAAAGACGGGCTGGAGCTCCCGGTAACGCCCGGATTCCTCGTTGTAGGACCAGCCGACCCGGTGCCGCATGAATTCGCGGAAGACGAAGATCGGGGCGCTGACGAAGAAGGTCATCGAGTTGTGCTCGAAGGGGCTGCCGTGGCGGTCGCGCATCAGGAAGTTGATGAGGCCCTTGGAACGCTCGGGGTCCTTCGAGAGCTCCTCCAGGGACTGCTCGCCCGCCGTGGAGACGCGAGCCGCCCACAGGACGTCCGAGTCGCCCGCGCTGTGCTTCACCAGGTCGACGGTCACCTCACTGCGGAAGCTGGGCTTGGTCTCGGCGGAGATCTCACTCACCGGCGGGGTCCTTCCTGTCACGTCCAACGGGCGGCGCCCACTCTACGACCAGGCACTCGAGCCACTGCCGACGGCTCCGGTCACACGCGGCACCGTACGGGTGGACGTAGCCGACGCGCGTCCGCAGGTCGTGCGGTTGTTCGTCAGTTCGGCGGAATCGGGCACCAAATGACCGTTCCACGCGTCTGACTCAGTAGCGGCGCCGCAGCACCTCGCCCGCCACCGCCCGACCTTCCCTCGCACGACCGCAAGGAGTTCGCCCCCATGTTCCGCCGGCGTGAAGCCGTCCCGTTCGCATTCGTCGCCGAGGCCGACCGCTTCCGCAGTAACGTCACTCCACCTCCCAGGCAACGGATCAGCCGATCCGAGCTGATGAGTCGCACACTCATCGGGCTGGTCATCGCGGCCGGGCTCACGGGTTCGCTGTTGTTCGGGCTGCCGTCCCTCGAATCGGGTCGGTCCTCCGGGCAGACGCAGCAGCCCACGGCGTCCCAGGGCCGCTGACCCGTCCGGCCCCCCTGAGTGGTCCTGCCCGGGGGCTCCTCGATAACCTCAGCCAGCACCGCCCGATCGAGCGTGCTTGTGAGTGAGGATCAGTCGTGCCCCTGCCCTTCCTGACGGCCGACCGTGCGTTTGACGCGACCGGCGACGACGTCGCGCTCCCGTTCGACGACCACGACAGCTGGCGCCGCCCGTACCGTCCGGGACCGTGGCGGGTGGGCGCGTCCGCGCTGCTCCTGCTGCTCGCCTCGTTCGTACTGCTCGCGACGATGATCATCGCGTTCGCCGGGGCGGCGTCCGGCGCCGCCGTGTGCCTCGGCATCGCGCTGGTGATGATCGCCGCAGCGCTGCGACTGCTGCGGGTGGGCGCGTGGGTCAGCCTCCACGGCGTACGGCGCGTGGGGCTGCTCACGACCAAGACCGTGCCGTGGAGAGAGGCCGTGGAGGTCCGTACGGTGCAGCAGCCGGTGCGCTGGCTGGGGCTGCCGCGGACGGTGCAGGGGCAGGCGCTCCTGCTCGTGCTCCGTGACGGCGAGAAGCGGCTGTTGCTCACGGATCACAACGCGGACTTCCTGTCGCGCCCCGGGGCCTTCGACCGGGCTGCGGACTCCGTCGAGGCGTGGGGCGACGAGTACCGGCGCGGCTGAACCGGCGCACCGTGGTCGCGAGTTGGCCGAAGGACGGACAGCGGAACGGACCCTGAACGGACGCCGATCGGGCACCGAACGGGCGCCTTGTACCGGGGACTGACGGGACGGATCACGCCGGGCCGATCGGTCTTGGAGCTGTTCGACCGAGGGCGCCGTGACATCGCGGCGCCCTCTGTTCGTCCTGCCGCGGGCTTCAGTTCCTCGTCACTCCGCGGCCGTCGCCGGGATCGCCCCGTGCAGCGCGATGGCGTGGCGCATCGCCTCACGGGCCCTGGGAGTGTCGCCGGCGTCGCGGTAGGCGACCGCGAGGCGGAACCAGCAGCGCCAGTCCCCCGGGGTGTCCTCGGTCTCGGCGCGGCGGGCGGCGAACACGGCGTCGGCCGACGCCCGGTCGACGCGGCCGCTCGCGGTGCGCACCAGTTCGTCGACCGGCAGACCGCCCTCGGCGTCCAGCTCGGCGGCGAGCCGGTTGGCCCGCTGGACGAACCGGGTGTTCTGCCAGAGGAACCAGGCTCCGATCACCGGCAGGACCAGCACCGCGATCCCGAACGTGACGGTCAGCGGCGTACCGATGCCGATGAGCGCGACGCCGCGGCCACCGGCCAGGACGAAGAAGCCGACGAGGACGGTGGCCATGACGAAATACATGATCTTGGCGCGCACGGTGGTCAGTCCGGCAGGTTCAGATCGAGGAAGCGTTCCAGGCCGAAGGTGAGGCCCGGTGTGCGGCCCACCCGGCGGACGCCGAGGAGGATCCCCGGCATGAAGCTGCTGTGGTGCAGGGAGTCGTGGCGGATGGTGAGGGTCTCCCCCTCGCCGCCGAGCAGGACCTCTTGGTGGGCGAGCAGCCCCCGGAGCCGTACGGAGTGCACCCGGACCCCGTCGACGTCCGCGCCGCGCGCCCCGTCCAGCGACGTGACCGTGGCGTCGGGCTGGGGCTGGGAGCCGGCCTCGGCGCGGGCGGCGGCGATCAGCTGGGCAGTGCGGGCGGCGGTGCCCGACGGGGCGTCGGCCTTGTTGGGATGGTGCAGCTCGACGACCTCGGCGGACTCGAAGTAACGGGCCGCCGCCTGCGCGAACTTCATGGTGAGGACGGCGCCGACGGAGAAGTTGGGCGCGATGAGCACGCCCGTCTCCGGGGAGCCCGCCAGCACCGTCTCCAGCTGCGCCAGTCGGTCGTCGGTCCAGCCGGTGGTGCCGACGACGGCGTGGATGCCGTGGCGTACGAGGAAGTCGAGGTTGCCCATCACCGCGGTGGGAGTGGTCAGTTCGACGGCGACCTGGGCTCCCGTGTCGACGAGGGTCTCCAGTTTGTCGCCGCGCCCGAGGGCCGCGACCAGTTCCATGTCGTCGGCGGCCTCGACGGCCCGTACGGCCTCGGAGCCGATCCGGCCGTTGGCGCCGAGAACGGCCACCCGCAGTTTGGTGCTCATCGCTTCGCTTCCTTAGGAGGCTGGGAGGACGGGGGTCAGGCGACTGCCTCGTCGAGGCGGTCGGCCTGCTTGTCCTTGAGAGGCCCGATCACCGACAGCGAGGGGCGCTGTCCCAGTACGTCGCGTGCCACGGCGCGCACGTCGTCGGGGGTGACGGCCGCTATCCGCGCGAGCATGTCGTCCACGGACATCTGGGTGCCCCAGCACAGCTCGCTCTTGCCGATGCGGTTCATCAGCGCGCCGGTGTCCTCCAGGCCGAGGACGGTGGAGCCGGAGAGCTGCCCGACGGCGCGGCCGATCTCCTCGTCGCCGAGTCCTTCGGACGCGACCTGGTCCAGCCCGTCGCGGCAGATCTTCAGCACGTCGTGGACCTGGCTGGGGCGGCAGCCCGCGTAGACGCCGAAGAGTCCGCAGTCGGCGAAGCCGGAGGTGTACGAGTACACGCTGTAGGCGAGGCCACGCTTCTCCCGCACCTCCTGGAAGAGCCGTGAGCTCATGCCGCCGCCGAGGGCCGTGCTGAGGACCCCGAGGGCCCACCGGCGCTCGTCGGTGCGGGAGAGGCCCGGCATACCGAGGACGATGTGGGCCTGCTCCGTCTTGCGGTTCAGCAGCTCGACGCGGCCGGCGGTGCGCAGGTCGCGGCGGCCCTCGCGCGGAGCGACCGGGACGGCGTCCGTACGGGAGAGGGCGCCGGCCTTCTCGAAGGCGCGGCGTACCTGCCGTACGACGGTGGCGTGGTCGACGTTGCCGGCGGCGGCGACGACCAGGTGCGTCGGGTCGTAGTGCTTCTTGTAGAAGCGGGCGATCCGGGTGCGGTCCAGGGCGTTGACGGTGTCGACGGTGCCCAGGACGGGGCGGCCGAGGGGGGTGTCGCCGAGCATGGTGTGCGAGAAGAGGTCGTGCACGCAGTCGCCCGGGTCGTCCTCGGTCATGGCGATCTCTTCGAGGATGACGCCGCGCTCGGCGTCGACGTCCTCGGCCTCGATGAGCGAGCCCGTGAGCATGTCGCACACGACGTCGATGGCCAGGGGGAGGTCGGTGTCGAGCACGCGCGCGTAGTAGCAGGTGTACTCCTTCGCCGTGAAGGCGTTCATCTCGCCGCCCACCGCGTCTATGGCGGAGGAGATGTCGAGGGCGCTGCGCTTCTTGGTGCCCTTGAAGAGGAGGTGTTCCAGATAGTGCGTGGCGCCGTTGAGCGTGGGCGTCTCGTCGCGTGAGCCGACCTGTACCCAGATGCCGAAGGTCGCCGACCGTACGGACGGCAGGGTCTCGGTGACGACGCGCAGGCCGCCGGGGAGGGTCGTGCGGCGGACGGTGCCGATGCCGTTCTGCCCCTCCAGGAGGGTTTGGGTACGGGCGACGGCCCGTACCTCCGAGGAGGTGCGGGCCGTCGTCGTGGAACTACGAAACGTCACTGGGAGGCTTCGTCCTTCTGGTCGTCCTGCTTGTCGTTCTTCTCTTCGTCCTCGCCCTCGACCACGGGGATCAGGGAGAGCTTGCCGCGCTGGTCGATCTCGGCGATCTCGACCTGGACCTTCTGGCCGATACCGAGGACGTCCTCGACGTTCTCCACGCGCTTGCCGCCGGCGAGCTTGCGGATCTGCGAGATGTGCAGCAGACCGTCCTTGCCGGGAAGCAGCGACACGAACGCACCGAAGGTGGTGGTCTTGACGACCGTGCCCAGGTAGCGCTCGCCGACCTCCGGCATGGTCGGGTTGGCGATGCCGTTGATCGTGGCGCGGGCGGCCTCGGCGGCCGGTCCGTCGGCGGCACCGATGTAGATGGTGCCGTCGTCCTCGATCGTGATGTCGGCGCCGGTGTCCTCCTGGATCTGGTTGATCATCTTGCCCTTGGGGCCGATGACCTCACCGATCTTGTCCACGGGGATCTTGACGGTGATGATCCGCGGGGCGTTCGGGGACATCTCGTCCGGGACGTCGATGGCCTCGTTCATCACATCGAGGATGTGGAGGCGTGCGTCGCGGGCCTGCTTCAGCGCGGCGGCCAGGACCGAGGCGGGGATGCCGTCGAGCTTGGTGTCGAGCTGGAGCGCGGTGACGAACGTCTTCGTACCGGCGACCTTGAAGTCCATGTCGCCGAAGGCGTCCTCCGCACCGAGGATGTCGGTGAGGGCGACGTAGTGCGTCTTGCCGTCGATCTCCTGGGAGATCAGGCCCATGGCGATACCGGCGACGGGGGCCTTGAGGGGCACACCGGCGTTCAGCAGCGACATGGTGGAGGCGCAGACCGAGCCCATGGACGTCGAGCCGTTGGAGCCCAGCGCCTCGGAGACCTGGCGGATCGCGTACGGGAACTCCTCGCGCGTCGGCAGCACCGGCATGATGGCGCGCTCGGCGAGCGCTCCGTGGCCGATCTCGCGGCGCTTCGGCGAACCGACGCGGCCGGTCTCACCCACGGAGTACGGCGGGAAGTTGTAGTTGTGCATGTAGCGCTTGCGGGTCACCGGCGAGAGGGTGTCCAACTGCTGCTCCATGCGGAGCATGTTGAGGGTGGTGACGCCCAGGATCTGGGTCTCGCCACGCTCGAACAGCGCGGAGCCGTGCACGCGCGGGATGGCCTCGACCTCGGCGGCGAGCGTACGGATGTCCGTGACGCCGCGGCCGTCGATGCGGACCTTGTCCTTGATGACGCGCTCGCGGACCAGGGACTTCGTCAGCGCGCGGTACGCACCGGAGATCTCCTTCTCGCGGCCCTCGAACTGCGGGAGCAGCTTCTCGGCGGCGAGCTCCTTGACGCGGTCCAGCTCGGCCTCGCGGTCCTGCTTGCCGGCGATGGTGAGCGCCTGGGACAGCTCGCTCTTCACGGCGGCGGTGAGGGCCTCCAGGACGTCGTCCTGGTAGTCGAGGAAGACCGGGAACTCGCCGGTGGGCTTGGCGGCCTTGGCGGCGAGGTCGGCCTGGGCCTTGCAGAGCGCCTTGATGAAGGGCTTCGCGGCTTCCAGACCGGCGGCGACGATCTCCTCGGTGGGAGCGTCCGCGCCGTCGGCGACGAGCTGGATGGTCTTCGTGGTGGCCTCGGCCTCGACCATCATGATCGCGACGTCGCCGTCCTCCAGGACGCGGCCGGCGACGACCATGTCGAAGACGGCGTCCTCGAGCTCGGTGTGCGTCGGGAACGCGACCCACTGGCCCTTGATCAGGGCGACACGGGTGCCGCCGATCGGACCGGAGAAGGGCAGGCCGGCCAGCTGCGTGGAGCAGGAGGCGGCGTTGATCGCGACCACGTCGTACAGGTGGTCGGGGTTGAGCGCCATGATCGTCTCGACGATCTGGATCTCGTTGCGCAGGCCCTTCTTGAAGGAGGGGCGCAGCGGCCGGTCGATGAGGCGGCAGGTGAGGATCGCGTCCTCGGAGGGCCGGCCCTCGCGGCGGAAGAACGAGCCGGGGATCTTGCCGGCCGCGTACTGCCGCTCCTCGACGTCCACCGTGAGGGGGAAGAAGTCGAGCTGGTCCTTGGGCTTCTTGGAAGCGGTGGTGGCCGACAGCACCATGGTGTCGTCGTCCAGATACGCGACGGCGGAGCCGGCGGCCTGCCTGGCCAGGCGGCCCGTCTCGAAGCGGATGGTGCGGGTGCCGAACGTGCCGTTGTCGATAACGGCTTCGGCGTAGTGGGTCTCGTTCTCCACCAGTGGTTCTCCGTTGCTTGTCGTTGTCGTCTTTCGTCCCGCGCCCGTGTGGCGGGGGACAGGCGGAGAAGCGCTCCTTGGTGCGGGCCGGTCTTCGATCGAAGCTCCCGGGGCGGCGGCGAGGGCCGCGGGCGGCGTTCGCCGCGCCGTTCCGGGGGCCACTACCGAGGACCGGCGGCGGCGGAGGGGCGCTTCCCCTCGTCAGTGGGTGGTGCCTTCTGTCATGCGGGGTGGTGCTGATCGTGCTCGTGGTGCGGTTGTCGCGGCACTGCTTCTCAGCGGTGTCCGGGAGCTGTGCTCCTGCGAACAGGTTACTGAGCTTCGTGCGCATACGGCGAAGGGAGCGGTTCCCGGTGTGTGGGAACCGCTCCCTTCACGGCGTGCTACTTGGCGCCGCCGGCCGCACCGCGGCGGATGCCCAGGCGGTCGACCAGCGCACGGAAGCGCTGGATGTCCTTCTTCGCCAGGTACTGCAGCAGGCGGCGGCGCTGGCCGACCAGGATGAGCAGACCGCGGCGGGAGTGGTGGTCGTGCTTGTGCGTCTTCAGGTGCTCGGTCAGGTCCGAGATGCGGCGCGAGAGCATCGCGACCTGGACCTCGGGGGAGCCGGTGTCGCCTTCCTTGGTGGCGAACTCCGACATGATCTGCTTCTTCGTAGCGGCGGCAAGCGGCACGCGTACTCCTCGTGGGTCTTCGTGGCCATCGAGTGCCCCAGGTCGAATTCGCTGGGGATCTTCGGTTACTCGGATGGCGGGGATGAGCTGCCGTTGACGGGGTCGCTTTTTCCGGTCGGACCGGAACGCGTACACAAACGGCCGTCACCCAGCGTACCAGCCAGTCAGGACGTCAACGCACGGATGGAGTGGTAGACGTCGAACACCGCGAGGCACAGGGGAACGACCGTCAGTAGTACGAAGGATTCGGCGATCTCCAGGAAGCGGCCCCAGAAGGGGGTGACGCCCTTGCGGGGGACGATCAGCCCTATGGCGATGATCAGTGCGGCGATCCCGGCGATGGCCGCGGTCAGCCAGACCGTACGGATGTCGAGGCCGGCGCCGTCCCCGCGCAGGGCCTCGCGGATCAGCCCCTCCGGGGGATTGAGGCAGAGACCGAGTCCCAGCAGGACGAGGGCGCCGAGTCCCGCGGCAAGGGCGCAGCCGACCTGCGCCGTATAGCTGAAGAGGTGGGCGCGCATCAGCATGGCGATGCCGGTGGCGAGGGCGAGGAGCTGACCCCAGACGCCGTCGGAGAAGCCGAGTACGGCGGCGGCGCCGACGGCGACCAGCGCGCAGCCGCCGACCAGGCCGACGAGCAGTTCGTGGCCGCGCCGGGCCTGGGCGGCGACGCGCTCGGGGTCGACGGGCGCGGGGGGCACGGGGTCGGTCCCGTAGTCTCCGGCGGTCGTGCGGGGCGGCTCGAACCCGATGGGGAGCCGGGCGAAGCGGGTGGAGAGGCCGGGCAGGAAGGCGAGTGTTCCTACGGAGAGCGCGGCGCAGACGGCGGCGGTCTCGGCGGGCGCCATGTCGGTCGTGATGGCGATGAACGTCACCAGGAGGCCGACGGTCGAAACGAACACGAACGCGACGAAGGGGCTGTCGCCGGCGGGGGTGACGATCACCAGGATCACCGAGGCGACCAGTACGGCGGCGCAGGCGAGCAGGAACTGGAGTCTGCCGATGCCCTGTCCGTCCGCGAAGGGCAGCAGTCCGGAGCCGGCGACGGCGGCGTTGGCCATCGAGCCGATGCCGAGCGCGACGGACGAGCCCCGGTCGTCGTACACCCGGGCCCGTACGCCGGCGAGGGCGAGCAGCAGGACGGCGGTGACGCCGGCCAGGATGCCCGGAAGGCCGTGTGTGTCGTGGCGGGGGTCCGCGGTCCACAGCACGAAGGCGAGCAGCGTCAGCAGGACGGAGCCGCCGAAGAGGCCTGCGCCACGCATGGCGCTGTCGGTCCACAGGGTGCGGTCGCGGGCGACCGCGGACGCGACGGCGTCGGAGACGTCGTCGAAGACCGCCGGGGGCAGGGATTCCGCGAAGGGCCGCAGCGACAGCAGTTCGCCGTCGAGGATGCGCTGGGAGGCCAGGGAGCGGGCGCTGTCGAGGACGGTGCCGTCGCGGCGTACGAGGTGGTACCCGACGGGGGCGCCCGCCTCCGGGCTCTGACCGGAGAGCCGCAGGATCTCCGGGTGGAGGTCGGCCACGGGGATGTCCTCGGGCAGGGCCACGTCGATGCGGCCGTCCGGGGCGACAACGGTGATCCGGCAGAAGCCGGTCCCCCCGCTGGACGGGGCCGGTGCGCCCGGCTGACCGGTGCCGGTGGCCGCCGCTTGGGCCGTCATACTCACGTGCTGCATCCCCTCGTGGTTCCCATGCGCCCGATGCCCGCGTTGCGCTGTGAATGACCCGTTTTTTGCGGAAGTTCATCGCTGCGCAAACGCGTCCGGTCACCCTACCGCCGGGCGGTGGACACCCACGCAAGTAGGATCCTTGCCCGCGGATGGAGGCCCGTCGCCACGGGGGCGCCGGTGGGAACTTTTCCGTCCGGCAAGGGAATTGGTGAGCAGTGAGTCAGATCGTCGTCAAGCGCCCGCCGCGGGCTCTGCCCGCCGACGTACCCGGCGAGCAGATGCAGGTGCAACCCCCTCCGCCGCTGCCCAGAGGGCAGCAGGAGGGTGCGCTCATGCAGTTGCTCCCGATGCTGGGTATGGGCGGTTCGGTCGTCTTCTTCTTCATGACGCCGAATCCGATCATGCGCATCATGGGCATGGTGATGATCGCCTCGACGATCGCCATGGCCATCGCGATGCTCGTGCGGCACCGGCGCGGGACGCAGGGCGAACTGGCCGACATGCGGCGTGACTACCTCAAGTACCTGACGCAGACGCGGCGTACGGTGCTGCGGACGGCGCATCTGCAACGGGACGCGCAGTACTACCTGCACCCGTCCCCGGAGCAGCTGTGGGCGCTGGTCGCCGAGGGCAGCCGGGTGTGGGAACGGCGGGTCGCCGACGAAGACTTCGGGCAGGTACGCATCGGGCTGGGCAGTCAGCAGCTCGCCACCCCGCTCATCGCCCCCGAAACCGCCCCCGTGGACGAGCTGGAGCCGCTGACCGCCGGGGCGATGCAGCAGTTCCTCAACGCGCACAGCGTGCTGGACGGTCTGCCGATGGCTGTCTCGCTGCGCGCCTTCTACCACCTGACCGTCACCGGCGAGGCCGAGTCGGTGCGTTCCACGGCGCGCGCGATGGTCGGTTCGCTCGCCTCACTGCACTCCCCCGAGGACCTGGTCATCGCCGTCGTGACCGGACGGGGCGCGGCGTCGGGGTGGGAGTGGGCGAAGTGGCTGCCCCACGTGCAGGCCCAAGGCCCCGGTGACGGGGCGGGCAGCCGCCGGCTGATCACCTCCGACGTGCGGGAGCTGGAGGAGATGCTGGCGGGGCGGCTGGAGGGCCGTCCGCGCTTCCAGTCCGGCGGGCATCCGCTGCTGGACCAGCCGCACATCGTCGTCGTCCTGGACGGCCTCTCGCTGCCCCCTGTGTCGGCGCTCGCGGCGCCGGAGGGGCTGCAGGGTGTCACGGTCGTCGAGGTCGTACCGGGCGAGGTCACCGGTGCGCGCGGCGGCCTGGCCGTGGTGGTGCATCCCGACTCGCTGCGGCTGGAGTCGGGGCACGGCATGGTGTACGACGGGGAGCCCGACCGGCTGAGCCTGGAGGCCGCCGAGGCGCTGGCCCGCCAGCTCGCGCCGTTGCGGGCCGCGACGGGAGGCGACGACGACGACGAACCGCTGCTCGCCAACCTCGACTTCACCGATCTGCTGAACCTCGGGGACGCGGCGTCCGTCGACGTCACCCGCACGTGGCGGCCCCGTTCGCAGGCGGAGCGGCTGCGCGTGCCCATCGGTGTCGGTGAGGACGGCGCGCCCGTCATGCTGGACCTGAAGGAGGCGGCGCAGGAGGGCATGGGGCCGCACGGCCTGTGTGTCGGCGCCACCGGCTCCGGCAAGTCCGAGCTGCTGCGCACGCTGGTGCTGGGCCTCGCCGTCACGCACTCCTCGGAGACGCTGAACTTCGTTCTCGCGGACTTCAAGGGCGGTGCCACCTTCGCCGGCATGTCGCAGATGCCGCACGTCGCCGCGGTGATCACCAACCTCGCGGACGACCTCACGCTGGTCGACCGCATGGGCGACTCGATCCGCGGTGAGCTGAACCGGCGTCAGGAGATGCTGCGCGACGCGGGCAACTACGCCAACATCCACGACTACGAGAAGGCACGCGCGGCGGGCTCCCCGTTGCAGCCCATCCCGTCGCTGGTGCTGGTCATCGACGAGTTCAGCGAACTCCTGACAGCGATGCCGGACTTCATCGAGATGTTCGTCCAGATCGGGCGCATCGGACGTTCGCTGGGCGTCCATCTCCTGCTGGCGTCGCAGCGGTTGGAGGAGGGCCGGCTGCGCGGGCTGGAGACGTACCTCTCGTACCGCGTGGGTCTGCGCACCTTCTCGGCCGCGGAGTCCCGCGCCGCGCTGGGTGTGCCGGACGCGTACCAGCTGCCGAACGTGCCCGGTTCCGGGTATCTGAAGTACGGCACCGACGAGATGGTGCGCTTCAAGGCCGCGTACGTCTCCGGGGTGTACCGGGCGAACGCGCAGGCGGTCGCGGGCACCGGGGGGCCGCTCCCGGTCGACCGCAGGCCCGTGCCGTTCACCGCGGCGCCGGTGCCGGTGCACTACGTGCAGCCGACCGCCCGGCCGGCCGTACCGGAAGCGCGTACCAGCCCCGAGGACGACGCGCTGGCCGACACGGTGCTCGATGTGATCGTGCGCCGGCTCGAAGGGCGCGGCGCCGAGGCGCACCAGGTGTGGCTGCCGCCGCTGGACAACCCGCCGTCGCTGGACGAACTGCTGCCGGGGCTGTCGAACGTGGAGGGGCGCGGGCTCACCCAGCCCGGCTTCGAGGGGGCGGGGCGCCTGGTCGTGCCGCTGGGCGTGGTCGACAAGCCGTACGAGCAGCGGCGCGACACCCTGTACCGGGACTTCTCCGGTGCGGCGGGCCACATGCAGATCGTCGGCGGGCCGCAGTCCGGCAAGTCGACGCTGCTGCGCACCCTCGTCTCCGGGTTCGCGCTGACGCACACGCCGCAGGAGGTGCAGTTCTACGGGCTGGACTTCGGAGGCGGTGGCATGTCGTCGATCGCCGGGCTGCCGCACGTCGGCGGGGTGGCGTCGCGGCTCGACCCCGAGAAGGTACGGCGTACGACGGCCGAGGTGTACGGGATCCTGGCACGCCGCGAGGAGTACTTCCGTACGGCGGGGATCGACTCCATCAACACCTTCCGCAGGATGCGGGAACGGGGCGAGATCTCGCTCACGGACCAGCCCTGGGGCGACGTCTTCCTGATCATCGACGGGTGGGGCAACTTCCGCACCGACTACGAGGCGTTGGAGCCCGCCGTCCTCGACATCGCGGCGCGCGGGCTCGGTTACGGCATCCATGTGGTGCTCACGGCGTCGCGCTCGATGGAGGTGCGCGCCAACCTCAAGGACCACCTGATGAACCGGCTGGAGCTGCGCCTCGGCGACACGATGGACTCCGACCTGGACCGCAAGGCGGCCGTCAACGTGCCCACCGGGGTGCCGGGCCGGGGTCTGACGCCGGAGAAGCTGCACTTCATGGCTGCGGTGCCGCGGATCGACTCCATCAACTCCGACAGCGACCTGTCGGAGGCGACGGCAGCCATGACGCAGGAGGTCGGCCGGCACTGGACGGGGCCGGGCGCCCCCGCCGTACGGCTGCTGCCGCGCGAACTGGACGCGGCGACACTGCCGGCGGGCGTCGAGCAGCCGAAGCGCGGCGTGGCCTTCGGCATCGACGAGAATCTGCTGGAGCCGGTCTTCGTCAACTTCGAACGCGACCCGTTCTTCCTGGTGTTCGGCGAGAGCGAGTCCGGCAAGTCGAACCTGCTGCGGCTGCTGATCAAGCAGTTGTGCGAGCGGTACGACGGGAACTCGGCCAAGTTCTTCGTCATCGACAACCGGCGCGCGCTGCTGGACGTGACGCCGCCGTCGCACCTGGCGGAGTACGTGCCGATGTCCAACAACATGGAGCACCATGTTGACGCGCTGTCGGACCTGATGCGGCGCCGTACCCCGGCGGCGGACGTCACGGCGCAGCAGTTGCGCGAACGCAGCTGGTGGCGCGGGCCGACGGTGTTCGTGGTCGTCGACGACTACGACCTGGTGTCGACGTCCAGCGGCAACCCGCTCAACAAGCTCACGGAGCAGCTGCCGTTCGCCCGCGACGTGGGTGTGCGCTTCATCATCGCCCGCAGCGCGGCGGGGGCGAGCAGGGCCTCGTACGAGCCGTTCATGCAGCGGATGATGGAGCTCGGCGCGCAGGGCGTGCTGCTCTCGGGCGACCCGCAGGAGGGCGACATCCTCGGCGGCGTACGGGCGCGTCCGATGCCGGCGGGCCGCGGCATCTTCGTCTCCCGCCAGCGCGGCAACCCGCTGGTGCAGACGGGCCTCATGCCGTCGCTGGACGAGCGGTGACGGGGCGGGTCCCGGAGCCCCGGTCGGTGCGGACGGGACGGGTGGCACGGGTGGCACCGGTGATGGGCCGATGACGGGTGCGGGGATCTTCGCGGCGTTCTTCGCGGTGCTGTTCCTGGGGCTGGCGTTCGTGGACCAGCGGAAGGCGTGGTGGCGCTTCCAGGCACGCCGCTTCGACAACCCGGCGGCCCACGAGCCGTCGGACGGACTGATCCGGGGACGGAAGCTCGCGCTGATCGGACTGGCGCTGTTCCTGGGATGGCAAGCGGTCGAGATGTTCCGGCTGGCGGGGATGGAGTGAGGAACGGGGCGAGGCGTGAGAAGTCTGGAGATGCGCGTACGGGGCCGTCTCCGGACTGAACGCGGTTGCGACGGACCGCACTTGCGTGTGATCGGCGCGCATCAATAGGTTGATCCGGAATGGCGAAATCCATCAGTGAGCACGGGGGAAGGAATCCCAGATGGCATGGGACGAATGGGACCAGCTGAAGGCATCGGCGGCGGGTAACGGGTCGGGGCAGATGCGGCTGAACGGAATCCCGGAGGAGGACCGGCCCAACGCGGGCAATCCGACCGGTGATCTCAGCGTCGACCAGAAGGACCTGGCGGCGATCGGCGACGAGGCGTTCAAGCTGTACAACCGACTGTGGGAAGAGGCGCGGGTCACCAGCACCGACACGGCCGGCAGTGATCTGAAGGGGCAGGGTTTCGCGCTCGGCGGCGCTCTGAGTCATGTGTCGCTGCGCTGGGACCGGCAGCTCGGTTCCCTCATGGACGCGTGCGCGCTCATTTCGAACCACATGGACTTCACGAAAAAAGCGCACGAGGGCGACGAAATCTTCATCGAGCGTCATGTGAGCAGCATCTCCACACTGGATGCGGGCTTCGACGAGCAGTGGTCCCAGCCGGGCGAGAAGAACGAGGTCTACGGCGAGGGCAAGAAAGACTCGAAGGACTGAGAAGGACTAAAGGAACAGGATCATGGATTTCGAAGCCCTTCACTCAGCCAGTTTCACGTCGCTCGACACCACGGTCAGCGACTGGACGAAGATGCTCACCAAACTCACCGACCTCAAGGCCGACGCCAAGGACGGGCTCCACGGCAAGGCGAGCAAGGCCAACTGGGCCGGCTACAACGCCACGGTGTCGCGCGAGTTCATCGGCAAGACCGCCGAGGAGTTCAACGACGCGTACACCCAGGCCGAGTCGATACGCAACATCATGCGCGACACGCAGGGTGAGCTGAAGACCCAGCAGCGACTGCTCAAGGAAGCGATCGAGCGCGGGCGCGGCAACCACATGTCCGTCAAGTCGGCGGGCAGCGGCTTCACCGTCACCCCGAGTCCCGACCCGAAGCCCGCGAACGGCCAGAAGGACGTCGACGCGCTGCGGGACGAGCTTCAGGGCATTCTCGACAAGGCGACGGAGATGGACAACACGGCGGCCACGTCGCTCAAGGCTCTCGTCGACCTCACCGACTACGGCTTCTCCGGGCAGAAGTACGCGGACCGTGATTCGGCGGTCACCGCGATCAGGGAAGCCGAGAACCTCGCTCGTATCGCGAAGAAGAACCCGGAAGACCTGACGGTCAAGGAGTTCGACGCGCTCAACGCGGGCCTGAAGAAGTACTCCGGCGACGAACTCTTCAGCGAGCGCTTCGCAGAGCAGCTGGGCCCCAAGGGGACGCTGGAGTTCTGGGCCGGCATAGCAGATCCCTACACAAACAGGGACGTGTACGTCGAACGCCGCGAACAGCTCGGCGATCTGCAGAAGAACCTCAGCCTCACACTCGCCACCGCGACTCAGGCGGACACGCTTGAAATGCACCGGTGGAAGGGGGAGATGACGGATCTCGGAAGTCAGCCCATCAGCAAGAACAGCACCACTCAGGGCTTCCAGGTGATGAGCAACCTGATGCGCTGGGGCAATTTCGACGACCAGTTCCTCAAGAGCTACGGCAGTGAACTCATGGAGACCGAGAAGGCGGCAACCAGCAACGGCCGCCACGGGGCGACGGTCTGGACCAGGATGGGCATGGACCCGAATCTCAACCACACGGGTGAGGACTCCGGTTCGGACCCCATGATCGGTTACCTGAAGGCGCTGTCGAACAGTCCGGATGCCGCGACGGACTTCTTCAACGACTCCTTCCTGTCGAAGGACGAGGATCACGACTTCAAGGAAGAGGACGAAAAAACCGGTAAAGAGGTCAAGGCTTCTCTCTCCAACTTCGATTATCTCTTCGAGGAGCGCGACTGGCCGCCGGAGCGCGACAAGGACGGCGACGACAGCATCTCCGGCCGGAACAACTTGGCGATGGCCCTGGAAGCGGCCACGACCGGACACCCGGCGGGCGAACTGCCGACTCTGGACACCCCGGCCCACAACGCCGGGCAGGCGGAGCTGGCGAGGAACGTGATGGTGTCCATCTCGGAAAACCCGGGCCGACTCACCGAGCACAGTTACATGTCCGACAGTGTGGGTCAGATTGCCGCCGAGTACATGCCTGACATCAATCGAGGTATGTACGCCGGGAAAGAATCAGGGAACGACCTCTTTCCGGTGGTCGGTGAGCCGGCGAAGATCCCTGAGGTCGACATCACCAGGTTCCTCTACGCGGTGGGACAGAATCCCGAGGGATATGCGGCGGTCAACGCCGGCCAGGCCGCCTACACAACGTCCCTGATGGAGTATCACTTCGCCAATCCGGAGGCCTTCGTCAAGGACCCCAACTTCAGCGACAACGACAATCTCAAGCAGGCCATTGAGGGTGTAGCGAAAGTCAGCGGCGAAGTCCAAGGGACGATCGGGGCGGGTCGTGCGTTCGCGAGCGAAGAGGAGGGGGGTGTGAAGGATCAAGATTTCAACGACGCGATCCAGACCACCAGTACCTGGGTAGGCACCGGGGTCGGCATCGGGGTCGGACTTGCGACGGCTCCGTTCATCGGCCCAGGTGGCATCGTTGCGGGCGGGCTGGCAGGCACTGCGGTGGACGAGATTCTCGGCGGTCTCACAGAGGGCGCGCTGAAGGACAGCTCCGGCGAAGTCATCTACCGTAACGGCCAGGAGATAGACGCGACGCGCCAATCCACTTACACCCTTGTCGAAACGGCCGCCGAAAAGGCGGGTGAGAGCGCGAAGAACCCGTCGCCGGCCATTGTCGATGCTGCCGCGAACGCGGCGGAGCATGGCTTCAACAACGCCCGCACGAACCTCTCAGACTTTATCGACGGCGAAGGAACTCCCCGGCAACTCGAGCCGAAAAAGTGAGCACATGATTTCCATGTCGAAGAAGGTCCTGATCCCCCTCACCTCACTGGTGGTGGTCGGCTTGGCGGCGGCCGCATTCTATGCGCTGGGGCTGCCTCCGTTCGAAAAGCGCGGCAAAATAAAAGCAAGCAAGGTCTGCGAGTCGCTCGGCGACTCCACGAAAGCGGCATCGACGCTCGAAACGGTACTGCCGAAGGAACCGGAATATTCCTTCAGAGGCAGAGTGACCGGCGAGCAGGTGACACAGCAGAGCGACGCGTTCAGGAGTGACTGCACGGTCTACGGTGAGGGGAAAACGCTTCTGAGCGCCGGCACGCTGGTAATGGAGACCCAGTCTGCGGACAGCTGGGCGAAGTACTCACTGGAAGACGGCGACGAGGCCCGCGAAAGCTTCGCAGCAGGATCCGGAGGGTTCATCACGGCAGACAACACGGTCGCCATTCAGGTGCCTTGCGCCAAAGCCGGTACGATACCGGGCGGCGAATACAGCCTGAGAGTCGTCGTTGATCTGAGGTCGAGCGAGGCTTCGGACAGGGTGCGTCAAGGTCTGAAGGATCTCGCAGTCGAGACGGCGCGCTTCGCGCACGAGAAGACGGAATGCAACCTCCCCGCCGAACTGCCTGAGTAGGCGGGCGCACCGGCCGTAGGCCACACGGGGTTCTCACGCCCTGAGGGCCTGCGGCTGAGCGCTGCACGTGCGTAAGCGTGGCCGTAAACGCGCCCGTAGGCACGGCAAAGGGGGGCACCTCCCGCGCGTGCCCCCCTGTCGCCGTAACTGCCGGTCGCTTCCAGGAGGTTCCTAGAAGTAGCCGGCGGACTTCTTGTCGCCTGCCTGGTAGGTCGGGCCGGCCTCGCGGACCTTGCGGGCGATGTCCTTGAGCGCGTTGTGGATCATGCGCGTCTCGTTGTCCCACTTCTTGTGGGCGGCGTCGGCCGCGGTCTTGGCCTCGCCCTCGAAGGTCGCGGAGACTCCGCGGATCTTCGTCTGGATGGCCTCAAGGCTCTCGTCGAGCCGGGCGGCCTGCTTCTCGATGACCCCGGCGGCCTGCTCCAGCGAGCCGTAGGTCACGACCATGGTGCCGTCGTTCTGCTGAGCCACGGGTCCTCCTGTTTCGTGTCGGTGCGGTATGTGTGCGGTGCGTGCTGAACGGCTGTTTGACGGGCTGTCAGTAGCCGGCGATGTTCGACGTCGCCTTGGCCGTGGCGGCGCTGTCGCCGGAGAAGCCGGCGGTCACGTCGACACCGTTGAGGGCCGCGTAGACCTCGTCCTCGGTGTTGCCCGCGGTGGTACGGGTGACCTGGATCGCTTCCTGGAAGTTGAGCAGCATCTTCGCGATGCGGACCATGCCCGAGTTGATCTCGGCCTGCTTCGCGTCGAAGGCGCTGGCGCCGATGCCCTTCCAGGCACCTTCCAGGCTGTCGATGACGCCCTGGAGGTTCCTCAGCTGTCCCTTGACGTCCTCGAACTTGACCGTGATCTCGTCCTGGAAGTCCTTGAGACTCTGATCGCCGACCTTCTGGACTGCCATATGTCAGTCTCCCTTTCCTATGTGCTCGCTGCTGCGTGTATGTGCTGGTGCTTCGGTGAGTGGTCTTGGCCGCGCGATCACGCGCTGCGGCGTCTGCGTACGACGGCGAAAGCGCCCCCGGCAAGCACGGCGACGAGCGCGGCTCCCCCGAGGATCAGCCCCAACTGGCTGTCGTCGCCGGTGTCCTTCGCGGCGTTGGCCGTGTCCGCGTCCGGGGCCTTCGCGTCGGACCCGGACGCGGAGGAGGCGGCGTCATCGTCCTTGGCAGCACCCTCCTTGGGGGCGCCCGCGTCGGACGAGCCGCCGGCCGTCGTGCGCTCGTTGGTCAGGGGGCTGACGTCCGGGTCGCCGGGTTTGCCGATCCCGCGGTTGATGGCCGCGTTGGGGCGGACGATGCCGTGCCCGAGGTAGTTGCTGACGGTGCCGGGCTTCCAGTCGTCGCCACGGCCCGCAGACTCGAACATGACCCGCAGGACCTGGTTCGCGGTCCAGTCGGGGTTGGCGGACCAGATGAGGGCGGCGGAGGCGGAGGCGAGGGCGGTGGCTGTGCTGGTTCCGCCGTTACCCACGCAGTACTTGGAGAAGGTCTCGTCGCACCAGAACGGCGTATCGATGCCGGGGGCCGCGATGTCGACGAAGTCGCCGTGCTGGGAGGTGTCGGCAACCTCACCCTCAGGGTCGGAAGCCGCGACGCCAACCACTTCGGGATAGTTGGCCGGGTACTCGGCCTTGTTGCCCTTGTGGCCAGTGTTGCCGACTGCGGCGAAAAACAGCTTCCCCTTCTTGTACGCGTACTGGACCGCCGCCTTCTCCTGGGCCTCCAGAAACTGGCTGCCGAGCGACACATTGATAATCTTGGCGTCGCTGTCGGCAGCCGCACGGATGGCGCTGGCGTTGTCGAAGGCCTTCGAGTTGTGTTTCTCCTCGAACTCCTCGTTGGCGATCCGCATTGGGATGATCTCGGCTCCAGGTGCCAGGCCTTTCAATCCTCCACCCTCACCAGTTCCAGCAATGAGCTCGGCCATGGTGGTCCCGTGCCCGCTGTAGTCGTCAGTGGTCCCATCCGTCTCCGTGGCATCGAGGCCCTTGAGTACCTGGCCCTTGAGCGACGGGATCGATGCGTTGACTCCGGTGTCAATCAGGGCGATCTTGATCCCCTCGCCCGTGGCCGACTCCCAGATCTCGTCGGTACGCATGGCTTCGAGATACCACTGCTTCGACTGCATATCCTCGGCAACCGCCGCCGGAACTGCAACGCCCACGACCATTGCCGAGGCCCCGATCGCAGCCACCGCGAAAAGCGGGCCGCGCCGAAGGCCGTACGACCCGGATCGCTTCCGGACCTGGCTCATTCCTGCCGTCATCCCGACTTCCGAACCTTCCGCTGCGCCTATTCGATGACTGGCGGTACGGCACCACGCCGCCGAGCCGCCCGTGTCTCTGCCTCGTCCACCCTGGGGTCCGGTCGTGGCTGTTCGGGGCGCTCCGGCTCCACGTGTCGATCACCGGACAGCCCCGAGCCTCCATTCGTAAACCCGCCGGCGCCCGACCTGGGGGATGTACCACCGCTTCGCGGAGTGCCCACAACGCCGTTGTTGGAGCTGGGCACGCCTCGTCCCGTGGGCCGTACGGCGCCCTTCGCCGGGCCCGCCCCCACGACTCCGGACTGGCTGGGACGCGCTGCCGACGACGGGCGGCCTTGCGTCGTGCTACCTGGGCCTCCGATGACGTTCCCTCTGGGAATGCGCGATCCGGAGGCACCAGTACCGCCGCCGGAGGTGCGTTGCGGGGTGCCTCCCACGATGCCGTTGGCGCGGCCCGTACGGGGCGCGGAGGAAGATCCCGGACCGGAACGTCCGCCCATGGGTGGCCCCCCGGTGCTCGGTCGACCCACCATGGGACTCCGGGTGGCACCCGGACCACCAGCGCGTCCCACACCGGGACCCATGGCTGTCGGCCTGCCGACAGGTCCGCGGCTCGACTGCGAACCCGAATTGGTGCCGCCGCCCATCGGGGTCGGGCGCCCGACGGGGCCCTGGCGACCGCCCCCTCCAGTACTTGTTTTCGCATTGGAGACCGGCCCGGGGCCTCCGCCCCTCGGCGCGAGCGGAGGGCTCGAACGAGGGCCGCCGCCACGTACAGGGGGACCGAGATTGGGGCCCAGTGGCGATGGAAAGTGCTGGTTCCCAGAGCTTGGTCCGACAGGCGCCGTGGGAGGTTGCGTGGGACCGGGATTCGTCGTGGTGGGCGGCAGCGTCTTGACGCTGTCGATCTCCATCGATGTGTTCGGGGCCGGGTTCTGCGTGACCAAGCCCTCCGTACCGGTGCGAGGAACGCCACCCGTACCACCTGCGTCGGCTCGTACAGCACTCGGCTGGTGAGGCGACGAACCCAGCGCATCCGTGCCGCCGGAGTCTCCCGAAATGACTTCGCCGGCCCGCTCGCCCAGCTTCGGTCGCGGCACATCCGCCGCCAGCATCTTCGGCAGCTCCGGCTCCTTCACCCCCGCCAGCGACTGCTCCGACACCGCGTAGAACGACGCCAGGCGGTTCATCTGGTTGATGGCCTCCTGGCGGTTCTCCTCCGCCTGAACAGCCCGCTTGTACTCCGGGTTGTCCTCCCGCTGCTCCGATACCGGGAAGTCTCTGGGACGCCTCGGGTCGGCCCGGTTGTCACGGGGCGGTTTGGAGTTGCGGACCGATGTCAGGCCGGTGGCCGCGACGGACATCTGGGTGCCGACGACGTTCGCGAACGAGGCCAGGCCCCAGGCGTAGCCGGCGAGTTCGCCGCCGTAACGCTGGAACTCGGTGGCTCCCTCACCCTGCCAGTCCGTCGCCCTGACGAAGTCGCTGAGTTCCTGCGCGGCGTCGTTCAGGCTCTTCTTGGCCCGTTCGAGGTTCTTGCCGGCGTTCTCCAGATCCGAGGGGTTCGCGCCGTCCAGCAGGTCGAGCATGTCGTTGAGCGCCCGCTCCTCGAAGCTCGTCCTGGCGAAGACCCCGCCGGAGTTTCCGAAGCCGAAGCCCATCTTGTCCACGGCCGCCACCGCGCGCTCGGCGGCATCGGTCACACCGAACTCTGACTGGATCTTGGCAGCGTCCTCGTTCTGCTGCTGCTCCTGGGGAGAGAGCGGCGGTTTCTTCTCGTCACTCATGTCTCGTCACCCCAAGTCCTTCGTGCCGCCGGTCTCGTTCTGGCGCGGCGCCTCGGGTGCCTCGCCCCTGTCCTGCCTCTGCTGCTTCGCCTGCTCCTCGCGCTGCTCGTCCAAGCGCGTCTGAATGGAGTGGAAGCGGTACCGCAGGTCTTCTTCGACGTTGTCGTAACCGACGTCGGCCGCGTGAACTCCGATGCTCAGCAGCTCTATCTGGTCACCGAGAGACTTGGAAAGCGCGATGAGCGACGTGTGCACCCGCTCGTACTGCATGGAGAAGCCTTCGGCCTCGTCGAACTTGCCCGGGCCGCTGAACGACGATCGTGGTACGCGCTGGGCAGCGATCTCCCCGTTGCCGCCCGCGCCGCCCTCGAACTCCGAGAGCAGGGTGTTGATCTGACTCTGGAACTTCTTCAGCGCTCCGACGCCGCGCTCAAGATTACTCGCCATCAGAGCCCCCGCTCATGCCACCCACCGACTCAGGCACGATGCCCGTTCCTCCCCGTTTGCTTCTGCTGTCCTGCGTCGCGACCCAAGCGAACCGGTCTTTCTGCATACACGCGATGATCGCTCGCGACCACTCTAGCTACTCGCTCGGACACCACTAAGTGGGTTGTTGGTCGAGTGACTTGATTGCGGGAGGACGCTCTCGCCCGTCCCACTGAACCCACTCACCCCGTTCACCTACTCTCCTCAACCCGCCGCGCCCGGCGCCTTGCATCGCGCAGAGCCACCGAACCGCCCGTGATCGCCGCCACCAGGACGACGCCCCCGACAACGACGTAGGTCGCGAGCCGGGAGTTCCGTTCCTCGGCCGTTTCACTGAGATGGATCTCGGCCGGGGTCGGCGCCTCGGCCCTGGTCACTCCTTCGTGTGCCACCGGTTCCTCGACCGGCTTGTCATCCTCGGTCAGCGCACGGACCGGATCCACCACTCCCCAGCCGACGAGGCGGTCACGGCCCGGGATCGAGCGCTCCGCCGTCTGCTGGATCTGGGCGACGATCTGTTCCTGCGTCCACCCGTCGTGCTTGCTCTTGATCAGAGCGGCGATTCCCGCGACGTACGGGGCGGAGAAGCTGGTCCCGTTGTCCGCGCAGTGGCCGCCTCCGGGGACGGTCGTGACCATGTCGACCCCCGGCGCCGCGATGCCGACGAACTCGCCCGACTGGGAGAACGACGCGCGTTCGTTGTTCCGGTCGGACGCGGCCACGGCCAGCACACCGTCGTACGAGGCGGGGTACGTCTCCTTGACCTTGCCGTCGAGGCCGTCGTTGCCCGCCGACGCGACGACGACGATCTCCGCCGCGAGAGCGTCGTCCACCGCCTGCTTCAACAGCTCTGTCGGTTCCACGGCGTCCGCCGTGTCCTGGGAGATGTTGATGACGTCGGCGTCCTGCTCGATCGCGTGGTTGATGGCGTCGGCGAGCGTCTCGGCGGAGCCGTTGCCGAACGCGTCGTTCTGCTGGATCGGAATGATCGTGGCGTCGGGCGCGAGGCCGACGAAACCGGTTCCCTTCGCGGGGCGCGCGGCGATGATGCCGGCGACCTTGGTGCCGTGACCGACGACGTCGGTGGTGCCGTTCGCGTTGCCGCGTTCCAGCTTGTTCCCGTTGTCGTCCTTGGCGCCCGGGGGCATCAGGTTGACACCGCCGCCGGTGTCCACCGCCTTGGCGAGCTGTGGGTTCCTGATGTCGACGCCTGTGTCGATGACCGCGACCTTGACGTTCTTGCCGGTGGACTGCTTCCACAGTTCGTCCAGCAGGACGCGTTGCAGGGCCCACGGGCGGCCCTCGTACTTCTCGCCGGGGAAGGAGCACTGCCCCGTGTCCGCGCTCGCGGTGGGCGCCGACAGCGTCACGAGCGCGAGGGCGGCGATGGTCAAGGCGGTCGCCGTCGCCGTGGTCTTCGCTGCCAACCTACGGTACGTGGGTGGGGAGTTGGGCGTGAGCGCGCTCCCGCCGGGGGGTGTGTGACCGTGGCGGCGTGTACGAGTGCGGCTGTCCGTGTCTGTCATGGCTGCCCCGCCCTCACGAACCCTGCGGCTGACGCGCGGCCCCGGTCGACAGCCTCGGCCCCGTCGGCAGGAGCCCGGACCAGGCGGCGGGCATCGGAGCCGCGTCCACGTTCTGGTATCCGAGCCTGTTCTGCGCCTTCTGCACCTCGTCCCGGGCGGCCTGCCGCTCCTTCTCAGAACCGGATTCGCCGATCCCCGAGTCGTCCGTCGCGCTGTCACCGTTGGACTGCATCGCGTACCGCAGGCCGGTGTCCGTAACCAGGAAGAGGAAGCCGGACTTGGTCGTGCCACCCGTGAACTGGCGGAAGAGCTGGCCGGATCCGGGGGTGACGTAGGCGCTCGTGGCGCCGGTCGCCAATGTCTCGGGGAAACCGGTGCCGGCCCACGTGCTGAGCTTCGTGTCACCGCTGTCCGCGTCCACCTCGCGCAGCACGTTGCACACGGTGTTACGGCTTCCCTCCCCCGTGCTCGCGGAGTTGACCGCGTCGGGCTCGTTCTCCGGCCAGTCGTTGTCCTGCCCGAACGGGGCGCCGGGCCGGAACGCCGCGGCGCTGACGGACGTGGCGTTACCGTTCTGGCCGACCTGGATCAGGTCCGGGCTGCCGAGCAGCAGCTTGGCGGTGAAGTCGGAGATCGGGGCGACCCGGCCCTCCAGGACGACGTACTTCTGGTCCTTGGTCCCGTCCGTCGCCGTGAGAATCGTGCCGACCTTGTCCAGTGAGGGGTCCAGCTCGCCGCCGATGCCCGCGTCGGCGCCGATCGTCCCGTCGATCTCCGGGAACTCGACAGCGTCGCCGCGGTGCAGCGTGGCCAGCCACGCCGCGGACACACGCTGCGGCTTCCGGTCTCCCCCGACCACCAGTTGCAGCAACACGTCGTCGTCCGCGTCGACCTCGTACGCCTTGCCCGTGGCGTCAACAATGTGGCGGGCCTTGTCGGGCCCCTCCACGTACATCAGCTCGCCGCCGGTCAGCCGGTTCGCGCCCTCGGTCTTCTTCTGCTCGCGCTCCGCGAAGACGAACGTCGCCTTCTCGATGGCCCGGCCGCCCTCGCCGGGGCGCTCGCACACCGCCCAGCGCTTGGCGGCGCCGGCCTCCTTCGCGTCGGGCAAGCGGTCGGGGGCGTACGGAATGCCGAGAGTGGCACCGTGCGCGATCTTGCCGTTGTCGAGGACCGACTCGTCGACGTTGATGACCTTGCCCTTGTCAGGGTTGAGGAGGAGCTTGGCCGACGACATGTTCAGAACCGGGTGGAGCTGGATCTTGCCGGGGTTCCCGGTCTTCAACACCACGTAACGGGTCGTGGACTTGCTGGCGATGATGACGTTCTCGCCCGGCGTGTCCCACTGCTTGGGCGCCACCGGTTTGAACATCCCCCAGGCGCCGAAGATCGCGAGGATCACGACGGCGACGATCATCCCGGGCACCACCCCGCGCAGCGGACGGGGCGCACCCTCTTCCGAGCCGGTCGAGTTCGGCCGCACGAACTGCGCGATCAGCCTTCGCTTCGCGAAGGTGTAGGCGTTGAGTTCGTCCCGTCGTGATGCCATCTGTCCGCTGTCCCTCTCCCCCACTGCGCGGCCAGGCCCCCTTCTCTTACAGAGGGTTGCCGTCGTTCCGGCCCCCTACTATGCATGCTGGCGATCACGCCTCACTGCTCAGGTAGGGTGATCGCCCGGTCAACTACCCATGGGGAAATGGCCATTTCGGACAGAGGGGGCAACGCGGGGATGGGTACGGCGACGCGCGAGCGTAATGGGCGGACTTTCGGACAGCCCCCCGGCTCTTCCCGATCTTCCCGTCGGCAACGCCGCAACGCCCCGGACACCGGCCCCGCCCCGACATCCCCCGCGGCCGTCACGGTGCCGCGTGTACCCGCGACGACCACCCTGCGAGCCCTCTCCCGCACCAGCCACGTCGGCCCCTTCCAGCTGCGGCAGCTGGTGCTCGTCGAGGTGGCACTCGCGCTGGCCGCTGCCGGCGTCGTGCTCGGCGGATTGTGGATGGTGCCCACGATCGCCGTCGCCTGCGTGCTGGTCCTCTTCGCCGTCGTACGGCGCCGTGGCCACGCCGTCCAGGACTGGCTCTCGACCGTCCTCTCCCTCCGTGCGCGCGAGCGGGCTGCCGGACCCGCGGCGGTCGACGTCGATCCGTCGCTGGCTCCGGTCGCGGAGGCCGTCCCGGCGCTGCGCCCGTACACATACGTCGACCGTGACCGCCGCACCGTGGGAATGCTCGGCGACGGGAGCTTCCTCACGGCCGTCGTACGGGTCGAGGCGAGCGGGTCCGCGCTGCGGCCCGCCTTCGGCGCGCGGGCGCTGCCGCTCTCCCTCCTGGGCGGCGCCCTGGAGGTCGACGACATCAGGCTGGAGTCGGTCCAGTTGGTGCAGCAGGTGCGTTCGGCGCCCGCACCGCACCTGCCGCAGCAGTCGGTGGCCCGGCTCTCGTACGTACCTCTTCAGGAGAAGACCGGCGCCCCGGCCCTGCGGCTGACGTGGGTGGCGGTGAAGCTCGATCCCGAGCTGTGCCGCGAGGCGGTGGACGCGCGCGGGGGCGGCGTCGAAGGCGCGCAACGATGCCTCGTACGAGTGGCGGACCACGTGGCGAGCCGGGTCACCGGGGCGGGGTTCCGGGCTGTCGTGCTGGACCAGGAGGAGCTGAACTCCACCATCGCGACGTCGGCCTGCGCCAGCCCGGCACAGGCCGCTCACGCCGGCCGCCCCGACGCCGCCCCGGCGCGGCGCACGGCGGAGACGCCGCGCGTGTGGCGGTGCGACGACAGGTGGCACACGACGTACGCGGTGGGCCGCTGGCCCGAGTTGGGGCGCGGCGCCGCTCCGCTGCCCAAGCTGGTGTCGCTGCTCACCGCCACCCCGGCGTACGCGACGACCTTCAGCCTCACCCTGCGGCGTGGCACCCGGCTGGGAGCCATGACGGTCAACGGCCATGTCCGTATCACCGGCGGCAGCGACACCGAACTGGTAGGTGTGCGGCGGCTGTTGGAGCAGGCCGCACGGTCGGCGAAGGTCGGCCTCGTACGTCTCGACCGTGAGCAACTGCCCGGGGCCCTCGCCACACTTCCGCTGGGAGGCGCGCGATGAGCGGGCTGCGTACGCTGCTCGGCCCGCGGCACGCGGGTCACACCATGCCGGCCGACGA
The DNA here is from genome assembly GCF_010384365.1 of Streptomyces sp. S4.7. Lineage (NCBI taxonomy): Bacteria > Bacillati > Actinomycetota > Actinomycetes > Kitasatosporales > Streptomycetaceae > Streptomyces > Streptomyces sp. S4.7. The sequence continues at coordinate 5,694,130 of NZ_CP048397.1, read as the reverse complement.
ACTCGGGGCGCTCTCGCTGCCGGTCGGGGACGACGGTGTGGTGATCGGTGACGACGCCGAGGGGCACCCGCAGATGGTGGGGTTCCACCGCTCCGCGCCGTACGACGTCCTGCTCATCGGCGGTCTCTGGACCGCCCAGGTGATCGCGCTGCGCGCGGCGGGCACCGGGGCACGCGTGGTCGTCGAGACGGGGCGCGCCCAGGCCTGGACGCTGTTGGCGCAGGCCGCCGGCGCGGGCCTGGAGTGCATCACCCTGCACGACGTGGGCCGGGTACCGCCGCAGGGTGCGACCGTGGGCAGCCCGGTGGTGGTCGTACGGGACGCGGGCATGCGGCCCCCCCGTGGCCGTGTGGTGTCGGCTCCGTGGCAGTCGGTGCTGACGTTGCTGCCGTATCTGAGCCCCGTCGCGCCCCGGTTGATGCGGAACTCGACGCTGGTGGGCGTGCAACGGGTGTCGCCGCGCGAGGCCGAGCAGATCGGCCGGATCCTCGGGCTGTCGCAAGCGGAGAGCGGGGCGCTGCCGACCCTGGCCGACGGCGTCACCCTGTGGTGCGCCGGGCGCGAGAGGCACTGGGTGATGACGAGCCCCACGGACGCCGAGTCGGGACTGTTGGGCACTGCCCGCAGGATGGACTGACCCGCCCCGTACGGGGCGGGCGGTCACGGCCGGGAGCCCTCGGCGGCGGTCGCGCGCGGGGGCTGGGTCCCCAGCGCGAGTGACCGGACGGGAATCGCCGGACCGGACGGACCGGACGGATCTAGGATCCGTTGGAGCACGCGCGTCGGTGGGCCTGTTTGTCTCCACCCGTGCGTGGAGACCGTTCAACTCAGCAGTTGTCGAAGGAAAGGCCTGACCGATGGGGACCGCACAGGAGAAGGACGAGTTGTACGCCCTCGACATCTCTGACGTCGAGTGGCTCAGCGCCCCGGGCACGAGCGAGGACGAGGAGCGCGTCGAGATCGCGCATCTTCCCGGCGGGGCGGTGGCGATGCGGTCGTCCTTGGATCCCGACACCGTGCTGCGGTACACCGAGGCGGAGTGGCGGGCGTTCGTACTGGGCGCGCGCGACGGGGAGTTCGACCTCCAATAGAGGCCGTGGGCAGAGGTCTGTGGCGGCGGCATCCTCCGCCTCCTTCTTAAGTAGGGCGCCATGCCACCTCCTTGAGAAGAGAACCCACTGAACCCACTGAACCGACACAGACGGCGGATGCCCTTCGGTGTGGGCACTCCAGGACAGAACCACCCGGACCGGACCACGTCCGGACGTCGATACCGGATTGTTGAGTCGTGCCCGAGACCGAGCGAACGGGCGGACATTCCTGCGGTGTTGTCACGATTCACCCCACCGTCTTCCTGACCGTCTGCCGCAGAGGGACCACCGGGGGACAAGGGGCGACGTACGGGGCGAACGACGACCGGCGGGCGGGCCTGCCGGAGCGGGCTCGCGGACGATTAGGGTGGGTCGGGGCGCACGAGAACCCGCAGGCATGCCGCGAGCGTCCCAACGGGTAGAGCCGGGCGGATCGAGTGACAACGGTCGCCCCCACCCAATACGGCACAAGGGTGCTCGACCACACCAGGAGGCAAAGTGAACGGCGATCGGGACGAGATCCGTGGGGACTGGAACACTCCCGTCGATGATCAGTCCGACGCGGAGCCCGCCGAGATGACGGGTGAGTTCACCATCGACTACACCCCGCCGGCCTGGTACACGCAGAACGCCTCCGGGGACACGTCGGGCGACGGGGCGGGCTCGCGGAGCTCCACCCCTCCGCCGCCGCCTCCGAACGGGGCTCCGGTGGCCGTGCCGGGGCTGCCGGCGGGCAGTGGGTACGAGCCGAACTGGCCGCACCGTCAGCCTCCGCCGCCGATCCCCGCGCAGAGCGCGCCCCTGCCGCCGTCCGTCGATCCGGTGCTGCCGTCGACGCCTCCTCCCGTCGCGCCCTCTGCCTCCGCGGCTGACGACTCCGCCGCGCCGGAGCCCTTCGCGCAGCCTTTCGGCGCCGGGGACCTGGAGAGCGGGGCAACCATGCGCTTCTCCCCCGCCGCGCTGAAGCGCGAGATGGCGGAGATCGACGCCGCCAAGCAGGCCGCGGAGACGGCCAGGAGTGAAGCGGACGCCGACGACGCCGCAGCGGATGCCGACGGGGCCGATGACGGGGCGGTCGGCGGCGCCGGCGACGCGATCGGCGACGCCGCTGCTGCCGGGTCCTCGACGAAGGACGAGCAGGACGGAGCGGGCGCCGTGGCCGATGCCGGGCTCGGTTCCCGTTTCGGTGAGGACGAGAACCGCGGCGAGGACGACGCGGACAGCGAGGACGGCAGGGAGAGCGAGGACGAGGTACGGGGCGGCGACGAGGCGGACGCAGACACGAGCGGGAGCTACGTGACCGGGTCTGCCGAGCCCACTGTCGACGCGCCTTCGGGGCGCCCGGATTCGTCGGACAACGCCGACGCCGACTGCGACTTCCGCTCCACCTCCGACCGCGACGCGGAAGCCGACTTCGACGCCAACTCCACAGAACCGGCGGACGTCAACGACGCCGTGATCGGCGCGGACCTCTCGGACGACGTCCAGGACCGCCGTGAGGAGCCGGAAGACGCGGTCGGCGCAGTCGGCGCGGTCGACGAACCGGCCGACTCAGTGCCGACGGACGAGCCTGCCGACGCCGCTCCCCCGCTGAGCACCCCGGCGGCCCCGCCCGCCCCCGCGCTGCCGTGGTCCCCGGCTCCGGCCGGTCCGGACTCCGGGCTGCCCCCGCTGCCGCCCGCCTTCCAGCCGGCCGCTCCGGCGCCCGCGCCGCAGTGGCCCGCCGAGCGTCCGGCGGCGTCTCAGTCTCAGGCGGTGTCCCAGGGCCAGCCGCAGCCGCCCGCGATCACGCCGGCGCCCGCGCCCGCCCATCAGCAGCAGCCCCAGTTGCCGCCGGCCGCGTCCCCCTGGACCACGCCCGCAGCACCCGCCACACCGGCGACTCCGGCCGCGACGGCGCAGCAGAGCGGCTACGGATTCCCGCAGCCGGGCCAGCAGGGACAGCCTGGTGGGCCCGCGCCTGCCAACTCCGGGCCCCCCGCCCCGTACGCGCAGAGCGGTTACGGCTTTCCCCAGCAGCCAGGACAGCCCGGCCAGCAGAGTCAGCCCGGACAGCCGGGGCCCCAAGGCCCGCAGCCGGGCTACGGTTTCCCCCAGCCGGGACATCAGGGCCAGCCGCCGCAGTCGGCCCAACCCGCCCCGTACGTCCCCGCCCAGCAGTCGCCGCAGGCACCGCAGACTCCCCAGATGCCGCCCGCGCAGACCCAGCAGCCACAGCCGCCGCACCTGCCGGCTGCGGCCTCGCCGACGCCCAATCTGCCTGCCCAGCAGCAACAGCCGTACCAGCAGCCCGCGCAGGGCAACGCGCCCGGGGCGGGCCCCGGCGCACCCGGTGCCGCACCGGGGTCCGCGCCCGGCGCACCGCCCGTGGACCCGCGCTTCGGCGGCGGCTGGCCGACGGCGATGGCGCACGACCAGCGCGAGCGTTCGGTGCCCGGCGCGCCGCTGGGCTACACCGCCGCCGTCGAGCTGTCCTCGGACCGCCTCCTGCGCAACAACAAGCCGAAGGCCAAGAGCAGCCGCAACCCCTCCGGCGCCTCCCGCTTCAAGATCGGGGCGAAGAAGGAGGAGGCGGAGCGGCAGCGCAAGCTCGAACTGATCCGTACGCCGGTGCTCTCCTGCTACCGGATCGCGGTCATCAGTCTCAAGGGCGGCGTCGGCAAGACGACCACCACCACCGCGCTCGGTTCCACGCTGGCGACGGAGCGGCAGGACAAGATCCTGGCGATCGACGCCAACCCCGACGCCGGCACGCTCGGCCGCCGGGTGCGCCGTGAGACCGGGGCGACCATCCGGGACCTGGTGCAGGCGATCCCGTACCTCAACTCGTACATGGACATCCGCCGGTTCACCTCGCAGGCCCCGTCGGGGCTGGAGATCATCGCCAACGACGTGGACCCGGCGGTCTCCACGACGTTCAACGACGAGGACTACCGGCGTGCGATCGAGGTGCTCGGCAAGCAGTACCCGATCATCCTCACCGACTCCGGCACCGGTCTCCTCTACAGCGCGATGCGTGGAGTGCTGGACCTGGCCGACCAGTTGATCATCATCTCGACACCGTCGGTCGACGGGGCGAGCAGCGCGTCGACGACGCTGGACTGGCTGTCGGCCCACGGGTACGCGGATCTGGTGCAGCGGTCGATCACCGTCATCTCCGGCGTGCGTGAGACCGGAAAGATGATCAAGGTCGACGACATCGTGCAGCATTTCCAGACGCGTTGCCGCGGCGTCGTCGTCGTGCCGTTCGACGAACACCTGTCGGCGGGCGCCGAGGTCGACCTCGACATGATGCGGCCGAAGACCCGTGACGCGTACTTCAACCTGTCCGCGCTGATCGCCGAGGACTTCGTACGCGCCCAGCAGCAGCAAGGGCTGTGGACGGCGGACGGCAACCCGCCGCCGCACCTCGCACCGCCGATGCCGGGACAACAGGGCCAGCAGCACGGCCAGCCGGGCCAGTACGGTCAGCAGACTCCCGGTCAGCAGGCGCCGGAGCAGCCGCCTTACGGGCAGCCGCAGGCTCCGGGTCAGTACGGACACGGCCAGGCGCCCGGACACCAGGTCCCCGGCCAGGCACCCGGGCACGCCCCCGGACAGCCGGCGGCCCCGGGTCAGCAGCCTCCCGGCCCCGGTCAGCAGTACTACCCGCAGCAGCCCTATCCGCAGCAGCAGGGCTGGCAGCAGTCGCTGCCGTCGCAGGCACAGTCGTCCGGCGCCCCGGCCGGGCTCCCGCCGGGGCAGTACCCCGGCGCGCAGCCGCAGCATCAGCAGCCCGCACAACCGGCGCAACCCGGCCAGCCGGGCCAGCCGGGACAGCCGGAATTGCAGGGTCCGGTTCCACCCGCCGGATGGCCGCAGCAGGAGCCTCCGCAGGCTCCGTCAGCGCCTCAGCAGTAAGGCGGCAGAGGATTAGACCAATGAGGGTCCGTACCGTCTTCACGGTACGGACCCTCACCGCATTCCCGCAGCCCACACGGGGTTTCGACGCCCGTTGACGCGGCCCGACCAGCGCTGATAAACCTTCGCTTCACCAGTTGGTGAGCTGGAGTCAACCCACACACCGCCCGCAGCCGACGCGAGTAATCGATTCACGCCACCGCTCCGAGCGACCGCTCGGACCGGCGGCAGTCCCGACCATCCGTTCAACCCGCCAACTGCCGCCCCGTTTCGCTGCTTCCAATTTCTCCATTGCTCTACCGCTTGTAGTTCTCCGCCGCTCTCTGCTGTTCTCTGTTTCTCCGTGCGAGTGATGACGCGAGGTCACGACCCATGGTCACAAGGATTCCACCGCGTACGACGCGGCAGCCCACCCGGCAACGCTCCCGATTCCGTCTCTTCCTGGCCTCCGGTGCCGCTGCCACTGCGATGGTGGCCGGTTCTGTGATCCCCCTGACTCCGCTGCTGCCCGCGGCGCCGCAGGCCCAGGCGGCGCCGAACGCCCCGAAGGCTCCGGCAGCGGCCGACGGCAAGAAGGTCCTCACGGTCGCCGTCGACCAGAGCATCGACTCGCTGAGCCCCTTCCTGGCGCAGACCCTCGTCGCCACCAGCGTCCACCGGCTGACGTATGAGTACCTGACCAACTACGACGCCAAGGACGCCCGCACCGTCCCGGCCTTCGCCACCGAGTGGACGCCGTCGGCAGACAAGTTGACGTGGACCTTCACCATCCGCGGCGACTCCAAGTGGTCCGACGGCAAGCAGGCCACGGCCGAGGACGCGGCCTGGACCTTCAACAAGATGATGACGGACCCGAACGCCGCCACGGCGAACGGCAGCTTCACGTCGAACTTCAAGAAGGTCACCGCACCCGACCCGACGAAGCTCGTCATCGAACTCAAGAAGCCGCAGTCGACGATGACGGCGCTGGACGTGCCGATCGTGCCCAAGCACATCTGGGAGAAGGTCGGCGACTTCTCCAAGTTCAACAACGACAAGAAGTTCCCGATCGTGGGCAACGGCCCCTACATCATCGAGGACTTCAAGGTCGACCAGTACCTCCGGCTGAAGCCGAACAAGGACTTCTGGCGGGGCGCGCCGAAGTTCGACGAGCTGGTCTTCAGGTACTACAAGGACAAGGACGCCGCGGTCGCCGCCCTCCAGAAGGGCGAGGTCTCGTTCGTCTCCGGCCTGACGCCGGCGCAGGCCGCCGCGCTGGGCAGCGCCGACAACATCAAGGTCAACGACGCCCCCGGACGCCGCTTCTTCGCGCTCGCCACCAACCCGGGGGCGAAGGCGAAGGACGGCAAGGCCTTCGGCAACGGCCACAAGGCGCTGCTCGACCCCGACGTCCGCAAGGCCCTGTTCCACGCCGTCGACCGCAAGACGATCGTCGACAAGGTCTTCCAGGGCCACGCGGTGGAGGGGCAGGGCTACATCCCGCCGCGCTTCGACTCGTACTTCTGGCAGCCGTCGGGCAGCCAGAAGATCGACTACGACCCGAAGAAGGCCGCGACGCTCCTCGACGATGCCGGGTACGAGAAGAACGCCGGCGGCAAGCGCGTCGGCAAGGACGGCAAGCCGCTGAACTTCCGCATCCTCTGCCACGCCACCGACCCGAACGACAAGGCCGTCGGCAAGTACCTCCAGGAGTGGTGGGGCGACCTCGGCATCGGCCTCAAGGTCGAGTGCCTGGACAACGTCTCCGACCCGTGGCTCGCGGGCAACTACGACCTCGCCTTCGACGGCTGGTCGGTCAACCCCGACCCCGACTACGTCCTGTCGATCCACACCTGCGACGCCCTGCCCGCCACGGCCGATGCATCCGGCGCGACGGACAACTTCATCTGCGACAAGAAGTACGACGACCTGTACGCGAAGCAGTCGGTCGAGTACGACACGGCCAAGCGCACCGACCTGGTCAAGCAGATCCAGTCGCGTCTGTACGACACCGGGTACATGAATGTCATGGCCTACCCGAACGCCGTCGAGGCGTACCGTACGGACCAGATCAAGTCCATCACGACCATGCCCGAGGCCGCCGGCAACATCTGGGGCCAGGACGGCTACTGGAGCTGGTGGTCCGCCGTACCGGCCGGCGGGAACGGCGAGGCGAGTTCCGAAAGCGGCTCGTCCACCGGCACGATGGTCGGGATCGGCGTGGCCGTGGTGTTCGTGGCGGCACTCGGTATCTTCTTCGTGATGCGGCGCCGCTCCACCGCCGAGGACCGTGAGTAGGGCGGTGAGGACGGCCGCGACGGCGATCAGGACCGGGGCCGGGAACGAGGCGGCATCCGAGACCGGGTCCAGGACCGGGAACGGCTCCGGGCACGACGCCGGGACCGTGTACACGACCGCGGACAGGGGGTCCGGGAGGCTTCCCCGGAAAGACACCGTATGAGCACCGCAAGCACCCCCGGTGTGGTGCGGGACGCCGTCGACGACCCGGTGAAGACCGGGCCGTCCGGCGGCCCCCGCAGCCGCGCCACGGGCCACAGGACCGGCTATCTGCTGTACGTGGCGGGCAAGCTGGGCGGCGCGGCCGTCTCGCTGTTCGCCGTCCTCGTCACCAGTTTCTTCCTGTTCCGGATCATTCCCGGCGACCCGGTCAAGGCCATGACCCACGGCAAGCCGACGTCGCTGGAGCAGATGGCCACACTGCGCAAGCAGTTCGGGCTCGATCTGCCGATGTGGCAGCAGTTCACGGAGTACTGCGCGAAGGCGCTGACGGGCGATCTGGGGATCTCGTACCAGTTCCACGCCCCCGTCGGTGAGCTGATCGCCGAGAAGGTGCCCGCGACGCTGCTGCTGACGGGCGTCGCCGTGCTGATCTACTCGACGCTCGGCCTCTGGCTCGGTACGCGCTCCGCGTGGCACCACGGCGGGCTCGGCGACCGGGTCAACACCGGTGTGGCGCTGACTCTCTGGTCCGTGCCGTCGTTCTGGCTGGGACTCCTGATGATCATCGTGTTCTCGGTGGGCATCGGGCCGATTCCCGGGATGTTCCCCAGCGGCGGGATGGAGTCGGGCAACGAGACCGGCTTCGCGCACGTACTCGACGTGGCGCACCACATGGTGCTGCCGGTGGTGACCTTGGTCGCGGTCGGTTACGCGCAGACGTTGCTGGTGATGCGTTCCTCGCTGCTGGACGAGATGGGCAGCGACTATCTGACGACGGCGCGGGCCAAGGGACTGCGGGACGATCTCGTACGCCGTCGGCACGCCGTGCCGAACGCGATGCTGCCGACGGTCACCATGATTTTCATCAACTTGGGCCACGTTGCCGCCGGTTCGATCCTCGTCGAGACGGTCTTCTCGTGGCCGGGCCTCGGCGGGCTGTTCTACCAGGCTCTGAGCGTGCCTGATCTGCCCGTCGTGCAGGGGCTGTTCGTGGTCTTCGCGGGAGCGATGATCCTTATGAACCTGTTGGCCGACCTGTTGTATCCGCTGCTCGATCCCCGGGTGGGCCGATGACCATCGACAAGACGCCGCCGAATCCGCCGGAGTCCGGGGAGTCCCCGGAGCCGGGGGACGGGGCGGAGACGCCGGTCGCGCCGACCTCGCCGACCTCGCTCGGAGAGCCGGCGACACGGTCCGCCTCGTCGCTCGTGTGGGCGCGGCGGCGCGCCTCGGTGTCCCGCTTCTGGCGCCAGTACCGCGCGCACCGTGCCGGCCTTCTCGGTCTCGCCGGTCTCGCGGTCATCGCCCTGATCGCGCTGACGTCGCCGCTGTTCATCGGCGGCGACGTACAGAGCGTCACGGACGCGCCGGGAACGGCGCTGGAGAGCCCGAGCGGTGAATTCCCGCTCGGTACGGACCAGTTCGGCCGGTCGCTGCTCGGCCTGCTGATCTGGGGGGCGCGTATCTCCCTGATCGTCGGGCTCCTCGCCGCCGCGCTGTCGGTGGCCATCGGCACCTTTGTCGGCATCATCGCCGGGCACTTCGGGGGCTGGTTCGCGACGGTGGCCATGCGGGTCACCGACTGGTTCCTGGTGATGCCGGCGCTGGTGCTGGCGATCGTGCTGGCGACGGTGATGTCGCGCAGTATCTGGACGGTCATCCTGGCGATCGGGGTGACCTCCTGGCCGACGACGGCACGTCTGGTGCGCGCGCAGACCATCGCCGTCGAATCGCGCCCGTACATCGAGCGGGCGAGGGCGCTTGGCGGCGGGCACGGCCACGTCATGACGCGCCACGTGCTGCCCAACGTGATGCCGCTCGTCCTCGCCCAGACGACGCTCGGGATCTCCACGGCGATCCTGACGGAGGCCACGCTCGCGTTCCTCGGGCTCGGGGACCCTTCAGTCGTCTCCTGGGGAGGCATGCTCCAGGACGCCCGCGAGGCGGGAGCCGTGTCCTCGGGGCACTGGTGGTATCTGGCGCCGCCCGGTATCGCGATCGCGCTCGTCGCGCTCGCCTTCACACTCTGCGGCCGTGCCATCGAGGCCGTGCTCAACCCGAAGCTTGGGGTGTCCCGTTGACCGATACGCCGAAGACACCGAAGGCACCGGAGCCGGATCCGCGGCCGGAGCCGGGGGCGCGGACGAGGCCGGCGTCGAGTCTGCTGGAGATCAAGGATTTGCGGGTCACGTACGGTACGGGGCCCTCTGCCGTCCCCGCCGTACGGGGCGTCGACCTCGTCCTCGAGTCGGGCCGCAAGCTCGGCATCGCGGGCGAGTCCGGCTGCGGCAAGTCCACACTGGCGCTGGCCCTGCTGCGACTGCTGCCCCCGTCCGCGAAGCTCACCGGCCAGGTCCTGCTCGACGGTGAGGACGTCCTCACCATGAAGTGGGGCAGGCTGCGCGCCGTGCGCTGGGCCGGGGCCTCGATCGTCTTCCAGGGCGCCATGCACTCGCTCAACGCCGTGCACCGTATCGGCGACCAGATCGCCGAACCCGTGCTACTGCACCGCGGCGCGACGCCCGCCGCCGCGCGCAGGCGCACCGTGGAACTGCTGGAACAGGTCGGACTGCCGGCCTCCCGCGCCGACGCCTATCCGCACGAACTGTCCGGCGGGCAACGGCAGCGCGTGATGATCGCGATGGCGCTGGCCTGTGATCCCCGGCTCATCGTCGCTGACGAACCGACGACGGCACTCGACATGATGATCCAGGCCCAAATCCTGCGACTCATTGAGCAGTTGGTCGCCGATCAGGACATCAGCCTGCTGATGATCAGCCACGACCTGGCGGTGCTCTCCGACACCTGCGACCGGCTCGCGGTGATGTACGCGGGGCGGATCGTCGAGGAGGGGCCGGCGAAGGCGGTGTACGACGCCGCCGAGCACCCGTACGGGCGGGCGCTCTCCGCGGCGTTCCCCAGGATCGGGGACCTCGCCGCGCGGCGCGCGCCGCGCGGTCTGCCGGGCGATCCGCCCGACCCCTCGTCGCTGCCGTCGGGCTGTACGTTCCATCCGCGCTGCCCCGTCGCGCTGGAGGAGTGCGCGCGGGAGGACCAGCCGCTGCGGGATGCCGGGCCGGGTCGGCACGCGGCGTGCGTCCGCGTGGGTGCGGCCGTACCCGCGCAGTTGTCCGCGGCGCCCACGGAACCTCGCCCATGACGTCCCCACGCCCCGACGGGGCGGTCTGCCCGGTGCCCCCGTCGGCGGGGCGCGCGGCGTACGGGGCCGTGGACGGCACCGTACAGGGCGGCGGGGCCCGGTGCCCGCAGACGGCACGGTCGACCGCGCGGTCGGCGCCCTGCCCGCCCCGTCCCGCTCGTACGGCCGCCGGGCGGCCACCCCTCAGGAGCCAGTCATGACGACCACGCCCACGCCTCTGCTGTCGGCCACGGGGCTGCATGTCACGTTCCCCGGGCGGCGCGGCGCCCCGACGGCGCGGGCCGTCGACGGTGTCGATCTCGACATCGGCGGCGGCGAGATCGTCGCCCTCGTCGGCGAATCCGGCTGTGGCAAGACCACGCTGGCGCGGACCCTGCTCGGTCTGCTGCCGCCGACGACGGGTGGCATCACGTTCGGCGGAGCACCCCTCGGCTACCAGTCCGCCGCCCTCAAGGCGTACCGCAAGCGCGTCCAGCTGGTGCTCCAGGACCCGAGCGGTTCGCTGAACCCGCGGCACACGGTGTACGACGCGGTGGCCGAGGGGCTGCGCATCCACCGGTACAAGGGCGACGAACGCGAGGCCGTCGCCGAGGCGCTGTCCCTCGCCGGGCTCCGGCCGCCTGAGCGGTTCTTCCTGCGCTATCCGCACGAGCTGTCGGGCGGCCAGCGGCAGCGCGTCGTCATCGCGGGCGCGCTGGTCCTGAAGCCCGAACTGATCGTCGCCGACGAGCCCGTGGCGTCGCTGGACGCCTCCGTACGGGGCGAGATCCTGGCACTGCTGCTGTCGCTCCGCGACGAACTCGGGCTGTCCGCCCTGGTCGTGACACACGACCTGGGGCTCGCGTGGAACATCGCCGACCGGGTCGCCGTGATGTACCTGGGGCGGATCGTCGAGACGGGGCCGGTCGAGCAGGTACTGACATCCCCGCAACACCCGTACACACAGGCGCTGTTGTCGGTACTGCCGGAGTCCGGGGCAGAACCGGTCGTGCTGGCCGGCGAGCCGCCGGACCCGTCACGTATCCCGGGCGGCTGCCGTTTCCACGCGCGGTGCCAGATTCTGGCCTCAGGTGAGGCGGACCGCTCCGGCGTCGCCACCAAGTGCCGCACGGAGGCCCTGCCGATACTGACGGGCGGTGACACCACCCAGGTCGCCTGTCACTGGGCCGCGGCCGCCCCCGCCGCCGCGGAGAGCGAAAAGGTGCTCTGAGCCACGGGCGGTGCGTCCCCAACTCGGCCATACGGTGCCCGAGTTGGGGTCACATCGTGTCCGTCAGCGGGCGTCGTACGCGGCGACGAGGTCGCGCGAGCGCCTCACGTCGTCGGCGATGGCTTCGAGCAGTGCCTCGATCGAGTCGAACGTCCGCTGGGCCCGGACGTAGGACAGGAAGTCCACCGCGACGTGGAGCCCGTACAGGTCGAGCCCCACACGGTCGATGGCGTACGCCTCCACCGTTCGCTCCGTGCCGTTGAACTGCGGGTTCGTACCGACCGAGATCGCCGCCGGCATCCGCTCGCCATCGGCCGTCAGCCAGCCCGCGTACACGCCGTCCGCCGGGATCGCGGTGTGCGGCAGCGTCTCCACATTGGCCGTCGGGTAGCCGAGCTCACGCCCGCGCTGCGCGCCGCGCACCACGATGCCCTCGACCCGGTGCGGCCTGCCCAGGATCTCCGCCGCGCCCGCGACGTCACCCGAGGCGATCAGCCGCCGGGTCAGGGTCGACGAGAAGGGCTCACCACCGCCCGCCGCACCGCTCACGTAAAGGTCGTTGACCTCGACCTCGTAGTCGTACGTCGCCCCCAGCTCGGCCAGGAAGGCGACGTTGCCGGCCGCCCGATGGCCGAAGCGGAAGTTCGGCCCCTCGATGACCGCGCGCGCGTGCAGCTTGTCGACCAGCACCTTCACGATGAAGTCGGCGGGCGACAGCTTCGAGAATTCGACCGTGAACGGCAGGACGAGCACCGCGTCCACACCCAGCTCCGCCATCAGCTCGCCCCGCCGGTGGTGCGGCGCCAGCAGCGGCGGATGGGTCCCGGGCCTGACGACCTCGCTGGGGTGTGGGTCGAACGTCACGACCACCGAGGGAATCCCCAGTTCCCGAGCCCGCTCGACGGTGCGGCCGATGACCAGTTGGTGTCCGCGGTGCACACCGTCGTAGGAGCCGATGGTGACGACGCTGCGTCCCCAGTCCTGGGGGATGTCCTCCAAGCCGCGCCAGCGCTGCACTGTGACCGCTCTCCTCGCCCGAACCTGTGTACGTGAATGCCTCTTACGCAGGTCTAAGACTGCCATGCCCGTGGCTTTTGACCCGCATCGGTATCGGGGTACCGAGCGACATGAGGGGCTTGCCCGCGCTCGGCCCGACCACCGTCGCCCGTTGGACCGGATCCTCGGCCGACCACGCCGCCACAAGTCAGCCGAATCCGGGCATCTCACGGCCGAGAACAACCAGGCGCCGGCCGAAGCGAGTGGCCCCGTCGGAGGTGGCGGCAAACAGCAGCCCGGCGCGGAGCACAGGGTCGCGGGTACGGGCCTCGGCGCTCGTTCTGCGGACCGGGCGGCGACGACCCGCAACAGGGCGTCCGGCACCGGAGCCAGGGTCGTACGCACTTCGACGGGGCGGTGCGGGATCAGCCCCGTCACAAGAGGCAGCGGCGCCGCTCTGGCGGCCGGCCCGTGCTCCGGCCGACGGGCGACGAACCGGGCGGTGCGACCGGCCGCCGTAGGCCCTTGGGACGTCGTCCTCACCGACAAGTGCCGCGACGTGATGGGTGAGTTGGGACACCCGGATCTCGGCGAGCGCGGTCAGCGGCCCCGTGGAACCGCCGTGGCGACGAGCGCCTCTGTGAGGTCGTCGACGGCGAGGTGCCGCCGCGAGTGCGGCAGTGCCTGCGCGGCGGCGGCCACCGTCGGGCGTACGGCCACGGCGGGCAGCCCCGTGGGCAACGGGCACTCATCGGTGAACCAGCGGCACAGCAGAGGCTGTACCACGCGAGGCGAAGGCCCCCCGTGCACCCACCCCTCACTCCGAGCGCCCGGCCGATGGGGTGAATCCCACTGAGCGTGCGGACAGACCTCCTGGGAGGGGGATCGTGGAGCGGGCAGGCCGTCGTGCCCGCTCCACGGTGAAGTCCCCGCGGGAACGAACGTCCGATCAGCCGAAGACGGCCAGGCTCTTCGCCTTGCCGCCCTGTTCCTCCACCAGCGCGAGGAACCGCCCGTCGGGCCCGAACGCGGCCACGGGCCCGGAACGGGCCGCCCCGTCACGACGCACCGGCATGTCCAGCCGTACGCCGTTGAGCAGCAGCTTCGCGCGCTTCTCGTCGACGTCCCAGCGCGCGAAGGCGGTCGCGGCGGCGTCGGCCACCGGCATGACGGTCAGCCGCTCCTGGTGCTGGTCGAGCGTCCTCGCCTCGTCGATGCCGTACGGACCCACCCGGGTCCTGCGCAGCGCCGTGAGATGCCCCCCGACGCCGAGTCCCGCCCCGAGGTCGCGTGCGAGGGCCCGGATGTACGTACCGGAGGAGCAGACGACCGACACGACCAGGTCGACCACGGGGGTACCGTCCTCGGCGACGTCGGGGCGGACGTCGTACACCTTGAACGAGGAGATCGTCACCGGCCGCGCCGGGATCTCGAAGTCCTCGCCGCCCCGTACGCGCGCGTACGACCGCTTCCCGTCGATCTTGATGGCACTGACCTTGGACGGCACCTGCATGATCGCGCCGCTGAGAGCGGCCACCCCGGCGTCGATTCCCTCACGGGTGACCCCGGACGCGTCGGTGGACGAGGTGATCTCGCCCTCCGCGTCGTCGGTGACGGTGTCCTGCCCCAGCCTGATGGTGCCGAGGTACTCCTTCTCGGTCAGGGCGAGGTGCCCCAGCAGTTTGGTGGCCCGTTCCACGCCGAGAACGAGGACGCCCGTCGCCATGGGATCGAGCGTGCCCGCGTGACCGACGCGGCGGGTCTTGGCGATACCGCGCATCTTGGCCACGACGTCGTGCGAAGTGAAGCCCGACGGCTTGTCCACGATGACAAGACCGTCGGGCGTGGGGAGTCGCTGTGTCATTTAGCGGCGGCACCGTCCGTGTCGTCGCCGACCGGGGCGACGCCGCCCTCGTCCGCCTTGGCCACGCCGTCCTCGCCGGCCCCCGAGGGGGACCCGGAGCCAGTTCCGGAGGCAGCCTGGCCGTCGGCCTCGGCGTCCTCCTCGTAACCCTCGTCACCGGGCTTGCGGTAAGGGTCGGCCTCGCCCGCGTAGGTCTTACCGGTCGACACCTCACGCACCTCGGCGTCCTTGGCGCGCGCCTTGTCGAGGAGGTCCTCGATGGTGCGGGCGTTGTCCGGCAGGGCGTCCGGGACGAACGCCAGCGTCGGCGTGAACCGGACACCGGTCTGGCGACCCACCTCGGACCGCAGGACGCCCTTGGCGCTCTCCAGGGCGGCGGCGGACGCCGCACGCTCCTCGTCGTCGCCGTAGACCGTGTAGAAGACCGTGGCCTCCCGCAGGTCGCCGGTGACCCGGGCGTCCGTGATGGTCACGAAGCCCAGTCGCGGATCCTTGATACGCCGGTCCAGGGTCTCCGCGACCACGACCTGGATGCGGTCGGCCAGCTTGCGGGCCCGCGCGTTGTCGGTCACCGGTCCGTCACTCTTCCTTCTGGGTTTCTTGTCTGCTGCTGTTGCTGCCGCGACCGTCCGGCCGTCCCCGACCGGGACGATCGGGTGCGGCCGACTCGTCGTCGGCTCAGTCGTCGTCCCCGTGCAGCCGCCGCCGTACCGACAGCAACTCCACCTCCGGACGGCCGGCGACCATGCGCTCGCACCGGTCCAGGACGTCCCTCAGATGCACCGTGTCCCCGGACACCACCGCCAGGCCGATCTCGGCCCTGCGATGAAGACCCTGGTCACCGGTCTCCGCCACACTCACCGCGAACTTCCGCTGGAGTTCGGCGACGATCGGCCGGACGATCGAGCGTTTCTCCTTCAACGACCGTACGTCGCCGAGGAGCAGGTCGAAGGACAGTGTCCCCACATACATGTGTATCCGGATGTCCCGCCGGTACGGGTTCGGGCCCGCCAGCGCTTGGCAGGGGCACATAAACCGTACACGGAACGTCCGGGGCCGATCGACGGAATAAGCACCGTCGACCGGCCCCGGACCGGCGATGCCGCCCGAGCGGGGCCCGGGCGGCATCGGCGCACCGCGTGCCATGTCGCGTGACGTCGGTCAGGACGTCGGTCACGCGACGGCGCACCGTCCGCCGTACGGCTGTGTCAGCCGTACGGCGGCGGTACGCGTCAGCCGCGCGGCTTCTCGCGCATCTCGTACGTCGCGATGACGTCGTCGATCTTGATGTCGTTGAAGTTCCCGAGGTTGATACCGCCCTCGAAGCCTTCGCGGATCTCGGTGACATCGTCCTTGAAGCGGCGCAGACCCTGGATGTTGAGGTCCTCCGCGATGACCTTGCCGTCGCGGACGAGCCGGGCCTTCGTGTTGCGCTTGACCTCGCCGGACCGGATGAGAACACCCGCGATGTTGCCGAGCTTGGACGAGCGGAAGACCTCGCGGATCTCCGCCGTACCGAGCTCGATCTCCTCGTACTCCGGCTTGAGCATGCCCTTGAGGGCCGCTTCGATCTCCTCGATGGCCTGGTAGATCACCGAGTAGTAGCGGACGTCGACACCCTCGCGGTCGGCCATCTGCGAGGCACGCCCTGCGGCGCGCACGTTGAAGCCGATGACGATGGCGTCGGAGCCCATCGCCAGGTCGATGTCGGACTCCGTGACCGCACCGACGCCGCGGTGCAGGACCCGGATGTCGACCTCTTCACCGACGTCGAGCTGGAGCAGCGAGGACTCGAGGGCCTCCACCGAACCGGACGCGTCGCCCTTGATGATGAGGTTGAGTTCCTGTACCAGGCCGGCCTTGAGGGCCTCGTCCAGGTTCTCCAGGGAGAACCGGACGCCCTTGCGGGCGAAGGCCGCGTTCCGCTCGCGGGCGGCACGCTTCTCGGCGATCTGCCGCGCGGTGCGGTCCTCGTCGACGACCAGGAAGTTGTCGCCGGCGCCGGGGACGTTGGTGAGTCCCAGGACCAGGACGGGGGTCGCGGGACCCGCTTCCTGGACGTTGTTGCCGTTGTCGTCGAGCATCGCCCGGACACGGCCGTACGCGTCACCGGCGACCATCGTGTCGCCGACGCGCAGCGTGCCGCGCTGGACGAGCACGGTGGCGACGGCGCCGCGACCGCGGTCGAGGTGCGCCTCGATGGCGATGCCCTGCGCGTCCTGCTCCGGGTTGGCCCGGAGGTCGAGCGAGGCGTCCGCCGTGAGGACCACGGCCTCCAGCAGGCTGTCGATGTGCAGACCCTGCTTGGCGGAGATGTCGACGAACATGGTGTCGCCGCCGTACTCCTCGGCCACGAGGCCGTACTCGGTCAGCTGACCGCGCACCTTGGTCGGGTCCGCGCCCTCGACGTCGATCTTGTTGACCGCGACCACGATCGGCACGTCGGCCGCCTTGGCGTGGTTCAGCGCCTCGATCGTCTGGGGCATCACACCGTCGTTCGCCGCCACCACGAGGATCGCGATGTCGGTGGACTTGGCACCACGGGCACGCATGGCGGTGAACGCCTCGTGACCCGGGGTGTCGATGAAGGTGATCCTGCGCTCTTCGTCGTTGACCTCGGTGGCGACCTGGTACGCGCCGATGTGCTGCGTGATACCGCCGGCCTCGCCCGCGACGACGTTCGTCTTACGGATGGCGTCGAGGAGCCGGGTCTTACCGTGGTCGACGTGACCCATGACGGTCACGACCGGCGGACGCGCGACGAGGAACTCCTCGCCGCCCTCGTCCTCGCCGAACTCGATGTCGAAGGACTCGAGAAGCTCGCGGTCCTCCTCCTCCGGGCTGACGATCTCGACGACGTAGTTCATCTCGCCGGCGAGCACGTGCAGGGTCTCGTCGGAGACGGACTGCGTGGCGGTGACCATCTCGCCGAGGTTCATCATCACGGCGACGAGCGACGCCGGGTTGGCGTTGATCTTCTCCGCGAAGTCGGTGAGAGACGCACCGCGCGACAGCCGGACGACCTGTCCCTGGCCACGCGGCAGCATCACGCCGCCTACCGACGGGGCCTGCATGGCCTCGTACTCCTGGCGCCTCTGCCGCTTCGACTTACGGCCACGACGGGCCGGTCCGCCGGGACGGCCGAACGCGCCCTGTGTGCCACCACGGCCGCCGGGACCACCCGGACGTCCGCCGAAACCGGGACGGCCACCGCCGCCGAAACCGCCACCACCGGGACGACCCGGAGCACCGCCGCCGCCACCGGGACGACCGGCGAAGCCACCGCCGCCACCGCCACCGGGACGACCGGCGAAACCGCCGCCGCCACCGGGACGACCGCCGCCACCGCCGCCGGCGGGCCGACCGGCCCCACCGGGACCACGGCCTCCGCCGGGGCCACCGCCGGGACGCGGACCCGCGGCGGGACGCTGCGGCATCATGCCCGGGTTCGGACGGTTACCGGCGGGAGCGCCGCCGGGACGCGGGGACTGCGGACGAGGCATACCACCGGGACTGGGGCGACCGCCCTGACCACCGGCACCGGCCTGCGGACGGGGACCGCCCTGACCGGCGCCCTGCGGACGCGGACCACCAGGCGCACCGGCACCGCCGGGACGCGGGGCGCCACCCGGACGGGGCGCCTGCGGGCGCGCCATTCCGGTGGAGCCACCCGAGGTGAAGGGGTTGTTGCCCGGACGGGGACCGGCCGGACGAGCACCCGGGCGGGCGCCCTGTCCCGCGGGACGCGCGGGGCGCTCGCCACCGCGGCCGCCGTCACGGCCGCCGTCGCGCTGACCGCCGGACGGAGCCGGACGGGCGGCCGGACCACCGGTGGGGCGGGGCCCCGGGGTGGCCGAACCGGGGCGCGGGGACGCCGGGGACTGCGGGGCCTGGGGCGCCGCCGGCTGGGCCGGGGCCGGGGCCGAGAACTCGGCCGCGGGCACCGGAGCCGGCGCGGGCTTCGACGCCGCGGGCTTCGGACCGGGACGCGGGCCGGAGGCGGGCGTCGCGGCCGGAGCCGGAGAGGAAGGGGTGCTGCTCTGCGGCGCCTCGGCGGCGGCCGGCTTGGGGGCCGGGACACCGGGCTTGGGAGCAGCCGGACGTGCCGCCTGCGCCTGGGAGGGCGCGGCGGGCTTGGCGGGGGTCGCCTTACGCGGCGCCCCGGGCTTCGCGGCGGGCTTGGCGGCGTTGCCGCCGGGGCCCTGCAAAGCGTCAGTCAATTTGCGTACGACCGGCGCCTCGATCGTCGACGACGCCGAACGGACGAATTCACCGAGTTCTTGGAGCTTGGCCATGACGACCTTGCTCTCCACACCGAACTCCTTGGCGAGTTCGTATACCCGGACCTTAGCCACTTCGCTCCTTTTAGGTCCGGGTTACCGCCGGACCGTCGCTACTTCATGGGCGTACTCATCGCGTACTCATCGAGTGCTCATCGCAATCTCGACCTACTTCCAACTCGCGAGGTACCTGAATCGCACGGGGTTCCGTGCCGTACGTGTTCGTGCGTTGCTGCCTGCTCGACGTATCGGAGCAGTTCCGCGCTGTCGAGCGGTCCCTTGACCCTGAAGGCCCGGGGAAACGCCCGGCGGCGGACCGCCTGATCGAGACAGAACGAGGCGGGGTGCACATAAGCGCCCCGGCCGGGCAGCGTACCGCGTGGATCAGGGAGGCAAGCACCCTCGACCACCACGATGCGCAGCAGATCGTTCTTGGCCGCTCGCTCCCGGCATCCCACGCAGGTTCGCTCAGGGCAGGCGCGGGCGTGCGTCCGGCCAGACATCCTTAAGTCTACCTCCCCGTGTCGGCCTCACCCCTTTGGGGCAATGGTCGAACACTTGCTGGCCAAAAAGACTCGGTTGATCTCCGCGCCGTCCGTCGTCACACGTCGCCGCACGTCGCGGGCGGGGGCGGGCTCGGGCGGCGCCGGTCCACCACGATCGACCGGGGCCGCCGGTGGCCGACATCGGGCGTCCGATGGCCGGATGCGGTGCACCCGGCGGACGGCGCCCCGGATGACGGCGCCCCGACGTGGCGCGGTGTACGTGCCGTACGGGGCCGATCTCCGCGCCGTAGCTGGACGGACCCCGCACCGTTCGGGACGAACCCCGCACCGTACGGCGGCGTACGGCGCGGGCTCCCGCCCCGTACGTGGCTCTGTCGGTCCGCCTCGCGCGCGCCGGTCCCCGGTGCCGCCTTGGCGCCGTGTCAGCCCACGTCGCCGCGCGGCGGCCGACCCGCGGCCGCCCCGGTGTCGTCCGCCCCGTCGGTCTGCTCCGTGTCCGGCCGGATGTCGATGCGCCAGCCGGTGAGGCGGGCGGCCAGGCGGGCGTTCTGCCCTTCCTTGCCGATCGCCAGCGACAGCTGGTAGTCCGGCACCGTCACCCGCGCGGAACGGGCGCCGAGGTCGACGACCTCGACCTTGCTGACGCGGGCCGGCGACAGCGCGTTGGCGACCATCTCGGCCGGGTCGTCCGACCAGTCGACGATGTCGATCTTCTCGCCGTGCAGCTCCGCCATCACGTTGCGCACCCGCGACCCCATGGGGCCGATGCAGGCGCCCTTGGGGTTGAGGCCGGAGCGGGTGGACCGTACGGCGATCTTGGTGCGGTGACCCGCCTCACGGGCGATCGCGCAGATCTCCACGGAGCCGTCCGCGATCTCCGGGACCTCCAGCTCGAAGAGCTTCTTCACGAGGTTGGGGTGAGTACGCGACAGGGTTACCGAGGGGCCCCGTACGCCCTTGGCCACGCGGACCACGAACGTACGCAGCCGCAGACCGTGTGTGTACTCCTCGCCCGGCACCTGCTCCTGCACCGGGAGGATGGCCTCCAGCTTGTCGTCCAGCCGCACCAGGACGTTCCTGGGGTCCTTGCCCTGCTGGACCTGGCCGGCGACGATGTCGCCCTCACGGCGCGCGTACTCGCCGAACGTCACGTCGTTCTCGGCGTCCCGCAGCCGCTGCTGGATGACCTGACGCGCCGTCGTGGCGGCGATACGGCCGAAGTCCGACGGGGTGTCGTCGAACTCCTTCGCCTCCTGGCCCTCCTCCAGCTCGGAGGGGTCCTCCTTGGCCCACACCGTTACGTGACCGTTGTCGCGGCTGAGCACGACACGGGCGAGACGGCGACTCCCCTCGGTGCGGTGGTAGGCGATGAGGAGGGCGGATTCGATCGCTTCGACCAGCAGGTCGAACGGGATCTCCTTCTCTTGTGCCAAGCCCTTCAGGAGCTTTACGTCGATGTCCATGGCTACGCCTCCTCTTCCTTCTTGTCCTTGCGGTTGAACTCGAGCTCCACGCGCGCCTTGGCGATCGACGCGAACTCGACCCGGCGGGCGGTCGGCTTGCGCCCCTTCACACCCGGCACTTCGAGGTCGAGTCCTTCCTCGTCCACCGCGAGGACACGGGCCACGAATTCGTCGCCCTCATGAGGCTGGATCTTCGCCAGACGGCCGACGGCGCGTACGTAGTGACGGCGCTCGGTCAGCGGGCGGTCGGCTCCCGGGGAGGTCACTTCGAGCTGGTACTCGTCCTCGCCCATCACATCGGTCTCGTCGAGAGCCGTGGAGATGGTGCGGCTCAGCTCGGCGCACGCGTCCAGGTCCACGCCGTCGTCGGAGTCGACCACGATCCTCAGCACACGACGCCGGCCCGCCCGGGACACCTCGATCTCTTCGAGATCCAGGCCGTTCGCGCAGACGAGCGGTTCCAGCAGTCCGCGCAGCCTCTCGCTGTGGGTGGTGCTCATCCGGGTGACTCCTCGGCCGCGTGTGTGCTGTTGTGGGATCGTCGCGTGTCAGGGAAAGGGTATCCGGTCGCGGGGGGTGTTGCCGTCCACCTGCGGCTGACGCGCAGGTACGCTCGCCTGCGGTGATCACTGCGAGGCCCGAGGGAGACACGCGTGGGGCGCACGGGGACGACACGTAGGGGTGCGCTCTTGGCGGTCGGCGCCGCGGCGGGGGGTCTGCTGACCGCCTGTACCGACGGCGACGACGACGGATCAAGGGACCCGACGAGCGCGGCGGCCGTCCGGGCCGCGAAAGCGCTACGGGTGAAGTCCGCAGGCACGAGCCGCGAACTCCTGCGGCAGTACGACGCCGTGCTCGCGCGGCATCCTGATCAGGCCACGCGGCTGACGCCGCTGCGGGGCGCCGTCGCACGTCATGTGACCGCGCTGTCGCCTCCGCAGCCTTCCAAGAAGAAGGACGGGTCGGCGAAGCCGTCCCCCTCGTCGTCCGCTTCCTCTGCTCCCTCCGCCCCGTCGTCGGCCCCGTCTCTCGGGACGGCCGCCGGGGACACCGGGGACGGGGCCTCCGGTCCGGCGCCGTCCGTCCCCGCGGACCCCGGCGCGGCGCTCAGGGAGCTGGCCGCCGCCGAGCGCCGTGCCTCCGACGCGCACGCCGACGCGCTCGTTCACGCCCCGCCGGAACTCGCCCGTCTGCTGGCCTCCCTCGCCGCCGCCGACGCCGCCCACGCGTACCTGCTGACGGAAGGATTCTCCTCGTGAGCAGCGACCGCGCGCTGGACGCCGCCCGGGCGGCCCTCGCCGCCGAACACGCCGCGGTGTACGGGTACGGGGTCGTCGGCGGCCGTGTCGGCGACGAACGCCGCGGCGAGGCGACGACCGCGTACGACGCGCACCGCGCCCGGCGTGACAGTCTGGCGCGTACGGTGCGCGATCTCGGCGGGAAGCCGGTGGCGGCCGCCGCGGCGTACGCCCTGCCCTTCGAAGTGCCCGACGCCGCCGCCGCCATAAAGCTCGCCGCCGATCTGGAGGACCGGATCGCGGGGGTCTACTCCGACCTCGTACGGGCCGCGGAGGGGCCGCTGCGCCAGGACGCCGCCGGGGCGCTGCGCGAGGCGGCGGTGCGGGCGGTGCGCTGGCGGGGCAGCGGCGTAGCCTTTCCTGGGCTCGCCGAGCGTCTGTGAGCCCGAACCACAGGAAGGGCTCTGGGCACGTATGGCTTTCGAACCGCCGAGGCGGCTGGTACGCACCCTGAGCGAGACCTACGGGGAGTCCGTCGCCGGACAGTGGCTCGGGCAGCTGCCGGGGATCACCCAGGAGGCCGTGGAGCGGCGGGAGTTGACGGTCGAGCGGGTGGTGGCGCCGGGCGGCGGGAGCAGCCTCGTGGTGCTCGTACGGCGCCCTGACGGTGCCCCGGCAGCGCTCAAGGTGGTCCCGCCGTTCGCCGCCCCGGAGCCGGAGCGGGCGGCGCTGGCGCACTGGAAGGGCTGGGGCTCGGTGGAGCTCATCTCGGGCTCCGACGGCGCGCTGCTCCTTGAGCGGCTGCACTCAGAGACGTCGCTGCGCTCCCTGCCCGAGGCCAAGGCGCTGCTCGAAGCGGCGGGAACGGTGCGGAAGTTGTGGGTCGAGCCGGTCGCCGACCACGGTTTCGAGACCGTCGCCGAGCGGACGGCGCGGCAGGCGGACGCGATGCGGGCGGCGACCGACCCACAGGTCGCCCCGCTCGTCGCGGCGGCGCTCGACGCGCGCGCTGAACTGCTCGCCGCCGGGCCGACGGAGCTGATGCTGCTCCACGGCGCGTTCCGTCAGGGCAAGGTGCTGTCGGGCGACCGGGCGCCGTGGCTCGCCATCGGCCCCGTGCCGGTGGTGGGCGAGCGCGCGTACGACCTGGCGCGGCTGGTACGCGACCGGGTGGAGGATCTCGTCGCCGCGGCGTCCGGCGCGGCCGCGACGCGGCGCCGGGTGAACAAACTGGCCGACTCGCTGGACATCGACCGCGAGCGGCTACGTGGCTGGACGCTCTTCCGCGCGGTGGAATCGGGCGTACGCGCATTGCACGCCGGACGCCGCCAGGACGCGGAACTGCTGCTGGAGTTCGCCGACTGGCTGTAACGGGGCGGGGAGTTGGCGCCCACAACCGTACGCACGCACCTGCGCCGCCTCTTCCGGAGGCCCCGTTACGGGGCGGCCCGAGCGGTTACGGCGTACGGGGCGGGCGGGCCGGTCGCCCGGACCGGCCCGCCCGCCCCGTAATCCCGTCGTACTCCTCAGAACGCCGTGCTTGCCCCGTAGGGCGGCGTCGGCGCCCCGTGTCGGCGTCAGGCGTCGGCCGTCAGACGCGCGACCGCCTCGGCGACCGTCAGCTCCTCGCGCTCCCCGGTGCGGCGGTCCTTCAGCTCCACCACTCCGTCGCCCGCGCGCCGCCCGGCGACCAGGATCTTCGGAACGCCGATCAGCTCCGCGTCGGTGAACTTCACACCCGGCGAGACACCGGGGCGCTCGTCGACCAGTACGCGCAGCCCCGCCGCGGCCAGTTGCTCGGCGACGTCGACCGCGAGCTCCGTCTGGAGGGCCTTGCCCGCGGCGACGACGTGCACGTCCGCCGGGGCGATCTCACGGGGCCAGCACAGGCCCTGCTCGTCCGCGGTCTGCTCCGCGAGCGCGGCGACGGCGCGGGAGACTCCGATGCCGTACGAGCCCATCGTCACCCGCACCGGCTTGCCCTGCTGCCCGAGCACGTCGAGCTGGAAGGTGTCGGCGTACTTGCGGCCGAGCTGAAAGATGTGACCGATCTCGATCGCGCGTCCCAGCTTCAGCCCGGTGCCGCACACGGGGCAGGGGTCGCCCTCCTCGACGACCACGACGTCGAGATAGTCGTCGACCTCGAAGTCCCGTCCGCAGACGACGTCGCGCGCGTGGGTGTCGGCCTTGTTCGCGCCGGTGACCCAGGCGGTGCCGGGCGCCACGCGCGGGTCGGCGATGTAGCGGATCTTCAGCCCCTGGGGGCCGACGTAGCCGCGTACCAGCTCGGGCCGGCCCTCGAAGTCCTCGGCCGTGACCAGCTCCACGACGGCGGGTGCCAGGTGCTCGCCGAGCTTGCCGAGGTCCACCTCGCGGTCGCCGGGGACACCGACGGCGGTGATCTCGCCGTCGACCTTCACCAGCAGGTTCTTCAGCGTCGCCGAGGCCGGCACGCCCAGGAACTTGGCCAGGGTCTCGATGGTCGGGGTGTCGGGGGTGTCCAGCTCCTCCATCGCCCCGTGTGCCGACCCGTCGACGGGGGGCGTGGTGAACGTGACGGCCTCGGTGTTGGCGGCGTAGTCGCCGTTGGGACAGTCGACGAAGGTATCCTCACCCGCGGCGGCCGGTGCCAGGAACTCCTCGGAGGCCGAGCCGCCCATGGCGCCGGAGACTGCGGAGACGATGCGGTAGTCGAGCCCGAGGCGCGCGAAGATCTTCTGGTACGCGGCGCGGTGGAGCCCGTACGACTCGGCGAGGCCCTCGTCCGTGGTGTCGAAGGAGTACGAGTCCTTCATCTGGAACTCACGGCCACGCAGCACGCCGGAGCGGGGACGCGCCTCGTCCCGGTACTTCGTCTGGATCTGGTAGAGCATCACCGGCAAGTCCTTGTAGGACGTGCACTGGTCCTTGACGACCAGGGTGAAGATCTCCTCGTGGGTCGGACCGAGGAGGTAGTCGCCGCCCTTGCGGTCCTTGAGACGGAACAGCAGGTCGCCGTACTCGTCCCAGCGGCCACTCGCCTCGTAGGGCTCCTTGGGAAGCAGCGCCGGCAGCAGTACTTCCTGCGCCCCGATGGCGTCCATCTCCTCGCGCACGACGCGCGCGATGTTGTCGAGGACCTTCTTACCGAGCGGCAGCCAGCTCCAGAGGCCTGCGGAGGTGCGGCGTACGTACCCGGCGCGGACGAGAAGTTTGTGGCTCAGGGTCTCCGCGTCCGCCGGGTCGTCGCGCAGTGTCTTGGCCATCAAACGGGACATGCGCTGGACCTGGGACATGGGGGGCACTCCTGCGTTTTCTACTCGGCTGGTGCCAGGAGGTTATCCGGGGCACACCGGCAGGCGGAAATCAGTAATCGCGCACCGTACGGCCCTCAGCGCCGCCGCAGCGGGAGCCGGGCGCCCATCACGGCGTACGGCTTGGCCGCGCTGGGGAAGAGGACCTGGCGCGCCAGGTCCTGGTAGCCGAGGATGCGGTACAGGCCGCGGGCGGGGCTCTCGGTGTCGATCGCGGACAGTATCGAGCGGGGCTGCCGCGCGATGTCGGTGATGGTGGTGATGAGGGTGCGTCCGATGCCGTGGCCCTGGAACGCGGGGTGGACGTGCAGTTCGGTGATGACGAAGGAGTCGTCGAGCCAGCCGTCTCGGCCTTCGGCGCGCAGGTACGGCTCAACGACCGTGGACCACCAGTGGGAGCGGTCGTTCGGCATGCCGTAGACGAAGCCGGTGAGCCGGCCCTCCGCCGTGAGCGCCCCGTACGCGCGGGCACCGGGCGCGAGGAGATGCCGCAGCACGATCTGGCGGCGTACGCCGATCTCGGCCTCGCTCAGCCCGAAGGCGAGTGCCTGTACGGCCAGCGCCTCGTCCACGCGCGCCGCGAGGTCGATCGGCTCTACGCGCACGTCGGGAATGTGGCGGTCGTTCCCGGGGTAGCTCGGCACGCTCGGCATGGCCGAACCCTACTTTCAGAAGAGGACGCTCATGAACGCGCCCACCTCGCGGAAGCCGACCCGTCGGTAGGAGGCCCTGGCGGGGGTGTTGTAGTCGTTCACGTACAGGCTGACGACGGGGGCGACGTCGGCGAGCGCGTACCGCACGACGGCCGCCATACCGCTCTCGGAGAGGCCCTGGCCGCGGAATTCGGGCGCGACCCAGACGCCTTGGATCTGGCAGGCGTGCGACGTGGCCGCGCCGATCTCCGCCTTGAAGATCACCTTGCCGTCGTCGATGCGGGCGAACGACCGCCCGGCGCCGACCAGTTCGGCCACGCGCGCCTGGTAGAGCAGCCCGCCGTCACCGGCCAGCGGTGAGATGCCGACCTCC
This sequence comes from Streptomyces sp. S4.7, assembly GCF_010384365.1. Classification (NCBI taxonomy): domain Bacteria; kingdom Bacillati; phylum Actinomycetota; class Actinomycetes; order Kitasatosporales; family Streptomycetaceae; genus Streptomyces; species Streptomyces sp. S4.7. The sequence continues at coordinate 5,667,664 of NZ_CP048397.1, read as the reverse complement.
TCGGTGAACATCGCCACGCAGGCGGGCATGATCGTCTCCAGCTCCTCCTTACAGATGCGGCGTACGAGAGGGTCGGGCCGCACCGTCTCGGGCACCCGCTCGGTGACCATGAGCGGCTGATTCGCGCGGACCTCGCGGGCGGGGCCCCAGTTGGGCTCCAGAAGCCGCCAGAGCTGGGCCGTGGGCTCGGCGGGTCCGACGATGGACGAGCAGCGGCGCCCCGTACGGCGGGCGCGGTCCGCGAAGGCCCGTACGGCCTCGGGGGAGGCGCAGATCGGCACCAGGTTGGCGCCGGAGTAGCACAGTGAGCGCAGCCGCCCGTCCGCGTACCAGCCCCACATCTCGCCACCGAGGCGCCAGGGATCGAGTCCCGCCGCCTGGACACGGGAAGCCACGAAGGCGTTGGCGACGGGCTCACTCTCAAGGATGGCGAGCGCGGCGCCGAGTTCGCCGGGGTCGAGGACCCGGGTGGTGGTCTGCGTCAACACGAGAGGGGCCTCACCATACGTCTGCTGATTCTCCGCACTGTACCCGCCACTTCCGCGCGGTGCCGCGTACACCGAAAGGCCCCGCTCCCCCGACGCCCTGGGGCGTGGGATGCGGGGCCCGTACGGAGACGGAGCGTGCGACAGGACGGCGGCCGACCGGCCGGTGAGCGGCTCAGCGGGGCCCCGGGCGCCGATCCTCAGCTGATGGAGACCTCGGGCTCGCCGGAGGGAACGCCGTTGGCCTCCATCTCCGCGGCGATCTTCAGCGCCTCTTCGATGAGGGTCTCGACGATCTTGGACTCGGGCACCGTCTTGATCACCTCACCCTTGACGAAGATCTGCCCCTTGCCGTTGCCCGACGCCACACCCAGATCCGCCTCACGCGCCTCACCCGGACCGTTCACCACACAGCCCATCACCGCGACCCGCAACGGAACCTCCATCCCGTCCAGCCCCGCCGTCACCTCGTCCGCCAGCTTGTACACATCCACCTGCGCCCGCCCGCACGACGGACACGACACGATCTCCAGACGCCGCTGCTTCAGATTCAGCGACTCCAGAATCTGCAGACCGACCTTCACCTCCTCCGCCGGCGGCGCCGACAGCGACACCCGGATCGTGTCCCCGATCCCCTCACTCAGCAGAGCACCGAACGCCACCGCCGACTTGATCGTCCCCTGGAACGCCGGACCCGCCTCCGTCACCCCCAGATGCAGCGGATAATCACACCGGGCCGCCAGCAGCCGGTACGCATTGACCATCACCACCGGATCGTTGTGCTTCACCGAGATCTTGATGTCCCGGAACCCGTGCTCCTCGAACAGCGACGCCTCCCACAACGCCGACTCCACCAGCGCCTCCGGAGTCGCCTTCCCGTACTTCCTCAGCAGCCGCGCGTCCAGCGAACCCGCGTTCACCCCGATACGGATCGGCGTCCCCGCCGCCGACGCCGCCCCCGCGATCTCCTTCACCTTGTCGTCGAACTGCTTGATGTTCCCCGGATTCACCCGCACCGCCGCACACCCCGCGTCAATCGCCGCGAACACGTACTTGGGCTGGAAATGAATATCCGCGATCACCGGGATCTGCGACTTCCGCGCGATCGTCGACAACGCGTCCGCGTCATCCTGCGTCGGGCACGCCACCCGCACAATCTGACACCCCGACGCCGTCAGCTCCGCGATCTGCTGCAACGTCGCCCCGATGTCCGAGGTCCGCGTCGTCGTCATCGACTGCACCGACACCGGCGCATCCCCACCGACAGCCACCGAACCGACCTGGATCTGCCGACTGACCCTCCGGTCGGCGAGCTTCACCGGAACATCCGGCATTCCGAGAGAAATCGCAGTCATCTGCTGTGCAACCCCAAGGTGTGGATCGTGGTCCCGAGTTCGGCGGGCTCCGGTCATCGAGATTACGCCACCGGCCCGCCGTACGAGCACATCGCTACCCGCAAACCCCCCAAAGGCGTACGGCCGGGTGCGAAGAGACACCCGGCCGTAAACCCGCGTCCGCCCGGGCGGCACGGAGTGTTCCCTCATCACGCGAAGCGTGAGGTCGTGACGCCCCCGACGAGCTACATGATCTTGACGGGATTCACCACGTCGGCGATCAGTACCAACAGCGTGAAGCAGATGAAGATCCCGGCCACGACGTAAGCGACGGGCATGAGCTTCGCCACGTCGAACGGCCCCGGGTCCGGCCTCTTGAAGATGCGGGCGAGTTTGCTCCGTACGGACTCCCACAGCGCCCCGGCCATGTGCCCGCCGTCGAGCGGCAGCAGCGGCAGCATGTTGAAGAGGAACAGCGAGAGATTGAATCCGGCCAGCAGGAACAGCATCATCGCCATCTGGTTCTGCGCCGGGACGTCCAGCGTCATCACCTCGCCGCCGATCCGCGCGGCGCCGACGACGCCCACCGGGGAGTCGTCCTTGCGGTCGCCGTCGGAGAAGGCCGCGTTCCAGAGATCGGGGATCTTGGACGGCAGCGCGATGATCGACTCGACACCGGTCACGATCATGTCGCCCATGCGGTCGACGGAGTCTCCGAAGGAGAGCGGGATGATCTCGGTCGCCGCGGCGAAGCCCAGGTACCCGGCGGGCACGAACTTGTCGGGGATGACCTCACCGTCGGAGTTCTTCTGCGCGACCATGTTCTTCGCGAGCGTCGCCTGGAGGACCTGCTCCTTGCCGTCACGCTCCACCGTGATGCTGGCGGGGCCGATCGTCTCGCGGATGAGGTTCGACAGCACGGACCAGTCCTCGACCCGCTGTCCGTTGAAGGCGACGATCTTGTCGCCCTCCTGGAGACCGGCGGCGCGGGCCGGTGACACCGGATCGCCCGCCGCGCACTTCTCCCGCGCGACGTTCTGAGAGATGACGCACTTCTGGACGCCTGCCACCTCGGTGGTCTGGGTCTGGAAGCCGAAACTCATCGCGACACCCATGAAGATCACGACGGCGAGAACCAGATTCATGAACGGTCCCGCGAACATCACGATCACGCGCTTCCACGGCTTGCGCGTGTAGAAGAGCCGGGTCTCGTCGCCCTCCTTCAGCTCCTCGAAGGCCGCCGACCGGGCGTCCTCGATCATGCCGCGCCAGGGTGAGGTCGACCGTGCCTCGATACGCCCGTCGGCACCGGGCGGGAACATCCCGATCATGCGGATGTAGCCACCGAGCGGGATCGCCTTGATCCCGTACTCGGTTTCGCCCTTCTTGCGCGACCAGATGGTGGGGCCGAAGCCGACCATGTACTGCGGCACGCGGATACCGAAGTACTTGGCCGTCGACAGGTGACCCAATTCGTGCCACGCGATGGAGAAGAGCAGTCCCACGGCGAAGATCACTATGCCGAGGACCGTCAACAGGATCGTCATGCGCGAGCCTCCGCAGGCTGTTCTTCGCCGAATTTCTCTGCCATTTCGCGGGCCCGGGCGCGCGCCCAGGTCTCCGCTTCGAGGACGTCGGCCACGGTGAGCGAGGTTCCCTTGGCGGGCCGGCCGTGCTCGGCGACGACTTCGGTGACGGTATCCATGATGCCGTTGAACGGCAGCCGCCCCGCGAGAAACGCCTCCACACACTCTTCGTTGGCGGCATTGAACACCGCCGGAGCCGTGCCGCCCAGCGATCCGACATGCCGGGCGAGTCCCACCGACGGGAAGGCCTCGTTGTCGAGCGGGAAGAACTCCCAGGTCGACGCCGTGGACCAGTCGAAGGCGGGCGCGGCGTCCGGCACCCGTACCGGCCAGCCGATACCGACGGCGATCGGACCGCTCATGTCGGGCGGCGTGGCCTGCGCCAGGGTCGAGCCGTCGGTGAACTCCACCATGGAGTGGACGTACGACTGAGGGTGGACGACGACCTCGATGCGTTCGAACGGGATGTCGTACAGCAGATGCGCCTCGATGACCTCCAGCCCCTTGTTGACGAGCGTCGCGGAGTTGATCGTGATCACGGGCCCCATGGCCCAGGTGGGATGGGCGAGGGCGTCGTCCGGGGTCACGTGGGCCAGCTCGGCCCTCGTACGGCCGCGGAAGGGGCCTCCGGAGGCCGTGACGACCAGCTTGCGCACATCGGCGCGGGTACCGGCCGCGAGGGCCTGGAAGAGCGCCGCGTGCTCGGAGTCGACCGGGATGATCTGCCCCGGCTTGGCGAGCGCCTTGACCAGCGGGCCGCCGACGATCAGCGACTCCTTGTTGGCGAGGGCGAGCGTACGGCCGGCTTCGAGGGCGGCGAGGGTCGGCGCGAGGCCGATGGATCCGGTGATGCCGTTGAGCACCGTGTGGCACTGGGACGTCGCGACGTCGGTGGCGGCGTCCGGCCCCGCGAGGATCTCGGGGAGCGGCTCGGAGCCGTACTCCGCACCGAGAGCCTCGCGCAGCGCGGGCACGGCGTCCTCACGGGCGACCGCGACGGTACGGACCCGGAGCTGTCGCGCCTGTTCGGCGAGCAGTCCGACCCGCCCGCCGGCGGCGGACAGCGCGGTGACACGGAAGCGGTCGGGGTTGCGCAGGACGAGGTCGATCGCCTGCGTGCCGATGGACCCGGTGGAGCCGAGGACGACGACGTCCCGGCGGCCTTCGGACACGTCGAAGGCGATATGGGGGTCGGCGAGAGGGGCTGGACTGTCGCTCATGGCCCCATTCTTGCCGCATCCGGGGGCGGCGCGGACAGCGCGTGACGAAAACAGGGCCACGGGGCCCGTCATCGGGCCGTCGCCGAACCGCCGCCTCAGCCCTTCGAGCCCGCTTCGAACTTCTTCCACTGCGCCGTGACGACCTCGTCCGGCACCTTGCCGATGTCCTTCGTGTCCGTGATGTCGGCCCGGAAGGAGAGGGTGGTGGTACCGGAGCGTACGACGGTGAGGTATTCGTACAACTTCAGCGTGCCCTTCACATCGAGGATCGTGAAGCGGTACGCCTGCGCCTCGTCACCGTGGTCGGGCGCCTTGACCGGCTCGACCTTCAGGTACTGCCCCTTGGCGACGGCGCGATTCTCGACGAAGCCGCCGGCGCATTCCTTGCCGGCCGTGGCGAGGGCCTTCATGACGCCGGCCGCGCCGTCACCGTTGTAGGAGCGGAGCTGTACGGCGACGGTCGTACCCAGCATCTCCTCCGCGACGTCCACGTTGCGGTGGACCTCGGACGCCGGATCGAAGGCGGTGGCGCCCTTCGCGAGACTGACGAGGGGCTGGCAGGTGGCGGGGTCGGCCGTGTAGTCCTCGCCGAGCGGCGCCCCGAGGGTGAACTCGCCGGCGGTGTACTTGCCGATCTTCTCGCCGTCGGTGAAGGCGAGGGCCGTGAGGTCGCGTTGGCCGAGCGCCCCGGTGCCGCCGGAGCCGGCCGGGTCACCCGAGTCGCCGGACTCCGCGGCAGGGCTGGAGGCGGGCGCCTTGCCGTCCGCCCCGGCCTCCTGGCCGCCCTTGTCGCCGTCGCCCTTCTCGTCACCACCGCAGGCGGCCGCTCCGCCGAGTACGGCGCCGACAAGCGCGAGTACCGCCGCGCGGCGCAGCCGTGTGCTTCGGCCGCCCGGCCGCCCCTCGTTCCCCGCCCCGAACATGCCTGCCCCAATCGTCGGTTGATCGCGTCTTCGCCGGTCCGTCGCGCGGCTCGCGCCCCGTGCGGTCACGTCGAGGCCCGATTGTGCTGCATGCGGGCGGCCGGGGTCACACGCGCGTCGAGCGGGGGACGGTGCGGTCGCTGCGGTCGCTGTCCGGCGGAGTCAAGACATCTTCGGCGAGTTGCGGCATCCGCATTGACACGCCTCACGAGCGGCGCAATTCTGAGAGCGCTCTCAGAAAGGTCTGTACCTGAAGGCCCACTCCCTTCCGGTTTCCCCGTCCCCGCTCCCGGTTCCGGCTGTCGGCCCTTCAGGCACACCCGCCTCACCGGCGGCGTCCGTACGTCAGATTCCGCCCCCCACCGTCCCCACTGGGAACTACCTGACGAGGAGGAAGAGCGAGTGCCCGCGATACGCAAGTTGCTGGCTTCCCTGGCCGCCGCAGTGGTCTTCGCCACCGGATTCACGGCCTTCGGCACCGTGGCCCCGGCCGAGGCCGCGGTCCCCAACACCATTCCGTTCACCATCACCAACAACTCCGGCCGGGGCGAGCCGGTCTACATCTACAACCTCGGTACGGAGCTGTCGTCCGGCCGGCAGGGCTGGGCCGACTCCAACGGCACGTTCCACGCCTGGCCCGGCGGCGGCAACCCGCCGACCCCGGCGCCGGACGCCTCGATCGCGGGACCGGCCCCGGGCCAGAGCATGACGATCCAGCTGCCGAAGTTCTCCGGCCGGGTCTACTTCTCGTACGGTCAGAAGCTGGTCTTCAAGTTGACGACCGGCGGCCTCGTCCAGCCCGCCGTGCAGAATCCGGACGATCCGAACAGGAACATCCTCTTCAACTGGTCGGAGTACACGCTCAACGACTCCGGTCTGTGGATCAACAGCACCCAGGTCGACATGTTCTCGGCGCCGTACGCGGTCGGCGTCAAGATCCCCAACGGCACCACCAAGACCACGGGGCATCTGAAGCCGGGCGGGTACAACGGCTTCTTCAACGCTCTCAGAGGGCAGACGGGCGGTTGGGCGGGGCTGATCCAGACCCGGTCGGACGGCACCGTTCTGCGGGCTCTCGCGCCCGGTCACGGCATCGCGTCGGGCGCGCTGCCGGCCGGTGTCCTGAACGACTACATCGACCGGGTGTGGGCGAAGTACGCCAACTCCCCACTCACGGTGACCCCGTTCGCGAACCAGCCGGCCGTCAAGTACACCGGCAGGGTCTCCGGGAACACCATGAACTTCACCAACACCTCGGGTGCGGTGGTCACTTCGTTCCAGAAGCCCGATGCCGACAGCATCTTCGGCTGCTACAAGCTGCTCGACGCCCCCAACGACCAAGTACGGGGCCCGATTTCGCGCACCCTGTGCGCGGGTTTCAACCGCTCGACGCTCCTGAGCAACCCCAACCAGCCGGACGCCGGCTCGGCGGACTTCTACAAGGACGCCGTGACCAACCACTACGCCCGGATGATCCACGCGCAGATGGCCGACGGCAAGGCGTACGCCTTCGCCTTCGACGATGTCGGGGCCCACGAGTCGCTGGTGCACGACGGCGACCCGCGCCAGGCGTTCCTCACGCTCGACCCGTTCAACTGAGTCGGCGCACGGCCGGCTGAGGCCACTCCCCCGCCGACTGTCGAGCCTCGGGCCGCGTCCTCCGTGAGGAGGACGCGGCCCGGTGGTTCTTCGTGGCTACGGGGCGGGCCGGTGGTTCCCGCCCCGTCGGGGCCGCCGGACGCACTCGGCTCGCGGTCGGTATCGGTCATGGACGCGGTGGGGACCCGGTCGGTCAGCGGATCGGGCGGTGGACGTTGTCCCGTCGGGAGGGACCCGGCGTGGCATCGGCGATCCAGGGACCGTCACCGCTCGGGTCGATGATGCCTTCCTCCAGCCAGGTGTACGTTCCGGCCAGCACGCCGTTCACGACCTTGCGGTCGATGTCGTCCGTGTTGGACCAGAGCCGTGTGAACAGCTCCTCGACGCGGATCCGGGACTGCCGGCAGAAGACGTCGGCGAGCTGGTACGCCTCGCGGCCGTGCTCTCCGCCGGAGCGCAGCATCTCGGCCCGCACGCAAGCCGCGCTCATCGCGAACAGTTCGGCGCCGATGTCCACGATGCGGCCGAGGAAGCCCTGCTTGGTCTCCATCCCGCCCTGCCACCGCGACATGGCGTAGAAGGTCGAGCGCGCGAGCTTGCGCGACGTCCGCTCCACGTAGCGCAGGTGCGCGGCGAGATCCAGATGCCCCTTGGGGTGGAACTCCGCGTAGGAACCGGGCAGTTGGCCGGGCCCGGCGACCAGCTTCGGCAGCCAGCGCGCGTAGAAGGCGCCCGCCTGTGCCCCGGCCCTCGCCTTGTCGGACAACGTCTTGTCGGGGTCGATGATGTCGCCGGCCACCGCCAGGTGCGCGTCGACCGCCTCGCGGGCGATCAGCAGGTGCATGATCTCCGTGGAGCCCTCGAAGATCCGGTTGATCCGCATGTCGCGCAGAACCTGCTCGGCGGGGACGGCACGTTCCCCGCGGGCCGCCAGGGAGTCCGCCGTCTCGAAGCCCCGTCCGCCGCGGATCTGGACCAGTTCGTCCGCCATCAGCCAGCCCATCTCGGAGCCGTACAGCTTGGCCAACGCCGCCTCGATACGGATGTCGTTGCGGTCCTCGTCGGCCATCTGGGACGACAGGTCGACCACGGCCTCCAGGGCGAACGTCGTCGCCGCGATGAACGAGATCTTCGCCCCCACCGCCTCGTGCTGGGCGACCGGCTTGCCCCACTGCTCGCGCGCCGCCGTCCACTCGCGGGCGATCTTGAGGCACCACTTGCCGGCGCCGACGCACATCGCGGGCAGCGACAGACGCCCGGTGTTGAGCGTGGTGAGGGCGATCTTGAGACCGGCGCCTTCGGGGCCGATACGGTTCGCCGCCGGGACCCGTACCTGGTGGAAGCGGGTGACGCCGTTCTCCAGGCCGCGCAGGCCCATGAAGGCGTTGCGGTTCTCCACCGTGATGCCCGGTGAGTCCGCCTCGACGACGAACGCGGTGATGCCGCCCTTGTGTCCCTCCGACTTGGGGACGCGGGCCATCACGACGAGGAGGTCGGCGACGACGCCATTGGTCGTCCACAGCTTGACGCCGTCCAGGACGTAGTCGTCGCCGTCGCGCACCGCCGTGGTGGCGAGCCGAGCGGGGTCGGAGCCGACGTCGGGCTCGGTCAGCAGGAAGGCGGAGATGTCGGTACGGGCGAGGCGCGGCAGGAACGTGTCCTTCTGCTCCTGGGTGCCGAACATCTTGAGCGGCTGCGGTACGCCGATCGACTGATGCGCGGAGAGCAGCGCGCCGATCGACGCGTTCGCCATGCCGACCACGGCGAGCGCCTTGTTGTAGTACACCTGGGTGAGGCCGAGACCGCCGTACTTCCTGTCGATCTTCATGCCGAAGGCGCCGAGTTCCTTGAGGCCGTTGACGACCTCGTCGGGGATCCGCGCCTCGCGCTCGATCCGCGCACCGTCGATCTTTGTCTCGCAGAAGTCACGGAGCGTGGCCAGGAAGGCTTCTCCGCGCCGTACGTCCTCCGCCGGGGGTGCGGGGTGGGGGTGGATGAGATCGAGCCTGAAACGGCCGAGGAACAGCTCCTTGGCGAAGCTCGGCTTGCGCCAGCCCTGCTCGCGGGCGGCCTCGGCCACCCGTCGCGCTTCCCGCTCGGAGACCTTGGGCTCCGGGACCTGGGCCGTGTCGAATGAATCGGATGGAGCGGACATCGGGAACTCACCTCGCCGCGAACGTCGGGTCGATGGGCCCGACCGGCCAGGGCGTTGTCATGGGGCCCTGGTGGGAAAGGTACCGGCCGGTACTACTCGTCCGTATCTACCCCAATACGAAGGGCGTAGCCAGTCCTGGCGCGCACCGTCGGGGACGCGGAAGGGGTGCCCGTACGCGTACACGAGGAAGGCCGGGACCGCCGCGCGGCGGTCCCGGCCTTCCTCGCACTTCGTCCGCTTTCTTCTAGAGGGCGAGGCCGGTGAACACCATCACGCGCTCGTAGGTGTAGTCGTCCATCGCGTACCTGACGCCCTCACGGCCGACACCGGACTGCTTGGCACCGCCGTACGGCATCTGGTCGGCGCGGTAGGACGGGACGTCACCGACGATCACGCCGCCGACCTCGAGCGCCCGGTGGGCGCGGAAGGCGGCCTGCACGTCGTGGGTGAACACGCCCGCCTGAAGGCCGTACTTGGAGTCGTTCACCGTCTCGAACGCCGCGTCCTCCCCGTCGACCTGAGTGAGGGCGAGGACGGGGCCGAAGACCTCCTCGCAGGAGATCGTGACGTCCGCCGGGACGTCGGCGAGGACGGTGGGCGCGTACGACGCACCGTCGCGCTTGCCGCCGGCCAGGAGACGCGCTCCTGCCTGTACGGCCTCGTCCACCCAGGCCTCGACGCGCTTGGCGGCGTCCTCGCTGACGAGGGGGCCCACATCCGTGGCGTCGTCGGACGGGTCTCCGGTGACCTGTGCCTCGACGGCGGCGATGATCTTCGGTACGAGGCGCTCGTACAGCGAGGTGTCCGCGACGACGCGCTGTACCGAGATGCAGGACTGGCCGCCCTGGTAGTTGGAGAAGGCGCCGATCCGGGTCGCCGCCCAGTCGAGGTCCTTCTCGCTCGCGTAGTCGGCGAGGACAACTGCCGCACCGTTGCCGCCGAGTTCGAGGGTGCAGTGCTTGCGCGGCACCGAGTCCATGATGGCGAAGCCGACCTTGTCGGAGCCGGTGAAGGAGATCACCGGCAGCCGCTCGTCCTGTACGAGGGTGGGCATCCGGTCGTTGGCGACGGGCAGCACCGACCAGGCGCCGGCCGGCAGCTCGGTCTCGGCGAGCAGTTCACCGATGAGCAGGCCGGAGAGCGGCGTCGCCGGGGCGGGCTTGAGGATGATCGGGGCTCCGACGGCGATGGCCGGCGCGATCTTGTGGGCGCAGAGATTGAGCGGGAAGTTGAACGGCGCGATACCGAGGACGACGCCGCGCGGGAAGCGGCGGGTCAGCGCGAGGCGGCCGGTACCGCCTGCGTCGGTGTCGAGTCGCTGTGCCTCGCCGCCGTTGAACCGGCGGGACTCCTCGGCCGCGAACCGGAAGACCGAGACGGCGCGGCCCACCTCTCCGCGTGCCCACTTCATGGGCTTGCCGTTCTCCGCGGAGATCAGACGGGCGATCTTCTCGGTGCGCTCGACCAGACGCCGCGAGACATGGTCGAGGGCCGCTGCCCTGACATGCGCCGGCGTCGCGGCGAACTCGTCGCGCACGGCGTAGGCGGCAGCGACGGCCTCCTCGACCTGGGCCTCTGTCGGGACGGCGACCTTGCCGACCAGCCGACCGTCCCAGGGGGACGTGACGTCGAAGGTCTCCTCTCCGGTGGCCAGACGTCCGGCGAGCCAGAAGGCATGCGTGGCTGCCACAGTTTCGTTCGGCATTGCGAGTCCCGGCCCTTCCGAAGTGGTGGAGTTCTAGCCCCACCGTAGGGGCACGGGCGGTGGACGTGATTTGTCCGGAGTGGAGTGGTGGTGGGTGGCGGCTGCGACGGTTTGTCGTACGTGCGGTCGGGGGCGCCTCTTCACCGACCCACCGAACGGCGTCGACTGCCCCGGGGTCGGCCGGCCCACCCGTCGATCCCCGAAGGCCGTGCGCGGCAAGTGCCCGACATGTCGCCGCAGTTGGGGCAGGCGAGCGCGGTGTCCATGACCGTCGGCCGGATCACACGGGGCTCCGTCACCGGAGGGCCGCGGTCAGCCCGGTGGGGCCGCTGAACCTCAGGGCCCCGAGGGTGGTGTCGCCGAGGTGGCCTTCAGCGCCAGCCAGAGCTCCATCCGGACGTCCGGGTCGTCCAGCGTGCGGCCGAGGATCTCCTCCACGCGGCGCATGCGGTAGCGCAGCGTGTGACGGTGCACCCCCAGATCGGCCGCCGCCGCGTCCCACTGACCGTGGCGCGAGAGCCAGGCCCTGAGGGATTCCACCAGGTCGCCGCGCCCCTTGGCGTCGTGTTCGTACAGTGCGCGCAGCATGCCGTCGGCGAAGGCGCGCACGGCGTCGTCGGCGAGGAGGGGCAGGAGCGAACCGGCGGCCAGTTCCTCGTGCTCCACCAGGGCGCGGCCCCGTCGGCGCGCGACGGACAGGGACTGCTCGGCCTGTTTGTACGCACCGGCGGCCGCGATCGGCCCCGTCGGGGCCGAGAGACCGATGACCACCCCGGCCTCCTCGGCCTCCTGCTCCTTGTACGTCTCGCAGGCGACGGCGACCGCGCCCGCGTCCGCCGCGAGCACGACGAGCCGTTTCTCTCCGTCGGGCACGGCGAGCACCGCCTCCCCTCCGTGCGCCGCCGACGCCTCCAGCGAGTCGGTCAGCGACTGGAGTGGATGGGCGGTGGCCGGATCCCGGGGCTCGGTCGCCGACTCGGCCGGCTCCGCGATGAGCAGCCGGAAGGGGGCGTCAAGCAACCCTCCGTACAGATCTCCCGCTACCGCCCGCGCGTGGTCGGGCTGTCCTGACAGGAGCATCCGCAGCACGGCGGAGCCGAGCCGCTGCTCGGCCTCCTGGAGCGCGCGCGACCGCTCGGTGGTGAGCGTCAGCAGGGCGACGGCCGAGTGCACGGCGTACCGCTCCGCCGTGCCAAGCGCCGCCCCGGTACCGACGGCGAGCGCGCCCCGTACGCGTCTGCCGCTGCCCAGCGACTGGAGTTCGACCCGGTCGTCCGTATCGCCGACCACGGCGCTGGCGGGCGCGGGGCGTTTCCGTAGCCGTTCCACCTCGGGTGTGAGGCGGGCGGCGCGGCGGGCGGCCCAGTCGGGCGCGGCGGCGATCACGGCGCCGGTGGCGTCGTAGAGGGCGGCCCAGCCGTCGACGTGCGCGGAGAGCCGGGCCAGCAGCGCGGCGGGGCCTTCGGAGAGCGCCGCGCGGGTCAGTTCCCGCTGCACTTCGAAGCCCGCCGTGACCGCCCGGTACTGGTCCGCCGCGATGGCCGCCGAGACGGCCTTGCTGATGGCCAGGAAGGGGGTACGGCGTGGCACGGCGAGCAGTGGCAGGTCCTCGGCGCGTGCGGCGTCGACGAGGGCGTCCGGGATGTCCTCGTAGTTGACGCCGACGGCGAAGCCGAGTCCCACGACGCCCGCGCCGACGAGGCGCCGTACGTAGCGGCGCATGGCGTCCGGGTCCTCGGCGTGCAGCGTGACGGCGGTGACGAGCAGCAGTTCGCCGCCGTCCATGTACGGCACCGGGTCTTCCAGTTCACTGACGTGGGCCCATCGCACCGGCGTATCGAGCCGGTCCGCCCCCGCGCGCACGGTGAGCTTGAGCGCCGAATGCTGGAGGAGCGAGGCGAGGGTGGGCGGCATGGCGGACCGTAGGACCTTCATGAGGAGGACGAGGGACGTTTTCGCCGTCTCGTAGAACGGCTTACATCAATTCTGCCAGGGTGTACGGGAACAGGGGTGCGAGCCAGGTCGCGGCGGCCGGTACGCGGCACGGCACACCTGGCCGCGTCGCCGACATCACCTACGCACCAAGGACCCACCTGAGCGCCGTGCTCTCAGGTACGGAGATCCACCAGCATGGGCGGCACGTGCTCCCCGCCGACCGTGGTCAGCGACAGCACGGCGTGGCCCGCCGGCACGGAATGGGCCAGTTCGGAGGCCGACCAGCGTTCCCGCTCCACCTCCCGCACCGTAACCGCCTCGGCTGTGGCCGCCTTGCCGGTCACCAGGCGCCGCATGAAGTGCACCGCCTTCGTGAGCGGCTCGTCGGAGATGATCTGCCGGTTGGTGACGTCGCGGGTCTGCACCCACTCGGTGCCCCAGCTCTCCGCGAACCGTCCGCCGTCCCACGGGCCGAGCCCGGAGAAGGCCATGCGGCAGCCCACGGCGCCGAGGAGCGGACCGCGCAGCGGGTCGGGAACGTCCTCCAAGGTACGCAGCGCCAGGACCACTCCGGCGTTCGCCGAGCGGAGTCGCTGGATGGCTCGTACGGAGTCCCCCGTCACGGTGTACGTCGCGTCGTCCAGGACGAGGCAGGCGAAGAGGGAGCGGTCCGCGCGGGCGAGCGCGGCGTCTGTGAACTGGGCGAGGAGGAGGCGGGCGATGATCCGTGACGCCTCGGCGTGGCCCCGTTCGGGGAGGTCGACCCTGACCCTCAGTGGATGCTCGATGGCCCGCAGCGAGAAGGACCGGCCGCTGCCGTCCGTACGGAAGAAGTCGGCGAAGGCGGGCCGGTCGAGGAAGGCGAGCCGTTCGGCGAGGAGCACGCCGATGTCGTCGCCGCGCGCCGACTGCCGCTCGCGTGCGTCGAGCTCCCGCAACTGGGCGGCGGCGCCGGGGGCGGCGGACGTCTCAAGCTCGGTCCGCAGGGCCTGAACGGCCGCAGGGGAACCGCCGATCAGTTCCCGCAGTTCCGGGACGGCGGGGAAGCGCCCGTGGACACTGCGGTACGGGCCGATGAGCTGCGCGAGCGCGGTGGCGGCCCTTCGGCTGTCGCCGCCGGGCAGACCGGCCGCCAGGTCCCCCACGAGGGCTTCCGACAGCGTCCTGGCGGCCTCGTCGGGATCGTCGGCGCTTCCGTAGAGGTCGAGGTCGTGCGTGGCGGCCGGGCGGCCGACGGCGATCACGAGGTCGAAGGAGTCGTCGGGGGCGAGCGCCGCCCCGTAGGCGGTGACCGCGACGACGGCGGCGCGGTTGGCGAGGGCCTGGAGGCAGAGCGACTCGACGACAGGGCGGACCAGCCTGACCGTCTTGCCGGAGCCCGCGGGACCGACGGCCAGCAGCGACGTACCGAGCAGTACGGGTTCCAGCGCGACGCCGGTGGTGCGCCGCGCGTACGGGTTGCGCGGGTGGTCTGCGGCAGTGCCGATCCTGACCTGTCCGGTGGCGAGGTCGTGGCTCGCGGTACGCAGCGGCAGGTCACGTACACCCGAAGGGTGGGCGCAGGCGCCCGCCCCGTGGGCGCGGACCGTGTCGGTGAAGGCGGGCAGCCGTTCCGGCCGGGTACGGACGCCCTGCCAGGCGCGGCGGATGCGCGCGTAGTCGACGTCGCTGAGCGTGCCCCGGTGCACGGCTTCGGCGAGCCTGGCGGCGGCCTCGGTGAGTCCGGCGGCGCGCAGTTCGGGCCAGTCGGCGGGGTCGGCCTCGGCGGACGGCGGCGGGGGAGTTTCGTCCGGGGTGGCCATGCCGAGGCGTCGCCGTACGGGTGGCCACGTACCGACGCGCCCGACGACCGAGATGACGGCGGCGACGAGCAGCACGTAGTAGATGTTCGACACCGTGGTGAGCCAGTCGACGGTGCGCGGCATCTCGCGCCAGAAGCCCGGCAGTAGTACGAAGAGCGGCCACAGTGGGATCCCGTAGCGCCGCCAGACCTCGTTCCAGTTGCCGATCCTGCCGAAGCCGACCGCGAGCAGACCGATGACGAGGGCGTAGTACAGATAGCTGGTCACGACGTACAGCTCGACGTTGGCGCTGTCTCTCGACCGCCAGCTCTCGGGGGTCAACCACTGGATCGGCAGCAGCCACCACCTGTCGCCGAAGATCCACCACCCGCCCAGATAGCCGTTCCAGAGGAGTGACCAGACGAGCCAGCCGCAGAGGTAGGCGACGAGTGCGCCGCTGAACAGCTGGCGGGCCGGTACCTGGTCGGGCTCCTCCGGCGGGCGCGGACGGTGGCCGAGACGCCAGATGCCGGGCTCCGCCTGGGGCCGGGGGATCCGCAGCCAGTCGGCCACGGAGGCGCCGATGCCCGGCGCGGGCGCGTGGGCCGGCGAGGGGGGCAGCGCCGGGGACGCGGGCGGGGCGGCGTGCTCCGACGGGGCGGAGGAGGCGGGCGGGACGACGGGCGAAGCCCACGGGGCGGCGGCGGGTGGCGGGGCCGACGGCGGCGGGGTGGACGGCTGGGGCGGTGGCCCTGCCGGACGGGGCACGGGATTGGCTCGTGTGCCGCGTGAGTCGTGCGTGCCGTCGGTGTTCATGAACCCCTGTCCCCTGACCAGCCAGGTCCGCTCAGTACACGCCTCAATCTAGTGCCCGCGCAGGGGGAGTTCACCGTTCCGGCCGTACGGAGTGTTGATCGCCGGCCCTTCGGCGTGCTGAAGCGGCCCACCGCCCCGTATGTCCGTGACGGACAACGACACGCCCTCGCTACTCCCGAACGGCGCATGCCCGCCGCCCTCCTCCGCCCCTAGCCTGCGAAGTGAAGGCAGATGCGAGAACGCGAGACACGTAGCGTCCGGAACCACCCCCAGGAGCCCCTCATGACCGCAATCCCGCAGGAGCGGCGCGTCGTCACCGCGATCCCCGGCCCCAAGTCACTGGAGCTGCAGAACCGCCGTACCGCCACGGTCGCCGCCGGCGTGGGGTCCGTGATGCCCGTCTTCGCCGCCCGCGCGAGTGGCGGCGTCGTCGAGGACGTGGACGGCAACAGTTTCATCGACTTCGGATCCGGCATCGCCGTGACGTCCGTCGGTTCCTCGGCGGAGGCCGTCGTACGCCGCGCCACCGCCCAGCTCGCCGACTTCACCCACACCTGTTTCATGGTCACGCCGTACGAGGGCTACGTGGAGGTCTGTGAGCAGCTCGCCGAGCTGACCCCGGGCGACCACGCCAAGAAGTCCGCGTTGTTCAACTCGGGCGCCGAGGCCGTCGAGAACGCCGTGAAGATCGCCCGCTCCTACACCAAGCGGCAGGCGGTCGTGGTCTTCGACCACGGTTATCACGGCCGTACGAACCTCACGATGGCGCTGACGTCGAAGAACATGCCGTACAAGAACGGCTTCGGTCCGTTCGCCCCGGAGATCTACCGCGTCCCCGTGGCGTACGGCTACCGCTGGCCGACCGGCCCGGAGAATGCCGGCGCCGAGGCCTCCGCCCAGGCCATCGACGAGATCAGCAAGCAGGTCGGCGCGGAGAACGTCGCGGCGATCGTCATCGAGCCGCTGCTCGGCGAGGGTGGCTTCATCGAGCCGGCGAAGGGCTTCCTCCCCGCGATCGCGAAGTTCGCCAAGGACAACGGCATCGTCTTCGTGGCCGACGAGATCCAGTCCGGTTTCTGCCGGACGGGGCAGTGGTTCGCGTGCGAGGACGAGGGCGTCGTACCGGACCTGATCACCACGGCGAAGGGCATCGCGGGCGGCCTGCCGCTCGCCGCCGTCACGGGCCGTGCGGAGATCATGGACGCCCCGCACTCGGGCGGCCTCGGCGGTACGTACGGCGGAAACCCGGTGGCCTGCGCCGCCGCGCTCGGTGCGATCGAGACAATGCGCGAGCTCGACCTCGTCTCGAAGGCCAGGCGCATCGAGGAGATCATGAAGCCTCGTCTCAAGGAGATGGCCGAGAAGTTCGACGTCATCGGCGACGTACGGGGCCGCGGCGCGATGCTCGCGCTCGAACTGGTCAAGGACCGGGACACCAAGGAACCGAACCCGGAGGCGACGGCAGCGCTGGCCAAGGCGTGCCACATGGAAGGGCTGTTGGTGCTCACCACCGGCACGTACAGCAACGTGCTCCGCTTCCTGCCGCCGCTGGTGATCGGTGAGGACCTCCTTACGGAAGGCCTGGACATTCTGGAGCAGGCGCTCGCCGGACTCTGACCGCCTGTCGGGGCCGCCTCCGTACGGAAGGCTCCACCGCCCCATACGGTGCGGGTCACGGGGAGGGGCCTGTGAAGAAGCTGTGCGGGGCCGATGGCGGGTTCACCTTCCCGCTGTCGGACCTCACGGCCCTGACGTACGGTTTCGGCAGATGAAAGAAACACCCCGCTCGCAGGAGACTGCGGGCGATCCCACGGCGGCGCGTCCCCAGCCCCGTCTTGGCCGCGTCTTCGGGCGCGCTGGAGCATCCAGCTCCGGAATTCCTCACCGATCGGACGGCCGCCCGCCCCAAACCCCCCGGGGCGCGCGGCGACCCGGTCCCGGCGGCCGTCTCGGAACTACCCCCCCTGTTCCGGGGCGGCCGACATTCCTTTCCGGGCGCTTCGGCTCCGTCGGTCCCTTCGGATCACTCCTTCCTTTCGGGGCGTTCGCCCTCTGTGCCGTTCTCTTCGCACTCGTCACCTGGCAGGTCGTCGCCGGTGGCCCGCTCCGTGACGCCGACGAGCACCTGGGCCGTACGGCCTTCAGGCACGGCCCCGCCTGGCTGACGGAGTCCCTCGCCGATCTCGGCGGGCTGCCGGTCGCCGTGCCCGTTCTGGCCGTCGCGGTCGGCTACGCGGCCTGGCGGGGGCACAGTGCGCGAGCGGCGGCGGTCGCGCTGGCCATGGTCGCCGTTCCGGTACTCGTCATGCCGCTCAAGCTGTGGACCGACCGCACGGGGCCGCTCACGGTCGACTCCGGTTACTACCCGTCGGGTCACACGGCGACGGCGATGGTCGTCTACTGCGGGGCCGCGCTGCTGCTGAGGCCCCTGACGGGGCACCGTACGGGGCGCGCGTGGGCGATGCCCGTCGCCGTGGTGCTCAGTGCGGCGACGGGCATCGGACTCGTTCTACGTGGCTACCACTGGCCGTTGGACGTCCTCGGCAGCTGGCTGCTCTGCGGCATGCTGCTGGTCCTGTTGGTGGCGGCCCTGCGGTGGATCGACAACCGCGGGGCCGCCGGCACGGGGGCGGGCGACAAGTAGGACGCGGGGGCAGATCGGCTCGTCCGGTTCAGCCTCCGAAGTAGGCGTCGAAGTTCCGCGAGAACTCCCACTGGTTGAAGCGGTCCCAGTTGATCGACCACGTCATCAGCCCACGCAGCGCGGGCCACGTTCCGTGTGTCTGGTACGACCCGCAGTTGGTCTTCTTCGTCAGGCAGTCCAGGGCCTTGTTCACCTCTGACGGTGTGGTGTGGCCGTTGCCCGCCTGCGTCGACGCCGGGAGCCCGATCGCCACCTGGCCCGGGTCCAGCGCCGGGAAGACCTTGGTGGTGTCACCGGCGACCGGGAAACCGGTGAGCAGCATGTCGGTCATCGCGATGTGGAAGTCGGCGCCGCCCATCGAGTGGTACTGGTTGTCCAGCCCCATGATCGGCCCGGAGTTGTAGTCCTGGACGTGCAGCAGGGTGAGGTCGTCGCGCAGGGCGTGGATGACGGGGAGGTACGCCCCGGCGCGCGGGTCCTGGCCGCCCCAGGGGCCGGATCCGTAGAACTGGTAGCCGAGCTGCACGAAGAACGTCTCGGGCGCCATGGTGAGGACGAAGTCCGCCCCGTACTTGGCCTTGAGGCTCTTCACGGCGGAGATCAGGTTGACGATGACGGGGCTGGTGGGGTTGCGGAAGTCGGTGTCGCCGTTGTTGAGGGAGAGCGAGTGGCCCTCGAAGTCGATGTCGAGACCGTCGAGACCGTACTCGTCGATGATCTTGGATACGGAGCTGACGAAGGCGTCACGCGCGGCGGTCGAGGCGAGCTGCACCTGACCGTTCTGGCCGCCTATGGAGATCAGGACCTTCTTGCCCGCGGCCTGCTTGGCCTTGATGGCGGCCTCGAACTCGGCGGGGGATTCGACGTTCGGGCACTCGGCGACGGGGCAGAGGCTGAAGCGGATGTCGCCCGAGGTGACCGATGTCGGTTCGCCGAAGGCGAGGTTGATGACGTCCCACGAGGCGGGCACGTCGGACATGCGGGTGTAGCCGGAGCCGTTGGCGAAGCTGGAGTGGAGGTAGCCGACCAGGGCGTGGGCGGGCAGGTCCGCCCCGGTTCCGCCTCCGCCGCCGGCCTGGGTGGTGGCGGTGATGGCCAAGGAGCGCGCGGAGCGGCCCGCGGCGTTGGTGGCCGATACCTGGAAGCTGTAGGCGGTCGCCGGGCCGAGTCCGGTGACGGTGGTCGCCGTGCCGGTGACATTCACGTCCGGGGCGCCGTCACGGTGCACCGTGTAGCCGGTCGCGCCCGCGACGGGGGACCAGGCGAGGCCGACCGACGACGCGGTGACCGCGGAGGCTCTGAGCCCCGCGGGGACGGCGGGCGGCTGCCCCGTCTCCCCTCCGGGCCCGACGAGACCGAGATCGTCGACGTGGTAGGCGGGGGTGCCGTACCAGCCGTTCGTGTAGAGGGTCACGGACGTGGTGGCCGGGCCGGTGCGGAACGAGGTGGTCAGTTTCTGCCAACTCGGCGCGGACGGGGTCCAGGTCGATACGTCCGTGGTGCCGGTGCCCGCGGCTCCGAGGTAGACGTAGCTTCCCTGGACCCAGGCGCTCAGCGTGTACGCGGAGTCTGGCCGGACCGTGACGGTCTGGGTGCATTTCGCGTTGTCGCTGCCCGCCGGAGTGGCCTTCAGCGCGGAGGTGCCGCCGTGAACGGGGGTGCTGACGATCACGCCGCTGCCGCCCGTACAGCTCCAGCCGGTGAGGCCGGATTCGAAGCCGCCGTTGGTGGCGACGTCCACGTCGGCCGCGCGCGCCGTCTCGGCGGACACGACGAGACCACCTGCGGTGAGTACGGCCGCCGCGAGCGCGGCCACGAATCTGAGGTACCGAGAAGGTCGTCTGTTGCGTTTCACAACTGCCTCCGGGCGGGGCGGATTTGAGTGACCGAGCCGGGCACAACATGGTCCAGACCAATCAGCTTGTCAAGACCTCTGGCGCCCAGGTGCTCCGATCCCCCTGGTGCCCGGTGCTCCGACGGGGCCGGGCTCGCCACCCCAGTCCAGAGCCCTCAGCGCTCAGCCCTCGCGACCGCCGCCCCCGCCTCGGCCGCCCACGCCGCCCGCACCGCCGCCACCGGCATCCCCCGCGATCCCGGCCGCCGCCTCGTGCATCGCGAGTTCGAGCAGCAGCGGATCGGCGAGCGTGCCGGAGCCGTCGGGCGGCACCAGCCAGCGGACACCGCCGCCGGTTCGCCCCGGATAAGGGACGACGATCCAGGTCCCGTCTCCCGCCCCCCGTACCCCCGTACCGATCCAGCGGGCGACGGTGCCCGGCGGCACGAAGAACCCGAGGCGCGCGTCGCCGAAATCGGCCAGGACGGGGCCGGGCCGGTCCACGAGCCGGGTCATCACGTCGAGCGTCGGGTACCCCAGCCCACCGGGGAGGATCAGGACGTCCCAGCGCTTCCCGGCGGGCAGGAGAGTGACCCCGTGCGGGTCCAGCTCCCATTCCGAGCGGCAGGCGTCGGGATCCGGCGCCACCGACGCCAGCCACTCCAGCGCGGTCCTCGCCCCCGGGTGGGCCCCCGAGTCAGTCATCATGCGGCCTCCGCTCCACGTTGTCGGACAGTGCGTCCACAGAGGGAGAGGAAGGCCGCGCCGGATCATTACGCGAGTTCGGGGCGACAGTTGGTGGTGATGTGGATCACATCACCACGGTCACCACGGGGCCACGCCAGGTTGAGCGTCAGCTGTCGAAGCCCAGCCCCACCCGGTCCATCGCCTTCAACCACAGATTGCGCCGTCCGCCCCTGGCGTCCGCGCGGGCGAGCGACCACTTGGTGAGCCCGATACCGGCCCACGCGGCCGGCTCAGGCGGGAACGGCACCGGCTTCGTCCTGACCATCTCCAGCCCCGTCCGCTCCGTCCGCTCCCCCGCGAGCAGATCGAGCATCACATCGGCGCCGAAGCGCGTCGCGCCCACGCCGAGGCCGGTGTACCCGGCGGCGTACGCGACCCGCCCTCCGTGCGCCGTACCGAAGAAGGCGGAGAACCGTGAGCAGGTGTCGATGGCCCCGCCCCACGCGTGGCTGAACCGCAGGCCCTCCAACTGAGGGAAGCACTCGAAGAAGTGCGCGGCGAGCTTGAGGTAGGTCTCCGGCCGGTGGTCGAGGGCGGGGTCGATGCGCCCTCCGTACGGATAGATCGCGTCGTAGCCGCCCCACAGGATGCGGTTGTCCGCGGTGATCCGGAAGTAGTGGAACCGGTTGGCGCCGTCGCTGAGCCCCTGCCGCTTCTTCCAGCCGAGGGCGCCGAGCTGGTCCTCCGTAAGAGGCTCGGTCGTCAGCGCGTAGTCGTAGACGGGCACCGTGTACGGCCGCACGCGCCGCACCAGGGACGGGAAGACGTTCGTGCCGAGCGCGACGTGGCGGGCCATGACGCGCCCGTACGGCGTGCGGACGGCCGTACCGGCACCGGAGCGGGCCAGTTCGAGACCGGGCGTGTTCTCGTAGATCCGTACACCGAGGTCCAGACAGGTCCGCTTCAGCCCCCACGCGAGCCTGGCCGGGTTCAGCATGGCGACGCCGCGCCGGTCCCACAGGCCGCCCAGGAACGTCGGCGAGTCGACCTCCGCGCGGACCGCCTCGGCGTCCAGGAGGTCCAGACCGGTGAGGCCGGCCGCGGTCGCCTTGTGGTACAGCTCTCGCAGATCCCCGAGCTGGTGCGGCTCCGTGGCGACGGCGATGTCACCGGTGCGCTCGAAGTCGCAGTCGATGGCGTAGCGCTCGACCGCCGACTCGATGCCGTCGAGATTGCGCTCGCCGAGCGCCTCCAGCCTCCGCAGCTCGCCGGGCCAGCGCCCGAGCCCGTTGGCGAGGCCGTGGGTGAGGGAGGCGGAGCAGAAGCCGCCGTTACGGCCGGAGGCGGCCCAGCCCACCTCACGGCCCTCGATCAGGACGATGTCGCGGCGTGGGTCGCGCTCCTTGGCGAGGAGCGCGGTCCACAGACCGCTGTAGCCGCCGCCGACGACGAGCAGGTCGCAGCGTTCGTCGCCCGCGAGCGCGGGCACCGTGCCCGGCCTGCCGGGATCGTCGAGCCAGTAGGCGACGGGCTGCGCGTCGGTGAGTGAGGCGGCGGCTGTACGCATGGCTCCAGGGGCCATGTCTTCCATCTCCTTCGGGTCCTGCTCAGGGTGTCGCGGCCTTCTTGCGCCGGTTACCGACCAGTTGGCCGCCGATCACCATCAGTACCGCGACGGCGAACATCGCGGTCCCGATGACGTTGATCTGCACCGGCGTGCCGCGCTGTGCCGATCCCCAGACGAACATGGGGAAGGTGACGGACGAACCGGCGTTGAAGTTGGTGATGATGAAGTCGTCGAACGACAGGGCGAAGGCGAGCAGCGCGCCCGCCGCGATGCCCGGTGCCGCGATCGGCAGGGTGACCCGTACAAAGGTCTGCACCGGCCCCGCGTACAGGTCACGCGCCGCTTCCTCGAGCTTCGGATCCATGGACATGACCCTGGCCTTGACGGCCGTCACCACGAAGCTGAGGCAGAACATGATGTGGGCGATGAGGACGGTCCAGAAGCCCAACTCCGCCCCCATGTTCAGGAACAGGGTCAGCAGCGAGGCGGCCATCACGACCTCGGGCATCGCCATCGGCAGGAAGATCAGCGAGTTGATCGCCCCGCGCGCCCGGAAGCGGTAGCGCACCAGCGCGAAGGCGATCATGGTGCCGAGGACGGTGGCCCCGATCGTCGCCCAGACGGCGATCTGGAACGAGAGCGTCAGCGACCCGCAGAGGTCCGCGACGCCGCACGGGTCCTTCCAGGCGTCCAGCGAGAACGTCTGCCAGGCGTAGTTGAACCGCCCCTTCGGCTTGTTGAAGGAGAACACCATCACGACGAGGTTCGGAAGGATCATGTACGCGAGCGTGAGCAGGCCCGCGACGACGACCACATTGCGTCGGATCCAGCGCATCAGACCAGGTCCTCCGTCCCTGAACGGCGGATGTAGACGGTGACCACGACCAGCACGACCGCCATGAGGATGAACGAGAGAGCCGCCGCCGTCGGGTAGTCGAGCACGCGTAGGAACTGGCTCTGGATCACGCTGCCGACCATCTTGGTGTCGGTGGAACCGAGCAGCTCCGCGTTGACGTAGTCGCCGCTCGCCGGGATGAAGGTGAGCAGCGTGCCGGAGACGATGCCCGGCATGGACAGCGGGACGGTAACCTTCCGGAGGGTCGTCAGCGGCCTCGCGTAGAGGTCTCCGGCCGCCTCGTGCAGCCGTCCGTCGATCCGCTCCAGCGACGTGTAGAGCGGCAGGATCATGAACGGCAGGAAGTTGTACGTGAGGCCGCAGACGACGGCCATGGGCGTGGCCAGGACGCGGTCGTCGGCCGTCCAGCCGAGCCAACTGGTGACATCCAGCACCCGGAGGGTGTCCAACGCCCCGACCACGGCGCCGTCGTCCGCCAGGATCGTCTTCCAGGCGAGCGTACGGATCAGGAAGCTCGTGAAGAACGGGGCGATGACGAGGACCAGCAGGAGGTTGCGCCAGCGGCCGGCCTTGAACGCGATGAGGTACGCCAGCGGGTAGCCGAGCAGCAGGCACAGGACGGTGGCGGTGCCCGCGTACAGCAGGGAGCGCACGAACTGCGGGTAGTACTCCTGGAGCGCGTCCCAGTAGGTCTGGAAGTGCCAGGTGACCTCGAAGCCCTTCTCCAGGGAGCCCGTCTGTACGGAGGTCGACGCCTGGTAGACCATCGGCAGCGCGAAGAAGACCAGCAGCCACAGGATGCCGGGCAGCAGCAGCCAGTACGGGACGAGGCGTTTACGGCGCGGAACCTTGCGTACTGCCGCGTCGGTGACCGGTGGTGTGGGTGGCGCCGGTGGTGCTGCCGTGGCGGTCACGCCCCCTCCTCGTCCACCGTCTTGACGCCCGCGTCGATGTCCTGGTCCGCGTCGAGCCCGAAGGTGTGCGCGGGGTTCCAGTGCAGGACCACCTCGGCCCCCGGAGCGAGCCGGCCGTCGCGCTCGATGTTCTGCGCGTACACCTCCAACTCCGCGCATACGGGGCTGTCGATGACGTACTGGGTCGAGACCCCGATGAAGCTGGAGTCGACGATGCGCCCGGTGATCCGGTTGCGGCCCGCGGGGATGGAGCCCTCGTCGTCCGCGTGCGCGAGGGAGATCTTCTCGGGGCGCACCCCGACGAGCAGCCGCCCGCCGTCCGTCACCCGCGCCGTACAGCGGTCGGCGGGCAGCCTCAGTTTCACGCCCGCCGACGTCACCACCAGCTCGTCGCCGGTCCGCTCCGCGACATCGGCCTCGATGAGGTTGGAGGTGCCGAGGAAGTTGGCGACGAAGGTGGTCTGCGGATTCTCGTACAGCTCCGCCGGTGCGCCGAGTTGCTCGACCCGCCCCGCGTTCATCACGGCGACCGTGTCGGCCATCGTCATGGCCTCCTCCTGGTCGTGCGTGACATGCACGAAGGTGATGCCGACCTCCGTCTGGATGCGCTTGAGCTCAAGCTGCATCTGGCGGCGCAGCTTGAGGTCGAGCGCGCCGAGGGGCTCGTCGAGCAGCAGCACCTTCGGATGGTTGATGAGCGCGCGGGCCACGGCGACGCGCTGCTGTTGCCCGCCGGAGAGCTGGTGCGGCTTGCGCTTCGCGTAGTCACCGAGCTGTACGAGGTCGAGCATGTCGCCGACCTGCTTCTTCACCGACTTGACGCCCCGACGGCGCAGGCCGAAGGCGACGTTCTCGTAGATGTCGAGGTGCGGGAAGAGCGCGTAGCTCTGGAAGACGGTGTTGACGGGGCGCTTGTGCGGCGGCAGACCGGTGACGTCCCGGTCGCCGAGGAAGACCGATCCGGTGGTCGGGTCCTCCAGGCCGGCGATCATCCGCAGCGTGGTGGTCTTGCCGCAGCCCGAGGCGCCGAGGAGGGCGAAGAAGGAGCCTTCGGGGACGGTGAGGTCGAGGGGCTTCACGGCGTGGAAGGAGCCGTACGACTTGCTTATCCCGGTGAGGCGGACGTCGTCGCCGCCCCGGTCGGTGGATGCGGTCTCAGTCATGGGTAACGATCCCGGGGGCTTGGGAGGAGAGGAACGGAGCGGACGGGGCCTCTGGGACCCCTGCCGCGTACGACCAGGTGGTCCGGTGAGCCGGTGAGCCGGTGGCCTAGGCGCCGATGAGCTTGGCGAACTTCTCTTCGTACGCCGTCTCTTCCTCACTGCTCAGTGAGCGGAAGGCGTGGGACTTCGAGGCCATCGCCGCGTCCGGGAGGATCAGCGGATTGGACGCCATCGACTCGTCGATCTTCGCGAGCTCCGGACGGACGCCCTCGACGGGGCAGACGTAGTTGATGTACGCCGCGAGCTGCGCGGCGACGGGGAGCTCGTAGTAGTGGTCGATGAGCTTCTCGGCGTTGGTCTTGTGCCGTGCCTTCGCCGGTACCAGCAGATTGTCGCTGGAGATCATGTAACCGGTCTCCGGGATGGCGAACTGGACGTCCGGATTGTCCGCCTGGAGCTGCACGATGTCACCGGCCCAGGCGACGCACGCCGCGATGTCGCCCTTGCTGAGGTCCGCCGTGTAGTCGTTGCCGGTGAAGCGGCGGATCTGCTTCTTGTCGACGGCCTTCTGAATACGGGCGACGGCGCCGTCGAAGTCGTCGTCGGAGAACGACGCCGGGTCCTTGCCCATGTCGAGCAGCGTCAGTCCGATGGAGTCGCGCATCTCGGAGAGGAACGACACCCGCCCCTTGAGGTCCGGGTCGTCGAGCAACTGCGACACGGACTCGATCTTGCGGCCCCCCGTCGCCTTGGTGTTGTAGGCGATCACGGAGGGGATACCGGTCCACGGATAGGTGTAGGCGCGCCCCGGATCCCAGTCGGGCAAGCGGAACTGCTGGGAGAGATTCGCGTACGCGTGGGGCAGGTTGGCGGGATCGAGCTTCTGCGCCCAGCCGAGCCGGATGATGCGGGCGGCGAGCCAGTCGGTGACGCAGATCAGATCGCGCCCCGTGTCCTGGCCGGCCGCGAGCTGCGGCTGGATCTTGCCGAAGAACTCGACGTTGTCGTTGATGTCCGCCGTGTACTTCACCTGGATCCCGGTGCGCTTCGTGAACGCCTCCAGGGTGGGATAGCCCTTCTCGTTCTCGCCGACGTCCATGTACTCGGTCCAGTTGGAGAAGACGACGCGCTTCTCCTTCGCCGAGTGATCGGTGGACGCGAGGCCGTCACCCTCCCTCTTCGCGGGCGGGATCCCGCAGGCGGCGAGACCTGCCACGCCGCCGATGGTCAGCGCCCCGGCGCCGGTGGCACGCAGCAGCGAACGGCGGCTGAGCGCACCTCTGCCGTTGCTGAGGCTGCGACGCGTCGCGGCTATCTGGGCCGCCGAGAGACGGTCGGGCTCGTACTGCTCCATGGGCGGTGCCCTTTCGGGTGAGGAGAGGGTGAGGAGAGTTAGAGACGGTCCCCGAAGATCGTGCGGTGCCAGTCCTTCCTGACGGCCGCGGTGTTGTCGTACATCACATGCTTGACCTGTGTGTACTCCTCGAACGAGTACGCCGACATGTCTTTTCCGTAACCACTCGACTTGTAGCCGCCGTGCGGCATCTCGCTGATGATCGGGATGTGGTCGTTCACCCAGACACAGCCGGCCTTGATCTCGCGGGTGGCACGCCCCGTGCGGTACACGTCGCGGCTCCAGACGGATGCCGCGAGGCCGTAAGGGGTGTCGTTGGCGAGACGGATGCCCTCGTCGTCGGAGTCGAAGGGCAGGACGACCAGGACGGGGCCGAAGATCTCCGACTGGACGATCTCGCTGTCCTGGGGGGCGTCCACGACGAGGGTGGGCCGGTAGTACGCGCCGTCGGCGAGG
Source organism: Streptomyces sp. S4.7 (assembly GCF_010384365.1). Taxonomy (NCBI): domain Bacteria; kingdom Bacillati; phylum Actinomycetota; class Actinomycetes; order Kitasatosporales; family Streptomycetaceae; genus Streptomyces; species Streptomyces sp. S4.7. The sequence goes on along the minus strand of NZ_CP048397.1, from coordinate 5,640,650 downwards.
GCGGCGCGCACCGTGTGGCCGCCCTCCAGGGCGTGGCCGTGCGGACCGTCGCTGTCCGGCGCGCCGCCGCCGGTGACGACGCGGGCGTATGCGCGCGCCCGGTCGACGATGCCGGCGACCCGGTCGCGGTGCGCGTGCGAGATCAGCGGCCCCATATCGGTCGACGGGGCGAACGGGTCGCCGAGGCGCACCGTCTCCATCAGCGCCGCGACGGCGCTCACGAAGGCGTCGTAGAGCGGACGCTGGACGTAGGCGCGGGTGGCGGCCGTACAGTCCTGCCCCGTGTTGATGAGCGAGCCCGCGACGGCGCCCTGGACGGCTGCCTCCAGGTCGGCGTCGTCGAAGACCAGGAACGGGGCCTTGCCGCCGAGTTCCAGATGGAGCCGCTTGACGGTGGACGTGGCGATCTCGGCGACGCGCTTGCCGACGGCGGTGGAGCCCGTGAAGGAGGTCATGGCGACGTCGGGGTGGCCCACGAGGCGCTCCCCCGCGTCGGCGCCCGCCCCGTTGACGATGTTGATCACACCGTCGGGGATGCCCGCCTCCTGTGCGGCCTGGGCGAACATCAGTGAGGTGAAGGGCGTCAGTTCGGAGGGCTTGAGCACGATCGTGTTGCCCGCGGCGACCGCCGGAAGAATCTTCCAGGCGGCCATCTGCAGCGGATAGTTCCAGGGAGCGATGGAGCCGATCACGCCTATCGGCTCACGTCGTACGTAGGAGGTGTGGTCGCCGCTGTACTCCCCCGCGGACGCGCCTTCCAGATGACGGGCCGCGCCCGCGAAGAAGGCGGCGTTGTCGACGGTTCCCGGAACGTCGAACTCCGTGGAGAGCTTGATGGGCTTGCCGCACTGCGCCGACTCGGCCTCCGCGAATTCCGTGGCCCGATCGGCGAGTACGGCGGCGAAACGGTGCAGTGCGTCGGAACGCTCCCCCACAGTGGCGCCGGCCCAGCCCGGATACGCCGCGAGCGCCGCGGCGACGGCCGCGTCGACGTCGGCCGCGCCCGCCAGTTCGTACGTGAGCAGTTCCTCGCCCGTCGCAGGGTCGACCACAGCGTGCGTGCGGCCCGAGGTGCCGTGACGCAGCCGCCCGTCGATGAACTGCGCACCGTCCGCGAAACGCTCCCGTGCGGGGAAGCGGTTGCCCATGGCGCCCTCCGTGTTCCGGCTGTCGTCGCTCCAGTCGTTCCGACGCCGTGGTTGTTGTTCTGGCTCGAATTGAGTGCCGATACTGACAGAGCGCGGGGCGTCCAACAAGTGATTCCGTTGTTGCCTTTTGGTTACGCGACGGAATCGGTTGACCATGTGTCGCTGCAACGGCTCGATCGGCACACGGACTGTCAGTGGTGACTGCCAGACTCGCGTGCATGGGGATGATCACGGTTGCCGAGCTGATCGACCGTACGGGTCGCGGCGAGAGGCTCAACTATCTGCACTTCTGGGGGCACGCCCCGCGGCGGGACGGCGTCATCGGCGCCAGCTGTCTCAGCCAGTGGTGGCCGTCACCGTTCACGGTCGAGGGGGTGGAGTACGCGACGGCGGAGCACTGGATGATGGCGGCCAAGGCCCGGCTCTTCGACGACAAGGAGGCCGAGCGAAAGGCTCTGACCGCTTCCGCTCCGGCGTCGGCGAAGAAGGCCGGGCGGCTGGTGCGGGGGTTCGACGAGGCCGTGTGGGAGCGCGAGCGGTCCGGCATCGTCGTGGAAGGCAGCGTCCACAAGTTCCGGCAGGACGCCCGACTGCGCGAGTACCTGCTGGGCACCGGCGACCGGGTCCTCGTCGAGGCCAGCCCGATGGACCGGATCTGGGGCATCGGACTGGCCGCGGATGACGAGAGGGCGCTGGATCCGGCGCGCTGGCGCGGGATCAATCTGCTGGGCTTCGCCCTGATGGAGGCGCGTGAACGGCTCCGCGCGGAGGCGGCGGGCGCCTGACGTCGCGCCGTCGCCCGCCGACTGCCTCATCGACCGCCGGAGCGGGGCGTGTCAGGTTCTGATGGGATCAGCGGTCGGAGTCCACGAGAAGCATGGCGGAGTAGCCGTCGGTGCCGCTGTCGTAGTCGTAGTCGTTGTTGTCATCGTTGATCGCGTCGGTGATGCCCCAGACGATCAGTCCGATGACGACCGCGCCGATGACGATGCCGATGGTGCCCATGATGATTCCGGAGAGCGCCTGACCACCGTTGGTGGCCTCACCCCGCTCGGCGCGCTTCCTGCCGACGACGCCGAAGATCACGGCGAGGACGCCCAGGACGATGCCCACGATGCCGTACAGGCAGAACAGACAGATGGAGAGGATCCCGAGCGTCATCGCCGCGACGCCCATGCCGTTCGCCGGGCCGGCCTGCCAGCCGCCCTGGCCGTACCCCGGATAGCCGGGGTGTCCCGGGTATCCGGGATAGGAGGAGCCCGGGTACGGGGTGGCCGCCACGGGCGCGCTCGGGTAGCCGTACGGACCGGAAGTCGTCGGGGCCGGCCCCCCGGGGGCTATCGGTGGCGGCGGTACGGCTCCCGAGACGGGCCCGGCGCCCGTGGCGCCGACGGCGCCCGGCTGGGGCCCCGCAATGGGCATCGACGTGACGGTCGACTGGTCATGAAGAGGCGTGACCGGCGGCTGGTCCTGGACGGGGTTCGACGCCTGCGCGAGCTTGTCCAACGGCACCCGGCGCTCCGGCGGCGCCCACGGATCGCTCGGCTCGTTGGCGCCCGGTGGCTGCGGGCTGCTGTCTGACATGGTCCTCCCCCATCGTGATTCCGTCATGCTAAGGCCTCTGCCGAGCGCGCCGTCCGCCCCGCCTACGATGGCCACCGACCGGTAAAGCCCTGGGCAGGGGGACGTCCTGCCCGGCGGACGGCGACACCCTTTCCGCCGCCGCTCAGTACGCGGAGGACCCGATGACCGACCTTCATCCCTTCATCGCAGGGCTGCCCAAGGCCGAACTGCATGTCCATCACGTCGGCTCGGCCTCGCCCCGTATCGTGTCCGAACTGGCGGCCAGGCACCCCGAATCCAAGGTACCGACCGACCCCGAGGCGCTGGCCGACCACTTCGTCTTCACCGATTTCGCGCACTTCATCGACGTCTACCTCTCCGTCGTGGATCTGCTCCGTACCCCGGAGGACGTCCGGCTGCTGACGTTCGAGATCGCCCGCGACATGGCCCGGCAGAACATCCGCTACGCCGAGCTGACGATCACGCCCTTCAGCTCGACCCGGCGCGGCATCCCCGCCGAGGCGTTCATGGAGGCGATCGAGGACGCCCGCAAGTCGGCCGAGGCCGAGTTCGGCGTCGTACTGCGATGGTGCTTCGACATCCCCGGCGAGGCCGGTCTGGAGGCCGCGGACGAGACTCTGCGGCTCGCCGTCGATCTCCGCCCCGAGGGTCTGGTGTCCTTCGGTCTCGGTGGGCCGGAAGTGGGCGTACCGCGGCCCCAGTTCAAGCCCCACTTCGACCGGGCGATCGCCGAGGGACTGCACTCCGTACCGCACGCCGGTGAGACGACGGGGCCCGGAACGGTGTGGGACGCGCTCAAGGAACTGCGCGCCGAACGGATCGGTCACGGCATCAGCTCCGCCCAGGACGCGGAGTTGATGGCGTACCTCGCCGAGAACCGCATCCCTCTGGAGGTCTGCCCCACCTCCAACATCGCCACGCGGGCGGTCACCGACCTCGAACTGCACCCGATCAGGACGCTGGTCTCCGCGGGCGTACTCGTGACGGTCAACAGCGACGACCCGCCCATGTTCGGCACCGACCTCAACAAGGAGTACGCCGTCGCGGCGCGGCTGCTGGAGCTGGACGAGCGGGGGGTGGCGGGGCTCTCGAAGAGCGCCGTCGAGGCGTCGTTCCTCGACCAGGCCGGCAAGAACCGGCTGACCGCCGAGATCGACACGTACACCGCGCAGTGGCTCGCCAGGTGACGGCCGCACGGGGCGCCGCGGGCGGTGTCGGCGACGCGCTGCTGCGCTCCGTCGTGGCCGTCGGGCACCGAGGAGATCCGTACCGCGTCCGCGAGAACACCCTTCCCTCGGTCCGATCCGCCCTGGAACGGGGCGCGGACGCCGTCGAGATCGACGTACGCGTCACGCGCGACGGGGTGCCCGTCCTGCTGCACGACTCCTCGCTGAAACGGCTCTGGGGGCATGACGGGGCGCTCGCGGACGTCACTCACGCCGAGCTGCGCACCCTGACACGCGGCGGTGTGCCGGCGCTTCAGGAGGTGTTGCTGGCGCCGGAGCCGGTGGCGACCGCGCGCCTGATGATCGATCTGCCCAGCGCCACGGCGGCGACGGTGCGCGCGGTGGTCGGGACGGTGCGCGAATGCGGCGCGGCGGATCGGGTGTACTACTGCGCGGGCGCCGACGCGATGCTCGCCGTGCGCGACGCCGACCCGGCCGCCGAGATCGCGATGACGTGGCAGTCGTTGTCCCCGCCACGCCCCGTACTGCTCGAAGCGGTACGGCCTCGCTGGCTCAACTACCGCTTCGGCCTGGTGAGCCGGGAACTGACCGAGCGGGTCCACCGCGACGGGCTGCTGGTCTCCGCCTGGACGGCGGACACGGGGCGGAGCATGCGGCGCCTGGTGGGGGCGGGAGTCGACTCGATCACCACCAACCGCATCGACACGCTCGCGAAGCTGCTGCGCGCCGGTCGACCGGACCGGCCGGAGGCATAGGGACGACGGGGCGGGGGCCCGGGTGGCGGGGGCCGGACGGGGCGGGCCCCGCCGCCGAGGGCTCGGCTTCCCGGGCCCCCTGCTCGCCGCAACTGCCACGAACGGGGCCCGAGTTCAGCGACCCCCGACCACCCTGCGGGCGACGGCGTGCGAGGCCGCGGTGGCGCCCGCGGCCACGGCCAGCCCCAACGCGACGTCGCGCGCCCGCGCCGGCTTCAGCACCCCGGCCCGCCGCAGCCGCCCCCGCGCCCACAGCGTGAACGGCACCACGCTCAGCGGCGACGTGACGGATCCGGGCGTGTATCCCCGTACGGCGGCGGCCTGGGCCAGGTGCACCAGAACGTGCAGTCCGAATCCGTCCAGCGCCCCCTGGTAGAAGCCGGACCGGCCTCCCGTACGGTGCCCCGCGACGGCCGCGGAGCCCACGAAGCCGGCCATCGCCCCCACGGCCACGGCGAACTCACGCGGCCCCACAGCGGCCATGGCACTCCACACCGGCTCCGGCGCGCCGGGGAACCGCTCCCGCAGTACGGGCAGGTTCTCGCTGATCCAGCGGGGCCCGGTGGCCAGTTCCTCGGCATCGTGCAGAGCCCAGGCCGCCAGCAGCCCCAGAGTCACGGCGGGGCCCACCCGTTCGCCGTGCACGTGTATGTGGGTCATGTTCGCGACCTTCTCAGAAACGGTCCACAAAGGACGGGACGGGGCACGGACCACCAGTGTGTCCGTGCCCCGCCCCGGAGAAAGTAACTCGGGCGACGTTGCCACGAGTTGACGAGTCGAGGAGCCGAGGTGTCAACAGGCCCGTCCCGTCGCGGCGACGGCCCGTCGATCCGACGTGTCAGCCCTCGAACCTCACGCGTCGAGCGATGTCATCACATGCTTGATACGCGTGTAGTCGTCGAAGCCGTACGCCGACAGGTCCTTGCCGTAGCCCGACTGCTTGAAGCCGCCGTGCGGCATCTCCGCGACCAGCATGATGTGCGTGTTGATCCACACACAGCCGAAGTCCAGGTTCTTGGACATGCGCATCGCGCGCCCGTGATCCTTCGTCCACACCGAGGACGCGAGGGCGAACTCGACCCCGTTCGCGTACTCCAGCGCCTGCGCCTCGTCCGAGAACGACTGGACCGTGATGACCGGCCCGAACACCTCGTTCTGGATGATCTCGTCGTCCTGCTTCAGCCCCGAGACGACGGTCGGCGCGTAGAAGTACCCCTTGTCGCCGACCCGGTGACCGCCCGCCTCGACCTTGGCATGGGCCGGCAGCCGCTCGATGAAGCCCGAGACGTGCTTCAGCTGGTTGGCGTTGTTCAGCGGCCCGTACAGCGCGTCCTCGTCGTCGGGAGCACCGGTCCTGGTGCCGGCGGCGGCCTTGGCCAGCTCGGTCACGAACTCGTCGTGGATCGACTCGTGCACCAGGACCCGGCACGCCGCCGTACAGTCCTGCCCGGCGTTGAAGTAGCCGGCCACCGAGATCTCCTCGACGGCCTTGGCGATCGCCTCGCTGTCGAGGTCCTCGAAGACCACGACGGGCGCCTTGCCGCCCAGCTCCAGATGCACCCGCTTGAGATCCCTGGAAGCGGACTCGGCGACCTGCATCCCCGCCCGTACGGAGCCGGTGATCGAGACCATCGCCGGGGTCGCGTGCTCGACCATCGTGCGCCCGCTGTCGCGGTCGCCGCAGATGACGTTGAAGACGCCCTTGGGCGCGATCGCGCCGATGATCTCCGCCATCAGCAGTGTGGAGGCGGGGGTGGTGTCCGACGGCTTCAGTACGACGGTGTTGCCCGCTGCGAGCGCCGGGGCGAACTTCCAGACGGCCATCATCATCGGGTAGTTCCACGGCGCGACCTGCGCACAGACGCCGACAGGCTCACGCCGCACGATGGAGGTGAAACCGTCCATGTACTCGCCGGCCGAGCGGCCTTCGAGCATCCGCGCCGCACCCGCGAAGAAGCGGATCTGGTCCACCATCGGCGGGATCTCTTCGGTGCGGGTCAGCTCCAGCGGCTTGCCGGTGTTCTCCGACTCGGCGGCGATCAGGTCCTCGGCGCGCTCCTCGATCGCGTCCGCGATCTTGAGCATCACCTTCTGGCGCTCGGCCGGGGTGGTGTCGCGCCAGGCGGGGAACGCCGCGGCGGCGGCCTCCATGGCGGCGTCGACGTCGGCCTGGCCGGAAAGCGGGGACGTGGCGTAGGCCTCGCCCGTGGACGGGTTGACCACCTCGATGGCCCGTCCGTCGGCCGCGTCCCGGAACTCCCCGTTGATGTAGTTACGCAGACGGCGCAGCTCGGTGGTCACTGCCACCCCTCCTTACAGAAGTCATGCCGGATGTCCGATGGGTGAGACACCCCACCTTAAGCGTTCTGCTGACGCTTTCGACAGACCCGACCCCTCCCAACTTCGGATTCAGTCATATTCCGACCCTGTCACAACGAATTTCATCGATCGAGGGTTGCGAGACAGACGAGTCGCGGTGCACAGTGAGCGCGTGGCCAGTCGTAGCGCAGACCCCAGGAACGGGCACGGAAACGGATCGTCGCCGGCGATCGACTCCGTGTCCCTCGCGATCATCGAACAGCTTCAGGAGGACGGACGGCGCCCCTACGCCGCGATCGGCAAGGCCGTCGGCCTCTCCGAGGCGGCCGTACGCCAGCGCGTCCAGAAGCTGCTCGACCAAGGGGTCATGCAGATTGTTGCCGTGACGGACCCACTGACCGTCGGTTTCCTGCGCCAGGCGATGGTCGGCATCAACGTCGAGGGCGACCTCGACTCCGTGGCCGACGCGCTCACGGAGATGGCCGAGTGCGAGTACGTGGTGATGACCGCGGGCTCCTTCGACCTGATGGTGGAGGTCGTCTGCGAGGACGACGACCACCTCCTGAACGTCATCAACAAACGGATCCGCGCGCTCCCCGGCGTGCGCTCCACCGAGAGCTTCGTCTACCTCAAGTTGAAGAAGCAGACCTACATGTGGGGAACCCGATAGCCGTGAGCAAGGACCTCTCCAAAACCGCTTACGACCACCTGTGGATGCATTTCACCCGCATGTCGTCGTACGAGAACGCACCCGTGCCCACCATCGTGCGTGGTGAGGGCACCTACATCTACGACGACAAGGGCAAGCGCTACCTGGACGGCCTCTCCGGCCTGTTCGTGGTCAACGCGGGCCACGGGCGCCACGAGTTGGCCGAGACCGCCTACAAGCAGGCTCAGGAGCTCGCCTTCTTCCCCGTGTGGTCCTACGCCCACCCCAAGGCGGTCGAGCTCGCCGAGCGGCTGGCCCACTACGCGCCCGGGGACCTCAACAAGGTCTTCTTCACCACCGGCGGCGGCGAGGCGGTCGAGACCGCCTGGAAGCTCGCCAAGCAGTACTTCAAGCTGAAGGGCAAGCCGACCAAGTACAAGGTCATCTCGCGCGCCGTCGCCTACCACGGCACGCCGCAGGGAGCGCTGTCCATCACCGGGCTGCCGGCCCTGAAGGCACCGTTCGAGCCGCTGGTCCCCGGCGCCCACAAGGTGCCGAACACCAACATCTACCGCGCCCCGCTCCACGGCGACGACCCGGAGGCCTTCGGCCGCTGGGCCGCGGACCAGATCGAACAGCAGATCCTCTTCGAGGGCGCGGACACGGTCGCCGCCGTCTTCCTGGAGCCGGTGCAGAACGCCGGTGGCTGCTTCCCGCCCCCGCCGGGTTACTTCCAGCGGGTCCGCGAGATCTGCGACCAGTACGACGTGCTGCTCGTCTCGGACGAGGTCATCTGTGCGTTCGGCCGGCTCGGCAAGATGTTCGCCTGCGACAAGTTCGGCTACGTACCGGACATGATCACCTGCGCCAAGGGCATGACCTCGGGCTACTCACCGATCGGCGCCTGCATCATCTCCGACCGTCTCGCCGAGCCCTTCTACGAAGGTGACAACACCTTCCTGCACGGCTACACCTTCGGCGGTCACCCGGTCTCGGCGGCCGTCGGCCTGGCCAACCTCGACATCTTCGAGCGTGAGGGTCTCAACCAGCATGTGCTGGACAACGAGGACGCCTTCTTCTCGACGCTGCGCAAGCTCCACGACCTGCCGATAGTCGGCGACGTACGGGGCAACGGCTTCTTCTACGGCATCGAGCTCGTCAAGGACAAGGTCACCAAGGAGTCGTTCACGGACGAGGAGACCGAGCGCGTCCTGTACGGCTTCCTCTCCAAGGCTCTGTACGAGAACGGGCTGTACTGCCGCGCCGACGACCGCGGCGACCCGGTCGTACAGCTGGCGCCGCCGCTGATCTCCGACCAGTCGACGTTCGACGAGATCGAGCAGATCCTGCGCACGGTGCTGACGGAGGCCTGGACGAAGCTCTGACGCCCGCGGCGTACGCCACCTTCCTGGTGGCGTACGCCGCCCCGCAGGTGCCTTGCCCGCGCCTGATCCGCATGACGGCCCGGGTGCCCCCGTTCGAGTGCAAAGGGGGGCACCCGGGCCGCGTGCTGTCCGCGCACCTCGTTCCCGATCCTTACGGTGCATTGACCGATCGGCTTCGCCTTCGTTCCCCCGGACGGGGCGCGGTACGTCATCTCTGAACCGAGCCTGATCCGAACCGAGGTGTACGCCATGGTTGCCCCGCCGGACAACGACGTGCTCTGGGCGCGTTCCCTGCATCACTCGCACAACGGCTCACCCGCGCTCAATGGCGTCTCGCTCGGCGTGCGTGAAGGGGAGATCCTCGCCGTCAACGGCGCGCGCGGAAGCGGCAAGACGACTCTGCTGCGCTGCCTCTCGGGCCAGCTCGTCCCGGAGGAGGGCGAGGTCTGGTTCAACAGCACCGCCGTCCACACGATGCCCCCGTCCCTGCGTGAACGGCTCCGGCGCGACCGTTTCGGCTGGATCGACTCGGATCCGGTCCTGGTCCCGGAGCTCACCGCTTGGGAGAACGCTGCTCTGCCGCTGCTGTTGCGCGGCTCCTCCCGCCGCGCGGCGAAGGCGGCTGCCACGGAGTGGCTGGAGCGGCTCGATGTCGGTATGTGCGCGCGCAAGCGTCCGCACGCCCTGCTGCAGTCGCAGCGCCAGCGCGTCGCCGTCGCCCGCTCCCTGGTCAGCACGCCCTCAGTACTGTTCGCCGACGAACCGACGGCGCCGCTGTACGCCGCCGAGCGCGCCCAGGTCCTGCGCACGCTGACGACCGCGGCGCGCTCCCACCGCATCACCGTCATCCTCGCCACCCTCGACGACGAGGTCTCGACACTCGCCGACCGCACCGTCACCCTGGTCGACGGCCACCGCGTGGGCGCCCTGCGGCCGACCGAGGCGGAGGGCCAGGCAGCGTGCTCGCTCTCCGTCTAGCCCGGGGCAGCCACCCCCTCGTCCTGCTGCGCAGGCTGCTGGTCGCCGCGGCGTCGGCGGGGGTCGGCTTCCTCCTCCTGTGCACCCTGGGCTGGGCCGTGAACCACCCCTCCGGATCGCTGCTGCGCCTGCTGTGGTGCGTGCTCCCACTCGCCGCGACGCTGCAGTTCGCGGTCGCCGTGGCCCGTACGGACCCGAGCACCCGGCCGCGTTCCGGTCTCTCCGCTGTCGGGCTCGGTCCGGCTCAACTCACCGCGCTGGCCGCCGCGTCGACCACACTGTCCTGCGCCGTCGGCAGCATGGTGGCGCTGCTGTTCTTCCTGCATCTGCGCGGCGACATCACAGGGCTTCCGTTCGACGGTGCCGCGGCCGATCTGCTCGGCGCGGGACAGCCGCTGCCGCTGGCCGCCGCCCTCACTCTGCTCGCCGTCGTACCCGTGCTCGCCGGTGTGGCCACCGGACTCGCCCTGCGTCCGCGCAGCACGGGGTCGGCCGAAAACACCGACACCGAGCCGCCCTCGACGCCCAAGCCCGCCCCGTCGGGGCTCCCTTGGGGCGTCGCGCTCACCGCGGCGGGACTCGCAGTCGAGACCTACGCGAGCAGGAGCGGCTCCGGGGCGCCCCTGCCGATGCCGGGACGCTTCGAAGGCAGCCCGGCCGGCGTCCTGGCCGGCTGGTCACTGACGGCGCTCGGCCTGGCCCTCGCCGGACCCGGCATCGCGTACCTCTGCGGCCAACTCCTGCAGATGCTGCGCCCCGGCGCGACCCGTCTGCTCGCGGGGCGAATCCTGATGGACGAGGCGGTACGGATCGGCCGACCGCTCGGCGTTGTCTGTGCGGTGATCTCCGGGGGATTCGCCGCCGCGGCCCTGTACGGCCCCGGCGACGAGCGCCAGTTCGGGCCGCTCACCGGCCTCGGCGCCACGCTTGTCGTAGGCTGCACCGTCGCGACGCTGTTGATGGCGGTCCTGGAGGCCAAGCACACCCGCACCGATCCGACGGCGGCGCTGGTGCGGGTGGGCGCGCCCACGGGGCTCCTGCGTACCGCGGCGGCCCTGCGGGCGGGCGCGCTGCTCGCCGTCTTCGGACCGCTGACGTGGATCATCGCCGCACTGGCCGCCGTGCCGCTCGCCGGCTGAACCGGCCGCCTTCCCGAACTCCGGCGCCCCGTTCGAACGTTGGGCCTATCGTGTCCGCGTGGTGAACGGCGCGGGACACGACGGGCATGAAGCACAACAGGCAGCGGCCCGGAGCGCCGAGGGGCTCTGGGAGCACCGGGCGGACGGCCTGGACCGCGAGATCGAATCTCTCGACGAGTTCGACCAGGTGATCCTGGGCGGGACGCTCAGCGGCTTCCGGGTCCAGTCGGTCGACCTGACGGGCCGTACGCTCGCGCTGCTGTCCACCGACACCTCCGAGACCGTCTTCCTCGGCTGCCCGATGGCACCGGACGCCGCGGCGAAGATACGGGCCGACGGGGCACTGGTCTTCCCTCCCGTCCCCCATCTCCCGTTCGACCCGTACCGGGGCCCGCTCTACTCCCCCGAGCAACTCTTCGAGGGGCTGGACGAGGGCGGGTACGAGGCGACACCGGACGCCCTCGCCTACGAGTGGTTCCAGCGCACCAAGGCCGACGGCGACATACTCTCCTCGATGCTGCGGTCGGTCCACGACGACGCGGTCTCGGACGCCCTGGACGAACTCCTCGTCGGCGCACGGGTCGTGGGCGTGATGGGCGGCCACGCCATGGCGTGGGGCACTGACGCGTACGCGGGAGCGGCTCGCCTCGGCCGCGATTTGGCCCGTGCGGGGCTGACCGTGGCGACCGGCGGTGGCCCCGGCGCCATGGAGGCCGCCAACCTGGGCGCGTACGCCGCCCCGCATCCCGACGACATGCTGGACGAGCACTCGAAATCCTCGCCAAGACACCGTCGTTCAGCCCGTCGATTTCCGACTGGGCGCGCGCCGCCTTCGAGGTACGGGGCCGCTGGCCCAGGGGCGACGGCTCCGTGGGCATCCCCACGTGGTTCTACGGCCACGAACCGCCGAACGCCTTCGCGGGCCACATCGCGAAGTACTTCGCCAACGCGACCCGTGAGGACGGTCTGCTCGCCCGTTGCAACGCGGGCGTCATCTTCCTTCCCGGCGCTGCGGGCACCGTCCAGGAGGTCTTCGACAACGCGACGCCGGACTACTACGAGTCACGCGGCGAGCCGACGCCCATGGTGCTCGTCGACCGCGCCCACTGGACGGAGCGGCTGCCCGCCTGGCCGCTGCTCATGTCGCCGGCGCGGGAGCGCTCGATGGAATCACGCATCGCGCTCGTCGACTCGGTGGCCGAGGCGCCCGAGGCCCTGGCCCGGCTCTCCCGCTGACCGACCTCGACGCGCCGGGCGAGGCCGCGTCAGTCCGCCCCGTTGGCGTCTGTTGGGGCCTCTGTTGATGCCTCGCCCTTCGCGACGTGGATCGAATCCGGCCCCCGGTCGTCGAGGACCACCACGTCCTCGGCGATGAAGGAGACCCCGACGGTCGCTCCCTCGTCGGGGACGTCGCGGAGGCCGCACTCCGCCTCGACCTCCGGCCCGTCCGTGGGGCGCAGCAGAACGGCGACGTGGCTGCCGCGGAACGTGCGCGCCCCGACGGTGCAGCGCATTCCGTCCTCGGGGGCGCCGAGCCGTACCCCCGTGGGACGCACCAACAGCGCGCGTGAACCCTGCGGCGAAGCGCGGGGTACCGGAATCCTGCCCCAGGGAGTGTCGGCGACGTCACCCTCCACGGTGGCCGCCACGACGTTGTCGAAGCCCAGGAAGCGCGCCACGAACGCGGACGCCGGCCGCTGCCAGACCTCCACCGGCGTGCCGGTCTGGGCGACGCGTCCGTCGCGCATCACCACGACCCGGTCGGCGAGCGCGAAGGCCTCACCCTGGTCGTGCGTGACGGCGAGCACCGTCGTCCCCAACTGGCCGAACACGCCGCGCAGTTCCACGACCAGACGCTCGCGCAGACTCCGGTCGAGCTGGCCCAGCGGTTCGTCGAGCATGAGCAGGCGGGGGCGAGGGGCAAGCGCCCGTGCGAGTGCCACACGCTGCTGCTCACCGCCGGAAAGCGCGGAGACGGCGCGGCGCTGGGCACCCGGCAGGCCGACGAGATCAAGCAACTCGTCGACACGTCGCCGCTGTTCGCCGCGCGATTCGCCGCGCACGCGCAGTCCGAACGCGACGTTGCCGCCGACGTCGCGCTGCGGGAAGAGCTGGTGGTCCTGGAACATCAGTCCCACGCCGCGCCGGTGTACCGGCACCCCCGCCTGGTCGGCCCCCTCCAGCAACACCCGCCCGGTGTCCGGTGTCTGAAGCCCGGCGACGACGCGCAACAAGGTTGATTTGCCGCTGCCACTCGGACCCAGCACACAGACGATCTCGTCCGCGGCGATCTCCAGATCCACCGCGTCGAGCGCCTTACGTCGCCCGAATCGCACGGTCACGTCCTCAAGTGTGAGCAGGGCCATCAGAACTCTCCGGAACGGTCGGTACGGATACGTTCGAGCACCAGCAGCGACACGGCGCACACCACCATCAGCACCGTGCTCAGTGCCATCGCCTGCCCGTAGTTGAGATCGCCGGGCCGCCCCAGCAGCCGGGCGACTGCCACCGGCAGCGTCGGCCGGTCGGGGCGCGCGATGAAGACCGTGGCACCGAACTCACCGAGCGAGACGGCGAAGGCGAACCCGGCGGCCACCAGTACCGCCCGCCGCACCATCGGCAGATCGACCTCCCGCCACACACGCAAGGGCGAGGCACCGAGAACGGCCGCGACCTCCCGCAACCGCCGGTCCACCGCGCGCAGTACGGGCAGCATGACGCGGACGACGAAGGGGACCCCCACCAACGCCTGGGCGAGGGGCACCAGGATCCATGACGCCCGCAGGTCCAGCGGCGGCTTGTCGAGAGTGATCAGGAACCCGAAGCCGACGGTCACGGCGGAGACGCCGAGCGGGAGCATCAGCAACGCGTCGAAGCCCCGTACGAGGCGCCCCGCCCGCCGGGTGAGAGCGGCAGCGGCGAGCCCTCCCACCACCAGGGCGATGACCGTCGCCGTCAAGGCGTAGCGCAGGGAGTTCCAGACCGCTTCCAGAGGCGGCACGAGGAAGGTGCCGCCGCTCGCCTCCACCGAACGGAGCGCCCGGTAGTAGTCGAAGCCGTATCCGGTGGGGCCGTCGAGCGATCGCTCGATCAGCACGCCGAGGGGCAGCAGGATCAGCAGGAGGACGGTGCCGAGTACGCCGGCGAGCAGCGCCCACTGGCCGGCTCCGCGCGGCCTGCGCACCGTCCGGGCGGGGTCGACCAGTTTCAGGGCGGCCTCCCGCCTGCGTACGGTCCAGGCGTGCAGCGCCAGAATCGCGCCGACAGCGGCGAACTGCACCATCGTCAGAACGGCGGCGGTGGGCAGGTCGAGAAGTTGCGCGGTCTGCCGGTAGATCTCCACCTCCAGGGTGGAGTACGCCGGGCCGCCCAGGATCTGGACGATGCCGAAGGAGGTGAAGGTGAAGAGAAAGACCATCAGCGCCGCGGCGGCGACGGCGGGGACGAGCGCGGGCAGCGTCACTCGCCACCACGCCGCGAGCCGGCCGGCGCCGAGTACCCGCGCGGCCTCCTCCTGACGCGGGTCGAGCTGCGCCCAGAGGCCGCCCACGGTGCGGACGACCACCGCATAGTTGAAGAAGACGTGCGCGAGGAGAATCGCCCACACCGTGGTGTCCGCCCGCACGCCCCACAGCTCGTCGAGCAGGCCACCACGCCCCAGCAGCGCGAGGAACGCCGTGCCGACGACAACGGTCGGCAGGACGAACGGCACCGTCACGACGGCGCGCAGGAGCTGCTTGCCGGGGAACTCGAAGCGCGCGAAGACGTAGGCGCCGGGGAGCGCGATCAGCAGCGTGAGGGCCGTGGAGAGCGCGGCCTGCCACGTCGTGAACCAGAGCACCTGCCCGATGTCGGGCCGGCTCAGCACGTCCCCGAACCGGCCCCAGTGCCACGAGCCGTCCGTCTTCAGCCCGCGGCCGACAATCGCCGTGACGGGGTAGGCGAAGAAGACCGCGAAGAACGCGACGGGCACGGCCATGAGGCAGAGCCGTACGACGCTCCCCCGGCGCCGTGCGGCCCGCACCACGGGGCCCGGCTCCCGGCCCCGTCCTCGCCCCGTCCCCCGGACGACCGGCCCCGCCTCCGTACGCGTGGCCGTGTCACCCTCCCGGTCGCCCTTCGCGGCTACTTGACGACGAGTGAGGACCACGACTGGATCCACTCGTCACGGTTCTCGGCGATCTTCTCCGGGGCCACGGTCTCCGGCTTGTCGACCACGGCGCCGTGGTCCGTGAAGAGCGCGGGCAGCTTCGCACCGTCGACGACCGGGTTCACGAACATGTTGAGCGGCATGTCCTCCTGGAAGGTCTTGCTCACCAGGAAGTCCAGCAGAGCCTTGCCGCCCGCCTCGTTCTTCGCGCCCTGGAGCAGACCGGCGAACTCGATCTGCCGGAAGCAGGTGCTCGTGGCGACGCCGGTCGGCGCCTCCTTCGGCTGCGGATCGGCGTACAGGACCTCGACAGGCGGGCTCGACGCGTACGAGACAACGAGCGGGCGCTCCGCCTTGGCCTTCTTGCCGCCCGCCGAGCCGGAGAACTCCTCGTTGTAGGCCTGTTCCCAACTGTCCACCACCTGGACACCGTTGGCCTTGAGCTGCTTCCAGTAGTCCTGCCAGCCGTCGTCCCCGTACGCCGCGACGGTGCCGAGGAGAAAGCCGAGACCAGGTGAGGACTGCGCGGCGTTCTCGACGACGAGCAGGTCCTTGTAGGCGGGCTTCGTCAGGTCGGCGAAGGACTGCGGCGGCGCCAGCTTCTTGTCGGTGAAGTACTTCTTGTCGTAGTTCACGCAGATGTCGCCGGTGTCGACGGGCGTGACACGGTGCTCGGCGTCGTCGAGCCGTACGTCGGCGCGGACCTGGTCGAGGCTCTTCGCCTCGTACGGCGTGAACAGGCCGTTGTCGAGGGCGCGGGAGAGCAGGGTGTTGTCGACGCCGAAGAAGACGTCGCCCTGCGGCGAGCCCTTGGTGAGAATTTCCTTGTTGAGCGCCTCGCCCGCCTCGCCGCTCTTCAGCACCTTGACGGTGTAGCCGGTCTGTTCGGTGAACTCCTTGAGTACGGAGTCCGAGGCGGCGAACGAGTCATGGGCGACGAGCGTCACACCCTTGGACTTCGCGACGTCCGACGACGTGGAGTCGTCGGACTCGCCGCACGCGGCGAGCACGGAGACGCCAAGTGCGGCAGCGAGGGCGCCGGCCGTCATTCTCTTCGTGGTACGCACTGAATTCCTCCTGGGATGTCCAGGAGAAGACGCGGCCCTGCCCCGCACCGGCGGACCGGAGCAGGGCAGGGCGCAACAGCTTGAGTGATGTCCGAACTTCCTACCCAGAATGACCTGGGCAAGGTTCAGAGGGTCTGCGGCCGTGAGGCTCGTCCGAGTCTCTGCCGCACTCTCAGCGCTGTGGCGCTCCCCTGTCGGAATATGTAATTCGTTCGAACCAGCGTACATGGGCCCCGTCGGGGTCCCGTCGCCGCGCTCAGCGCTCCGTGGCCGCCAGCTGACCGCACGCCCCATCGATCTCCTGACCGCGGGTGTCGCGCACCGTCACCGGCACGCCGTGGGACGCGATCGCCTCGACGAACGCCTTCTCGTCCTCGGGGCGGGAGGCCGTCCACTTGGACCCGGGTGTCGGGTTGAGCGGGATCAGATTGACGTGCACCCGCTTCCCCTTGAGCAGCCGGCCCAGCAGATCGCCCCGCCACGCCTGGTCGTTGATGTCGCGGATCATGGCGTACTCGATGGAGATCCGACGGCCGGACTTCTCCGCGTACTCCCAGGCTGCGTCCAGCACCTCCCGCACCTTCCAACGGGTGTTGACCGGCACGAGGGTGTCGCGGAGCTCGTCGTCGGGCGCGTGCAGCGATACGGCGAGGCGGCATTTGAAGCCCTCGCCGGCGAATCGCAGCATCGCGGGCACCAGGCCCACCGTCGAGACGGTGATGCCGCGCTGCGAGAGTCCGATGCCGTCCGGCTCGGGGTCGGTCAGCCGGCGGATCGCCCCGACGACGCGGCGGTAGTTGGCGAGCGGTTCACCCATGCCCATGAAAACGATGTTGGACAGCCGCGCGGGGCCGCCGGGGACTTCACCGTCGCGCAGCGCGCGCATTCCGTCCACGATCTGGTGCACGATCTCCGCCGTTGACAGGTTGCGGTCCAGGCCCGCCTGTCCCGTGGCGCAGAACGGGCAGTTCATACCGCAGCCGGCCTGCGAGGAGATGCACATGGTGACGCGGTCCGGGTAGCGCATCAGGACGGACTCGACGAGCGTGCCGTCGTGCAGCCGCCACAGCGTCTTACGGGTGGTGTCGTCGTCGCAGGAGATGTGCCGCACCACGGACATCAGGTCGGGCAGCAGTTCCGTGGCGAGCTTCTCGCGCGCGGCGGCGGGGATGTCCGTCCACTCGGCGGGGTCGTGCGCGAACCGTGCGAAGTAGTGCTGCGACAGCTGCTTGGCACGGAACGCCTTCTCACCGAGCGCCGCCACGGCCTCGCTGCGTTCCTCCGGTGTGAGGTCGGCCAGGTGCCTCGGCGGCTTCTTGGCGCCGCGGGGCGCGACGAAGGTGAGTTCTCCGGGATTGGGCGGTGCCATGAGCTGTTTTCTCCTCGGTACGACGAGGCCGGTGTCCCCGCCCACCGCGGGAGGGACACGGGCACGCTGCGGGTGCCAGGAGACCTCATGTGACGGGCCCCGCGACCGCGGAGCGCAGTAAGGCCCGCCGTCCGGGACGGCGGGCCTTACCAGGGTAACCGGTACGGATACGGGTCAGCCCGAGCCGACGAACACCACCAGCAGCAGCCACACGACCGGGGCCGTCGGCAGAAGCGAGTCGAGGCGGTCCATGATGCCGCCGTGACCGGGCAGCAGCGTGCCCATGTCCTTGATCCCGAGGTCCCGCTTGATCATCGACTCTCCCAGGTCACCGAGCGTGGCACTGGCCGCCACGGCGAGACCGAGCAGCAGCCCCTGCCACCAGGTGCCGTCGTCGATGAGGAACTGCATGCACAGCGCCCCCGCCGCCATGGCGAATCCGATGGCGCCGAAGAGACCCTCGCGGGTCTTGCCGGGGCTGATGCGCGGTGCCAGCTTGTGGCTGCCGAAGCGCCAGCCGATCGCGTAAGCCCCGGTGTCGCTGACGATGGTGAGCACCAGGAAGGTGAGGACCCGCTGCGCGCCGTCGTCCGCCGTGAGCATCATCGCGACGAACGTCGCCAGGAAAGGCACGTAGAACACCGCGAAGACGCCCGCCGTCACGTCCTTGAGATAGCCCTCGGGCGGCTCCGTCATGCGCCAGGCGAGCACGGCCAGTGCCGTGAGAGCGGTGGCGACCCAGGCGCCCTCCGCGCCCCGTACGTAGCCGACGACGATCATTGCCGCGCCACCGAGCGCGAGCGGGACGAGGGGCGCCTTGATGCCCTTCTTCTCGTTGAGCCGGGAACTCAGCTCCCACAGTCCGACGACGACGGCGACCACTATGACGCCAATGAACACGGCCTTCACGATGAAGAGGGACGCCACGATCACCGCGCCGAGACCCACACCGACCCCTATGGCCGCGCGCAGATCGCGCCCCGCCCGCTTCTTCGGAGGAGGTGGCGGAGGGGCGGACATGGGCTCCTGCGAAGTCTCGTCACGGAACAGGGGGCCGCCCGGCCGAGCAGCCCCCCGGTCGTCATCCTGGGCCCCGCCGCTCGCGGGTACGTCGGGCACGATGGGCATGGGCCGAGTCTGCTGTGCGTCAAGCTCATCGTATGCGGGACCCGCCGGGGCAGCCCCCTGGTCAGGCGGTCCCCAGTAGCCGGCGGTCGGCGGGGCCCCCCAGGAAGAGTCGTTCATCAGACCTCGAGCAGCTCGGCTTCCTTGTGCTTGAGCAGCTCGTCGACCTGGGCGACGTACTTCGCCGTGGTGTCGTCGAGCTCTTTCTCGGCGCGGCGGCCCTCGTCCTCGCCGACCTCACCGTCCTTGATCAGCTTGTCGATCGTCTCCTTGGCCTTGCGGCGCACGGAGCGGATCGAGATCTTCGAGTCCTCCGCCTTGGTCTTGGCGACCTTGATGTACTCCTTGCGGCGGTCCTGCGTGAGCTCGGGGAACACCACCCGGATGATGTTTCCGTCGTTGCTCGGGTTCACCCCGAGGTCGGAGTCGCGGATGGCCTGCTCGATGTTGCGCAGCGCGCTCTTGTCGAACGGCGTCACCACGGCCATGCGCGGCTCGGGCACCGAGAACGAGGCCAGCTGGTTGATCGGGGTCAGCGCACCGTAGTAGTCCGCCACGATCTTGTTGAACATCGCCGGGTGCGCACGACCGGTGCGGATCGCGGCGAAGTCCTCCTTGGCGACCAGGACGGCCTTCTCCATCTTCTCCTCTGCTTCGAGGAGGGTCTCTTCGATCACCACTTGCTCCTGCGTGTCTTGAGTGGGCCCGGTGTGCTTACAGGGCCGGCGGAACCTGCGTCGCGTCTTCTTTCCTGCACGGTGTCCGACCGGCAGGGCTTTGTCCATCCCCGTGCGGGGCAGCCCGAGTTCAGGCCCGGGTGCCCTGGTCGCTCACGAGCGTGCCGATCTTCTCACCCTTGACGGCGCGCGCGATATTGCCCTCCGTGAGGAGCTCGAAGACAAGGATCGGCAGCGCGTTGTCGCGGCAGAGAGTGACGGCCGTGGCGTCGGCGACCTTGAGGTTGCGGGTGATCACCTCGCCGTACTCCAGCGCGTCGAACTTCACCGCGTCGGGGTTGGTCTTGGGGTCGGAGTCGTAGACCCCGTCCACGCCGTTCTTGCCCATCAGCAGGGCTTCGGCGTCGATCTCCAGGGCGCGCTGGGCGGCGGTGGTGTCGGTGGAGAAGTACGGCATCCCCATGCCCGCGCCGAAGATGACGACGCGTCCCTTCTCCAGATGCCGTACGGCGCGCAGCGGGATGTACGGCTCCGCGACCTGCCCCATGGTGATGGCGGTCTGCACGCGCGAGTCGATGCCTTCCTTCTCCAGGAAGTCCTGGAGGGCCAGGCAGTTCATGACCGTGCCGAGCATGCCCATGTAGTCGGAACGCGCCCGGTCCATGCCGCGCTGCTGGAGTTCGGCACCGCGGAAGAAGTTGCCTCCGCCGATGACGATGGCGATCTGTGCCCCGTCCCGCACGACGGCGGCGATCTCACGGGCGATGGCGTGTACGACGTCGGGGTCGACGCCGAGCGCTCCCCCGCCGGCGAACGCCTCACCGGACAGCTTCAGCATGAAGCGCCCGGCTTTCTTGCCGGGGTCGCTGTTGTCGTCGGTGGACTTGGTGGCGTCCGCGCCCTTGTTCATGGGGATCTCCTCGTGCACATACGAAGAAGGCCATTGCCGATGGGTCTGTGTCCCTAGCGGCAATGGCCTCCTCGTCAGATCTGCGGCCGTCCGGCGCGTGTTCGGCCGGCGACTGCAATAGACCCTAGCGGGGTCCATCGTCGATCGCGTACGACTGCGCTGTCCCGGGTGCTCGGCCCCGGGACGATGTCCGGAACGTCAGGCGCCGACGCGGATGCGCGCGAAGCGCTTCAGCGTGACACCGGCCTCGTCCAGGACCTTCCTGACGGACTTCTTGTTGTCCTTGGCGAACGGCTGGTCGAGGAGGGTGACCTCCTTGAAGAAGCCGTTGACGCGACCCTCGACGATCTTGGGCAGCGCGGCCTCGGGCTTGCCCTCCTCGCGGGAGGTGGCCTCGGCAACGCGGCGCTCGTTCTCGACGACGTCGGCCGGAACGTCCTCACGGGTGAGGTACTTCGGCGCGAACGCGGCGATGTGCTGCGCGACGTCCTTGGCGACGGCGGCGGCCGTCTCGGCGTCGGCACTGCCCTTGTCCAGTTCGACCAGAACGCCGACCTGCGGCGGGAGGTCGGGCATGGTGCGGTGCATGTACGTGCCGACGAAGCTGCCGTCGCCCTGGAACTGGGCGAAGCGGTCCAGGACGATCTTCTCGCCGAGATTGGCGTTGGCCTCGTCGACGAATGCCTGGACGGTCTTGCCGGGCTCGATCTCGGAGGCGCGCAGCGCCTCGATGTCGGCGGGGCTGGTCGCGGCCACGTGCGCGGCGAGCGAGTTGGCGGCGGCCTGGAACTTGTCACCCTTGGCGACGAAGTCCGTCTCGCACTTCAGCTCCAGCAGAACGCCGGAGGTGTTGTCGTCGGAGACGAGGGAGACGACGGCGCCGTTCTCGGCACTGCGGCTCTCGCGCTTGGCGACGCCCTTCTGGCCCTTGACGCGGAGCACCTCGACGGCCTTGTCGACATCGCCGTCGGCCTCGACCAAGGCCTTCTTGCAGTCCATCATGCCGGCGCCGGTGAGCTCGCGGAGCTTCTTGACGTCAGCGGCGGTGTAGTTCGCCATGTCTGTGAATCTCTCTCGGAAGTCGAAGATCTACGGGTGGACGGCGGGGGCTGTGGCCCCCGCCGTCAGCAACCGAACCTTTGAGGTCAGGCCTTGTCGGCGTCCGCGGCCGGAGCCTCGGTGACCTCGGCGGCGGGGGCCTCGGCCGGAGCGGCGGCCTCTTCGGCCTGCTCGGCGTCGGCGACCTTCTCCGTCTCGGCGGAGGTCTGGACGTCGGCCGGGGCGGCGTCGGCGGACTTCTCCGCGTCGGCCTTCTTGTCGCCTTCGAGGAGGTCGCGCTCCCACTCGGCGAGGGGCTCGCCGGCGGCCTTCTCGCCCGGCTTGGAGTCACCGGTGGCGGCACCGGAGCGGGCGATGAGGCCCTCGGCGACGGCGTCGGCGATCACGCGGGTGAGCAGGGTGACGGAGCGGATCGCGTCGTCGTTGCCCGGGATCTTGTAGTCGACCTCGTCGGGGTCGCAGTTGGTGTCGAGGATCGCGACGACCGGGATGTGGAGCTTGCGCGCCTCACCGACGGCGATGTGCTCCTTCTTGGTGTCGACGATCCAGACGGCGCTGGGCACCTTCTGCATTTCGCGGATACCACCGAGGGTCTTCTCCAGCTTGGCCTTCTCGCGGGAGAGGACCAGGAGCTCCTTCTTCGTGAGGCCAGAGGCTGCCACGTCCTCGAAGTCGATCTGCTCGAGCTCCTTCAGACGCTGAAGGCGCTTGTAGACGGTGGAGAAGTTGGTGAGCATGCCGCCCAGCCAGCGCTGGTTGACGTAGGGCATGCCGACGCGCGTCGCCTGCTCGGCGATGGCCTCCTGGGCCTGCTTCTTCGTACCGACGAACATGATGGAACCGCCGTGCGCGACGGTCTCCTTCACGAACTCGTAGGCGCGGTCGATGTACGACAGCGACTGGAGCAGGTCGATGATGTAGATGCCGTTGCGCTCCGTGAAGATGAAGCGCTTCATCTTCGGGTTCCAACGACGGGTCTGGTGACCGAAGTGGACGCCGCTTTCCAGCAGCTCCCGCATCGTGACGACGGCCATGGCCGTACTCCTTGAGGTACTCGGTTGTCGCGTCCGCCGGACGGCGGTCGCGCCTGACGCCCCGGAACGCTTTGCCACTAGGGACCGAGAAGCGCGGACACCGGCGAGAAGGCCGGCGGCGGGGCGTGCGAAGTCGATCCGGTGACCCGGATCGCCACAGGAAGTGTACGGGACCGGCACAGCGCCCGGCGACGGAGTGCGGGGGTGACGGAGATATGCACAATGGCCCGGTTATCCACAGGATTAGAGCATGATCCACTCGAATCGGCCGAGTGCGGCACCGTGAACGGCATGATCACTGTCGACGAACTACGTATCCACGCCTCCGCCCGACCCGGCCGCTGGGGCCGGCGGAGGCTCGTCTCTCTGTGCGTCCGTGCCGGTGTCGCCGCGCTGGCGGGGGTGGTGGCGGCCGTCCTGTTCGCCCCCGCGTCCGACGCGTGGGCGGCGGACGACGAGGAGATGGGCACGGGCACCGATAGCCGCTCCGAGGCGACGGGGGCCGCTCCGGGAGGCGATACCGATATCGATACCGAAGCCGGTGCCGCCGACGACGGCGTCAGCGGCGACCGGGCCTGGCCGGTGGGGCCGCGGCCGACCGTCGTACGGGGGTGGGAGCCGCCCGCCTCGCCGTACGGCCCCGGCCACCGGGGAGTGGACCTCGCCGCCGCCCCGGGCACCCCCGTCCGCGCCGCCGCTCCCGGGCGCGTGTCCTTCACCGGCATGGTGGCGGGGCGCGGCGTTCTCTCGATCACGCTCACCGGCACCGGACAGCCGCCGCTGCGCACCACCTATGAACCGGTGACGGCCCTTGTCGCCGAGGGCGACGAGGTGGTGGCGGGCCAGGTCGTGGCCGTCCTGGGACCGGGCCCGTTCCACTGCGCGGGCGGCTGTCTGCACTGGGGGCTGCTGCGGGGCGAGACCTATCTCGACCCCTTGTCCCTGCTGCCCGACGATCTGCTCGACGGCGGGCCGGCGCGCCTGCTGCCGGTGTTCGGGATCCCCGAGCCGACAACCGCACACGCGCCGACGGGATCGCTACCGCCCTCGCTGCCGGACGATCTTCCCGAGGATGCGGCGGTCATGGCCGAGGAGACCGCCGCCGCGGCGGGCGACGCCCTGCACGCCGTGGCCCTGCTCGCGGCCGCCGCGTGGGTGCGGCAGCGGAGTCGTACGGGCGTCAGGTACCGCGTACGCCCTGGAGCACCATGGACACCGCCGCCTCGGCGATCACCGCGGGATCCTCGGCCGCGCCCAACTCGATCCGACGCACGGCGGCGTCCACCACGCCCTGGAGCAGTAACGCGGCCAGCCTCGGCTGCTCGTGGCCCAGCTCCCCGAGGGCCTCGACGATCATCGCGATGAGCCCGCCGTGCGCCGCTCGGATCTTCTCCCGGGCGCCCGCGTCGAGTTCGCTCGCGGAGATGGCGACCACCGCGCGGTGGCGGCGGTCGCCGACGAGGCTCAACTGCTTGCGTACATACGCTTCGATCTTGCTCTCGGAGGTCGCCGCCTCCGCCATGGCGAATTCGATCTCGGCGGCCCAGACAGGGAAGTCGACGGCGCAGAGCTCTTCGACGACGGCGCCGCGTGAGCGGAAGTACTCATAGACCGACGACCTGGCGAGGCCGGTGCGCTCGGCGAGGGCGGGGAAGGTCAGCGCCTCCGTGCCGCCTTCCGACAGGAGGGAGCGTGCGGCGTCAAGCAGGGCGCCGCGCTGCATGGTCCGGTGCTCGGCCACGGAGGCCGCTCGAATCCTGGGCACGCACCCACTCTACGGCGGAGACCGCTCGCGCAGGTGGGGCAGTGACGATTCAGCGTCCCGCGTCGGCGAGTTTGGCGCGGAGCTGGAGGACGGACTTGGTGTGGATCTGGCTGACGCGGCTCTCGGTGACACCGAGGACGTTGCCGATCTCGGCCAGCGTGAGTCCCTCGTAGTAGTAGAGCGTGACCACGGTCTTCTCGCGCTCGGGAAGGGTGTTGATGGCGCGGGCGAGCAGCCGCCGCAGCTCACGGTCCTCGGCGACCTCGACGGGGTTGTCCGCCGCCGTGTCCTCCAGCGTGTCCATCAGGCTGAGCCGGTCGCCGCCCTCCCCGCCGACATGCAGCAGTTCCTCCAGCGCCACGACGTTCGCCAGCGACAACTGGCTGAAGACGGCGTGCAGTTCCTCGACTGCGATGCCCATCTCGGCGGCCACCTCGGTCTCCGAGGGGGTACGCCGCAGCTGCGCCTCCAGGGTGGCGTAGGCGCGCTCGACAGCCCTCGCCTTCTGGCGTACTGAGCGCGGGATCCAGTCCAGCGCGCGCAGTTCGTCGATCATCGCGCCCCGGATACGGGTGATCGCGTACGTCTCGAACTTGATCGACCGCTCGATGTCGAACTTCTCGATCGCGTCGATGAGCCCGAACACCCCGGAGGAGACGAAATCCGCCTGCTCGACATTGGACGGCAGTCCCACGCTCACCCGACCGGCCACGTACTTCACCAGCGGCGAGTAGTGCAGGATCAACTGTTCACGCAGCCGCTCGTTACCCGTGGACTTGTACGACCGCCACAAGGTGTCGAGCGCCGAGGGGGCGGAGGGTCGCACTTCGCCGCGGGCCGCTGGGGGCGCCGGGGGCGGCGCCGCCACGCGGTCGGACCCGGAGGTGTGCTGGGGCATGCGTTGCCTTGAGCCGTTCTGCCGTGAAGTGGGGGAAAGTGCGTCTGGGCCGGATTCCTCGTGAGCGTAGCGTGACAGTGCGGTCGCGGCGCGCGAGAAGACGGGGGGCGCCTGTCCGGACAGGCGCGGTCGGCCGAAGCCGACAGGTCGCGACCCGGCGCCGACACCGCGCGTATCGGCCGCCGTCGCACCGTCGGGAGAGCTGCGATGGTCATCTGCCTCACCTTTTCACCCGAATGCCCCAGGTCAAGTAACGGCTCGCCGCGTACCGTCCGCGCTTGTGGTCCGCGGCGTCAACTGCCATCCATCACCCTGCCGTTGTACGAACCCGAGGGAGTGAAGTTCGTACAGCTTGCCGAGAGCCTCGTCGGCCGTCGTCGCGGTCTCCCGCGCGATGTCCCGCGTGGCGAGGGCGCCACGACCGGGCAGCGCGTCGAGGATCCGTCCGGCGAGGGGATCGAGCAGGTCCCTGGCCAGGACTGGCCCGCGCCGGGCGGGTGCGAGGTCACCCATGTCCCCCACCAGTTCGGTCACTTCGGCGGCGTCCGTGACCAGCACGCCTTCACCGCGCAGCAGTTCATGCACCCCGGACGAGAGTCCGCTCGTGGCAGGCCCCGGCACTCCCATGGTGAACCGCCCGAGCCGCTGGGCGCAGCGCGCGGTGACCAGCGAACCGCTGCGGTACTCGGCCTCCACCACGACCGTCCCCCGGGTGAGCGCGGCGATCACCCGGTTGCGGAGGACGAACCTGCTGCGGGTCGGATGATCGCCGGGTGCCAGCTCCCCCACGACCAGACCCTGTTCGGCGATGCGGCGCACCAGTTCCGCGTGGCCGGGTGGATAGACCACGTCGACCCCGCAGGCCAGGACGGCGACGGTCGCGCCCCCGGAGGCCAGTGCGCCCCGGTGAGCGGCTCCGTCGACGCCGTACGCCGCGCCCGATGTCACCACCCAGCCCCGCTCGGCGAGGCCGGAAGCGATACTCGCCGCCATGCGCGCCCCGTACGGTGTACAGGCTCTGGCTCCCACGACGGCGACCGAGCGCAGGGACCAGAGCCTCAGGTCGGACCTGCCGCGCACCCACAGCCCGATGGGGCGTGCCGTGCCGAGGTCGTCGAGCTGTGTCGGCCACTCCTGGTCTCCGGGACACACGAACCGGCCGCCGATCCCGGCGACGACCGACAGGTCCCGCTCGGGGTCCGCTGCCGACGCACGTGCCCGGAGGCCGCTGATACGGCGCGGACCGGTATCCCCCAGAGCCTCGTCGTCGCTCCTGTCGGGGGAGGTGAGCAGGTCCATCAGCCCTCGGGCGCCGTGCTCGCGCAACCACCGCCCGCCGTTCTCGTCGCCGGGCTCGATCACTCGTGTCAGGGCCGCCCGCGCGAGTCGCTCGTCTGCCTCGACGGCCCCGGTCATGACATTTCTCCGATGGTGGCCGCGACGCCGCGGGCGATGCCGGTGCGCAGTTCCAGCGCCAGTCCCACGTCCCGGCCGTCGGGGCTGTCGCGTCCGGCGAGGTCCGCGACCGTCCAGGCGACCCGCAGGACCCGGTCCAGACCGCGGGCCGTGAGCAGTCCCCGTTCGAGGTCCCGCTCGGCGGCGTCGAGGGCCCCGGGCGCGGTGAGCCACCGGGTACGCAGCTCATGACCGGGCACCTCGCTGTTGACCGTCCAGGGCGTCCCCGCCAGCCGCTGTGCCGACCGCAGCCGGGCCCGCGCGACCCGCTTGGCGACGACCTCCGTCGTCTCGCCCCGGCCGCCCTGGTCCATGAGGTCGGCGCGGTGCACCGGCTGGACCTCCACCCGGAGATCGACCCGGTCCAGCAGGGGGCCGGACAGACGCGACTGGTAGCGGCGGATCGCCGAGGGCGGGCATTCGCACCCGGCGCCGTGCAGCGTGTGCCGTCCGCAGGGGCACGGGTTGGCGGCGAGGACCATCAGAAAGCGGGCAGGCAACCGTACGACTCCGGCGCTGCGCGCGATGACCACTTGCCCCGATTCCAGGGGCTGGCGCAGCGCGTCGAGGGCCTTGCCGGAGAATTCCGGCGCCTCGTCCAGAAAAAGCACACCTTTGTGTGCCAACGACACCGCTCCCGGTCGGGCCAGACCGTTGCCGCCTCCGACGAGGGACTGCATGGTCGCCGAGTGATGTGGTGCGCAGTAGGGCGCCGTACGTACGAGCGGTTCCCCGGGCGGCAGGATCCCGGCGACCGAGTGCACCGCCGTGACCTCGACGGACTCCTGGCGCGTCAGCGCCGGCAGCAGTGCGGGCAGCCGCTCGGCCAGCATCGTCTTGCCCGCGCCCGGTGGCCCTTGCAGGAGCAGGTGGTGTCCGCCGGCCGCCGCGACCTCCAGGGCCGTACGGGCTCCCTGCTGGCCTGCCACATCGGCGAGGTCCGGGCGGTGCGTGCCCTGCTGACCGAAACCGGGGGCCAGCCCCGTCCCCACCCCGGCGCCGGGCACCATCAGGCCCGCGAGCATGGGATCGGGGCGCCCCTCCTCGGTGACCGTGGGCTCCTCCGGCACCGTTTCACCGGTCAGTACGGCGATGAGCTGGCGCAGGCTCCGTACGCCGAGCACGGACACCCCCGGCACCAGGGAGGCCTCACCCGCGGTCTGCTCCGGCACGACCACCTGGTGGTAGCCGGCCTCGGCGGCGGCGAGAACGGCCGGGAGGATGCCGCGCACCGGACGGACCCTGCCGTCCAGCCCCAGCTCGCCGATCAGCACGAGATCGGCGATGGCCCGGGCTTCGATACGCTCGGCCGCCCCCAGCACGGCGACGGCGACAGCGAGATCGAATCCGGATCCGCTCTTCGGTACGGAGGCGGGGCTGAGGCCCACCGTGAGCTTCTTCTGCGGCCACTCCGCGCCGGAGTTCACCACCGCCGCCCGGACCCTGTCCCGGCTCTCCACCAGGCTCTTGTCGGGCAGTCCGACGAGGGTGAAGGCCGCCACGCCCGGTTCGAGATCCGCCTGGACCTCCACCACCACGCCCTCGACGCCCACCAGCGCCACGGAGCACGCGCGCGCGAATCCCATCAGGCCACCCCTCGGGCGTGCTCGACCACGGGAGCGCCGCGTCTGGGCAGCACCACCCCGACCAGGTCGATACGCACGCCGCCCGGGGGCGCTCCGCCGCTCTTCTCCAGCCAGCAGGCCGCGAGGCGCCTTAGCCGGTCCACTTTCACCGGCGTCACCGCCGCCATCGGATGCTCGAAGGAGCCCTCCCGGCGGGTCTTCACCTCACAGACGACCAGCACGTCGCCGTCGCGGGCGACGATGTCGATCTCGCCCGTCCTGCCGCACCGCCAGTTGCGGTCCAGCACGGTCATTCCCGCCGCCGCCAGCCGACGCGCGGCCAGCCCTTCGCCGTACCGCCCGAGTGCCCCCGTCGCGTTCATGTCGGCACCACCTCCGGCACCGACTCTGAGGCGTGCACCAGGAGCGGGCGGATCTCGGTGGACAACTCACCGGTTGTGGATAACTCCGTCACCCACCAGCGCACCAGGAGTCACACGGACCGCAATCGCCTCCGAGACCCCAGCCAACCCAGCCCCCGCACCGCCCGCGCCGCTCGAATCACCCTCAGCCGCCCGCGTCACCCGCGTCAGCCGCCCGGCAGCTCGAGATCGCTCTTGTTCAGCTCCTCGATGTTCACGTCCTTGAACGTGAGAACCCGCACCTGCTTGACGAACCTGGCCGGCCGGTACATGTCCCAGACCCACGCGTCCGCCATCGAGACCTCGAAGAAGACCTCGCCCTGCACCGAGTGCACCTGCATCTCGTAGTCATTGGTGAGATAGAAGCGCCGTTCGGTCTCGATCACGTATTTGAAAAGACCGACGACATCGCGGTACTCCCGGTAGAGCTTCAGCTCCATCTCGGTCTCGTACTTCTCGAGGTCCTCGGCACTCATGGCATGTTCCCCTTCAGCCGTACGTCCCCCTATTGTGCTCCGGCCCCGTGCGCCCCTAGACGATTTCAGAGGCGAGAAGCACCGGTGCACCCGGAGGACCCTCGTCGAGCAGCGTGCGCAGCAGCCCGGCGAGCCTGGTCGGATACACCGTCTCACGCGCCGTCGACAGTTCGGCGGAGGTCCACCACCTCAGCTCCGCGACACTGCGCCGCTCCAGCTCCGTCAGCCCCTCGACGGTGGTCTCGGTCTGCGCCGTACGTGCCAGGAAGTACCACTCGTCCTGGTCCCAGCGCCGCCCGTCGAACGGGAAGGAGCAGGTACGGCGCCAGAGAACGGGCCCGAGCTCGACCTCTGTGATGCCCGTCTCCTCGGCCAGCTCGCGCAGCGCGGCCTCCTGCCGCGTCTCGTCGCCCTCCAGCCCGCCGCCGGGTGTGAACCACCAGTCCTTCGCCGGGTCGCCCGGCTCGTACCCGTGCATCAGCAGAATGCGGTCGTCCGGGTCGAGCAGTACGACCCGTGAGACCTTCCGCAGCGCGTCACCCGGCAACGGTCGACACCTCCCCGTCGGCCCGCCCCGTCGGCCCCGTACGCCGCCGGCCCAGCCGCTGTACGACCGGCCCGTACGCCGCGCCGCCCAGGATCAGCAGCGCCCCAAGGACCACGGAGCCCACCAGCAACGCCACGGGCCCCGGCTCCGACACCCCGCCGGGCAGCGCCGCGAACGCGTCGGGGCGCTCGATCAGGCCGCCCGGCGGCCACGCGACGGCGTCGATCCGCGCCGTCACCGCCGAGCGCGGCACCGATCCCTGCCCCTGGTCCTGAAGGTGGACCCGCGAGTCCAGCGACCCGCTGCGCTCGTCACCGAGCAGGAACAACTGTCCCTTCGGCACCATCGCCCCGAAACCGGTGGTCGACGCGAGCCCGCCCGGCATCCGCCCCACATACGGTTCCTCGATCGACTTCCCGTTGACGCTCAGGCGCCCCTTGTCGTCGCAGCAGGCGACCTTGTCGCCCCCGATTCCGACGACCCGCTTGACCATCGGCATGTCGCCCCACTGCGCGTCCTTGAAGACCACGACATCGCCGCGCCGCACCTCGTCGCCGGATATCCGCTGCGCGAGAACCCGGTCGCCGGCCTTCACCGTCGGGTCCATCGAGTCCGTCGGCACCGTGTACGGCTGGTACTCCACCGCTCCCCAGACGAAACCGCCGAGGAAGAGCACACAGCCGACGGCCACGGCCAGCCCCGACAGCACACTGCCGAGGCGACCGTGGCCGCTGTTTGTACGTCCTGTCCCGCTCATCCCAGCAGTCCCCCGTTCCGGAGAATGATCATCGCCGGATCGGCGATCTGGGACGGCACCCTACCCGGCGGTACGGCCGCCGGTCAGCCTTCGCCTGCGCCAGAGCACCAGCGGCAGGGCGCCGGCGACGCCGAGCACGGGCGGCGCCGCCGCCGTCGCGACAGCCGCGGCGTTGAGACCCTGCTGGTCGAACGTGTCCGGCACCGGAAGCGTCGCCAGCCGGTCGAGGGGCCAGGCGATGACGATCGCGCGGCCGACGACCTCGTCGGTGGAGACGGTGCCGTGACCGGGCAGCTCCTGGTGGTAGCGGGAGTCGAGCGAATTCTGCCGGTGGTCGCCCATCACCCAGATCCGACCCTCGGGCACCTTGATCGGTCCGAAGGGCTCGTCGTCACAGGCGGTGTTCCCGGGGAAGATGTACGACTTCTCGTCCAGCGCTTTCCCGTTGACCTGAACGCTGCCGCCCTTCTCGCACTCCACCGTGTCGCCACCGACCGCGATGACCCTCTTGATGAGGTCCTTCTCCTCGGACGACGGCATGAGACCGATGAAGCTGAGGAATTTCTGCGCCACGTTGGGCTCGGGCGCCGCCGTGTTGTCGAGCCAGCCGCCGGGGTCGTGGAAGACGACGACCTCGCCGCGCTCGGGCTCCGCGCCGAACCACGGTGTGAGCTTGTCCACGAGCACCCGGTCGCCACGCTGCAGGGTGTCCTGCATCGAGTCCGAGGGGATCGAGAACGCCTGCACCAGGAAGGTCTTGATCAGCAGCGCGAGCAGCAGCGCGATACCGATCAGCAGCGGCAGCTCTTTCCAGAAGGAACGCTGCTTTTGCACGTTCGAAGTCCCGTCGTCGTCCGGCTCGCTGTCCGGCCGCTCCACCGTGTGGTCCTGCGTCTCTGCGTACGCCCCTGCGGATGGGGTCTCCGCGGCGGAACCGGCAGAACCGACGGAAGGCTCGGCAAGCTGCTCGGGCCTGTCCTCGGGCTCACCGTGTCCGGATCGTGCGCCGACGGCCAAATCCCCCACATCCACTCCTCACTCCGTGCAACTGCCCGCTCCGGAGACGGAGCAGGCCCACCACTCCCATAACGAGCGGGAGTTCCGCAGGGGTCGGGAGCAGGATTATTCCGTTCGGATCCTGAGGGGACACACTATTCGACGGGCCGAGCGCCGTGGTCGGTGCGGCGCGCGCGTCCGGTACGGAGGCGTACGTCTCCGGCTCCTCCAGACGCCGCCAGTGGCCCAGCGGCCAGGCGATGACGACGGCCCGTCCGACGACCTCGTCCTCCGAGACGGTACCGCGGAACGCCTCGTCGAGATGGAAGCGCGAGTCGGCCGAATTCGACCGGTGGTCGCCCATCACGAAGATCCGCCCCGTCGGCACCTTCACCTCGAAGTCGAGCTTCGACGGCGGGTTGCCGGGATTCAGATACGGCTCCGTCAGCGGTACGCCGTTGACGACGATGCGCCCGTCCTTGTCGCAGCACTTCACGGTGTCGCCGCCCACGGCGACGACGCGCTTGATCAGGTCCTGCTCGTCGGCGGAGGGAAGCAGGCCGATGAAGGTGAGGGCCTGCTTGACCTGCTTGACGACGACGGGGTCGTCCTGGGGGATCTCTGTCTCCTCCTGGAGCCAGCCGCCGGGGTCCTTGAACACGACGACGTCGCCGCGCTCGGGGCGGGAGCCGAACCAGGGCGTCAGCTTGTCGACGAGCACCCGGTCGTCGATCCGGATCGTCTGCTCCATGGATCCGGAGGGGATCACGAAGGCCTGGACGAGGAAGGTCTTCAGTACGAGGGCGATCAGGAGCGCCACCGTGATCAGGAGCGGGATCTCCGTCATCGCGGAGCGACGACGGCGCCGTTTCACCTTGCGGGCGAGCCTGCGCCGCTCCGCGCGCCCCGGCAGGGCGCGTCCCGCGGTGGGTCTGGTGCCTGTCGGCAGCCGGGTGTCGGCCCGGTGGCCCCCGGGCCGTCCTCGGTTACCCATGGGCGCCGTCCGGATCCCGTACGTCCCTGAAGGCGTCGGTGGGCTCCAACGAGGCCCAGCGGCCGAGCGGCCAGCCGATCCAGTCCACCCGCCCTATCACCTTGTCGACGGGCACCATGCCGCCACCGGGCTCGCCCAAGTGGTCACGGGAGTCGCGGGAGTTGCTGCGGTGGTCGCCCATCACCCAGAGGGTTCCGGAGGGTACGACGATGTCGAAGGGCGCGCTGGACGGCGCGTCGCCGAAGTACACGTACCGCTCCTCGATCGCCCGGCCGTTCACCTCGACCTTGCCCCCCTCGTCGCAGCAGACCACCCGGTCGCCCCCCACGCCCACCACGCGCTTCACGAAATCGGTCTCGGCGGGCTCGGCGAGACCGAGGGCCGCGGCCGCCCCGTGCGCGAGCCCGGTGAGGGGGTTCTCCGGCGCCGGCTCCTGGACGAAGGATCCGGTGCCGTCGAAGACGACCACATCACCGCGTCGCGGTTCGGTACCGAAACGGTACGCCAACTTGTTGACCAGCACCCGGTCCCCGACCTGGAGACCCGGCTCCATGGAGCCGCTGGGGATCAGGAAGGGCTGCACGACGAAGGCGCTGAACAGCAGGAGAGAGGCCGTGCCGAGCGCGCCCAGCACCGCGGCCCGGCGCCATGACAGATCTCTCAGAAACTCCGGGAGTCCCGGCATACGCACGGAGCGCGACCCCTCTTCCTTCCCTGTGGCGGGTGTGGAAGAGGGGTCGCGCTCCGAGTGCTGTGGTTCGGTGTCCATCGGGCTCAGAGCTTATCCGGCCGTCCGGTGGAACCATGCGCGCGATTCGAGCCCTGGGCTCAGTTGTCGCGCTTCTCCTTGATCTTCGCGGCCTTGCCGCGCAGCTCACGGAGGTAGTAGAGCTTGGCGCGACGTACGTCACCACGGCTGACGAGCTCGATCTTCTCGAAGATCGGGCTGTGCACCGGGAAGGTGCGCTCGACGCCGACGGAGAAGGAGACCTTGCGGACCGTGAAGGTCTCGCGGACGCCCGAGCCCTGCCGGCGGATGACAACACCCTTGAACTGCTGGATACGGGAGCGGTTGCCCTCGATGACACGTACATGGACGTTCACGGTGTCGCCGGGACGGAACGCGGGGAGGTCGCTGCGCAGCGACGCCGCGTCGACGGTGTCGAGCAGGTGAGCCATGATGGTCTGCTTCCTCGCTGATGCCACAGGTCATCAACGGAATGTCGAAAGGAAAGTTCGGAGCGCCGTTCGCGTCGGGTGGGCGTCGTTCCCCCTGTGGCAGGGGCGCGCACCGGACGTACGGCAGCGGCTCATTCTTCCATGGCCTCGGGCCTGCGCCAAAATCGGCCACCGGGCTCCGGGGCCCAGCCCATGATGGAGAGCGTCTCGCGGTCCTTCTTGTCGAAAGCCGCTGCGTCACAACGCTCGATCATGTCGGGCCTGTTGAGCGCCGTACGACGGAAAGCCTCGTCCCGCCGCCACCGCGCGATCTTGCTGTGATGACCGCTGAGCAGAATGTCCGGGACGGCACGCCCGCGCCACTCCGGAGGCTTCGTGTAGACGGGGCCTTCGAGCAGATCGGCCATCGCTCCGGGGGCGAAGGAGTCGTCACGGTGGGACTCGGCGTTGCCCAGGACGCCGGGCAACAGCCGTGCGACGGCCTCCGTGATGACCAGTACGGCCGCCTCGCCGCCGGCGAGCACGTAGTCGCCGATGGACACCTCGTACACCGGCATCCGTGTCGCGTACTCGTCGACGACGCGGCGGTCGATGCCCTCGTACCGGGCCGGCGCGAAGATGAGCCAGGGACGCTCGGAGAGCTCGACGGCGAGCTCCTGGGTGAAGGGGCGGCCGCTGGGGGTGGGTACGACCAGGACGGGGCCCCGGGCGCCCGCCTCGTAGCCGTCCGCGATCGTCTCGTCCAGTGCGTCGCCCCAGGGACCGGTCTTCATGACCATGCCGGGGCCGCCGCCGTACGGGGTGTCGTCGACCGTGTTGTGCCGGTCGTACGTCCACTCGCGGAGGTCGCGCACATGGACATCGAGACGGCCACGCGCGCGTGCCTTGCCGACGAGGGACACATTCAGCGGTTCGAGGTACTCCGGGAAAATGGTGATCACGTCGGCCCGCAGGGTGCTGGCGTACGTCATGCCGGCTCGCCCTTGGCCGCGCCGTCGGGGCCGTCGTCATCGGGCTTGTCGTCATCCGCACTGTGGGCGTCGTCGCTGGGTGCGGCGACCACCGCGTTGTCGTCGATGAGGCCGGGCGGCGGGTCGATCACGGCCTTCTGTTCCACCAGGTCGATCTCGGTCACGATCTCCTCCACGAAGGGGATCATGACCTCGGTGCCGTCGGGGCGCTCCACGATGAACAGGTCCTGCGACGGGAGGTGGGTGATCTCGGTGATCCGGCCGATCTCCGTGCCGTCCGCCAGGACGACGTCCAGATCCATGAGCTGGTGGTCGTAGTACTCGTCCGGGTCCTCCGGCATGTCCTCCGGGTCGACCTCGGCGATGAGCAGCGTGTTGCGCAGGGCCTCGGCGGCCGTACGGTCGCTCACCCCGGCGAAGCGCAGCAGCAGCCTGCCGCTGTGCACCCGGCCGGTCTCGATCGTCAGGGGCCCCGTGGAGGCAGGTTCGGTGGCCAGTACGGCTCCGGGGCCGAGCCGCAGCTCCGGCTCGTCCGTACGCACCTCGACGGTTACCTCGCCCTTGATGCCGTGGGCACGTCCGATCCGCGCGACTACCAACTGCACTTGTACACGTCCCTGCTTCTCCAACTTCTGCGACATCTGCGGCTACTTCAGCATGGGCGCGGCGGCGGAGAGGCGCCGCGGCGTGCCGCTCCCGCGCCGCCGCGAAGACGACAAAGACCGGGGAGGGCGATGGCCCTCCCCGGCCCGTGCCGGTTCACAACTGTGTCAGCGGACCTGATCCACGTCGACGAGGTCGACACGGATGCCACGGCCGCCGATCGCGCCCACGACGGTGCGCAGGGCGCGTGCGGTGCGGCCGTTGCGGCCGATCACCTTACCGAGGTCGTCGGGGTGAACCCGTACCTCGAGCACACGGCCACGGCGCAGGGTGCGCGAGGCGACCTGCACATCGTCCGGGTTGTCGACGATGCCCTTCACGAGGTGCTCGAGAGCCTCCTCGAGCATGCTCAGGCCTCGGTCGGCTCAGCGGCGGGCGCCGAAGCGTCGGCGTCGTCCGCCTTCTTGTCCGCCTTCTTCGCCTTGGGGGTGATGGCATCACCCTTGGGCTCGTCGCCGTCCTTGGTGAGAGCCTCGAAGAGGGCACGCTTGTCGGCCTTCGGCTCCGGCTGGAGCAGCGGCGCCGGCGCGGGCAGGCCCTTGTGTGCCTGCCAGTCGCCCGTGAGCTTGAGGATCGCGAGAACCGGCTCGGTCGGCTGGGCGCCGACGGACAGCCAGTAACGCGCGCGGTCCGAGTCGACCTCGATGCGCGACGGGTTCTGCACCGGGTGGTACAGGCCGATCTCCTCGATCGCACGGCCGTCACGGCGGGTGCGGGAGTCGGCGACGATGATGCGGTAGTGAGGCGAACGGATCTTGCCCAGACGCTTCAGCTTGATCTTGACTGCCACGGAAGTGGTCTCTCCTGGATCTTGACGTGGTTGGGCACATCGACATGCCGCGTGGGGTTGCGGTACTCGTGTGCCCGATGGACGCGTCAGCCGGAGGAGAGAGGGGTCCTGTGCGACTGTCGAGTACAGCTGGTCATTGTGCCACACGCCCGAGGGGCGCCGCGCCCCGCCCGACCGTGGCTGCTCCGGGCCGGGCGGGCACCGGTGGTGCTCAGCTCGCAGCGGCGACCACTTCCGGAATGCGGAACGGCTTGCCACAGCCACCGCAGACGATCGGGGCCTGCGCGAGGACCGACGGAACGACGCGTACGTTACGGCCGCAGTCACAGACCGCCTTCACACGTACGCCACCGCCCGACGAGCCGTGCCGCGCGGCCGGGCCGCGGAAACTGCGCTCGGTGTCGGACGTCGTCGCGACCGTGTGCGCCGCGAGGGCGCGCTGGAGCCGCTCGATGGTGGGGCGGTAGCGCCGTCTCGCCTCCGGATTGAGGGAGACCAGGGAGAAACCGCTGCTCGGATGCGGCTCCTCCGAATGGTCCAGGCCCAACTCCTCGGCGATCGCGAGGAATCGGCGATTGTGGTAGCGCCCTGCCCGGGAGGTGTCTCGGACACCCCGGGCAGCGGCGATGCCGTGGACTGCCTCGTGAAGCAGTCGCTCGAAGGAGAGCTCGGCGCCGCAGGCGGACGACGACTCTCCGATCAGGGACTCTGGCGCGGCAAGATCGGGCAGCTCGGTGTGGTGCCGCTGAATCTCGGCCCACGCCTGCGCCAGCTCTGCGGCGAGAACAGGTGGTGTCGTGCTCACGTCGTGAACAACGAGCCCGGACCCTCCCGGGTTCCATTCCGGGGCATCCCAAATAATTTGCACGTACCCGTCAGTTGCGGTTGATGCGTCCCGACGAGGGCGGGTGCGTAGATCTCCGGAGAAGCCTCGCTTCTCACCACAAGCCGGTACGTAGTGTCGGCTACGCCTGGACGCGTAGAAGAAATACGTACACCTGACCGAAGGCACGCGTGCCGTAGACCGTTCGGGCGACTGCGCCGACGCCGTCGCCGCTCGATCCCCTTCAGGAGAGCGGGACCACAAGAACGACGTTATCGGGCGCGCCGCCGATCCCCGGCATCGGCCCCGGTGGGGGCGGGGAGCGCGCAATCGTCAGATACCGGCGCGCCGACGGGGAGTTGAGGGATCACGTCCCGGCGGCCTCACTCTTTCGGCCCATCCCGCACCGACGCGCGTCCACGCCGCTCGTACGCCGCTCCGCCTTGTCCGTGCGGACCCGCGCGGACTCCCCGAAGGTCCCGAGCGGCCGGCGCTCGGGGCGCGGCCAGCGGCGATCCGACGGAGGCTCGCACCGTAGGCGGACAAGGTCCGGTGAGAGCAATTTTCCGTGCGCCGGGGCGCACGACCGGAGCGCGTAAGGATTGCCCGCGAACCACTGGACGCGGGCACGGATGCGCAGTTCCCTGGCATACGGGGGACGAAGGCGCGGATGAACACGGGGGCTGTCAATCGGGACACAAGGACTCTCGGCCGGATTGGGGCGCTATCAATGACTCGTACGCTCGTCCAGCACCACCAGCAGCAGGTCGACGCGGCCTCGACAGATCCTTCTACGGAGGCGGGCGAGCGGGCCCGGGACTGGGCCGAGATCCAGGAACGGATGCTGGTGCCGCTCTACGAGGCGGTGTACGAGCGCCTGGAGGTCGGCCCCGGTACGCGGCTGCTCGGCCTCGGCTGCGGCTCGGGGCTCGCGCTGCTGATCGCGACCGCCAGGGGCGCCCATGTGACCGGCGTGGACGCCGACCAGGAACGCGTCGCGCTGGCTCGCGAGCGGCTCGTCCACGACTCGCGCCCGATGGGGCACACGGCGCCGTCAGCGGCGCCCGTGTGGGCCGCGAGCGGCGCGTCGGGGACGTTCGGCGGCCGGGCGGGGGCGCGTGTACTGGCGGGCGGCGCCACGGCCGTCATGGAGGCGGAGCGCCCCGCTTATGACGTGATCACGGCGTTCCAGCCCATCGGTGTCGCCGACGACGATTCGGACGGGCTCGGACCGGCGCTGGCGGAGGCGGTGCCGATGGCGGAGCGCGGTACGCCCGTGGTCCTCGCCGGCTGGGGACCGCCGGAGCGCTGCGCGACGTCCGCCGTCCTGCGGGTCGCGGGGCGGCTGACCGAGCGGCTGCGGAAGGGCGGCGGCTACCGTCCGCCGCGCAGGGACGACCTGGAGGACGTGGCGGCGCGGGCCGGGCTGAGGCCCGACGGCTCCGGGCGCGTGTCCTGCCCGTTCGGTTACGCCGGGATGGAGAGCGCGCTGCGTGGGCTGCTGTCGACGGGAGTGTTCGACGCTGCGGTGCGGGCGACGGACCGGTCGCAGGTGGAGAAGGAGATAGCGGAGGCGCTGCACCCGCACGTCCGGCGCGACGGCACCGTATGGATGCCCAATGTCTTCCGCTACCTGATCGCACGTACGCCCTGACGAGGCGGACGCGGGCGGTCCGCACGGTGCGCCGCGGGCCGCCTTCGTACTGAGGACGTCACGGTCGGCCGAGAGCTGACGTGACGAGCAACCCGGCGAAGGACACTTCGAGACACTCTTGTCAGTATCCAGAATCCTGGTTACTGTCCCATCTGTGACCGGCTTCGACGAACGCTTCCTGACCCGCAACGGCCTCGCCGCCCGGCAGCTCGCCGTCCTGCTGCTCAACCACGAGCCGGACACCCGCCTGCCCCGCGTCCGCGACTTCGCCGAAGAGCTGGGCGTCGGAAACGGCACGGTGCAGGCGGCCCTCCAGCTCCTGGAGACGGCGGGCGCGATCCGCACGACCGCGCGCGGCCACCTCGGCACGTTCCTCGTCCACTCCGACCGCTCGGTCCTGTGGCGGCTCTCCGGGCTCGGCACGCTGCTGGCGGCGATGCCGCTGCCGTACTCGCACCGGTACGAGGGCCTGGCCACCGGGCTGCGCGCCGCGTTCGAACAGGCCGGGGCGCCTTTCGCGATCACGTTCATGCGCGGCGCCGGGGCACGCACCACCGCGCTGGTCGAGGGCAAGGTCGACCTGGTGGTCCTCTCGCGCTTCGCCGCCGACCGGCTGATCGAGGAGCGCCCCGTGGAGCTCGTCGCGGACCTCGGACCCGCGACGTACGTGGGGGCGCACGGGCTGCTGCTGCGGCACGGCGCCGCCCTGGAGGCGAAGGGGCTGCGCGTCGCCGTCGACCACGCCTCCGAGGACCAGCGCATACTCGCGGAGCGGGTCTTCGCCGGACGCACCGACATCGAGTGGGTCGAGGCGTCGTACATGCAGCTGCGCGATCTGTTCGCGCACGACCGCGTCGACGCGACCCTGTGGAATCTCGACGAGGTGCAGGACCGGCTCGGCGCGGGAGTGGACGTACTGCCGCTGGGCGACGAGGTCACCCGGGACCTGTCACTGCGCAACTCGAGCGCCGCGATCATCGGCCGGACCGAGGGGGCGAAGGCGCTCGGCGCCGTACGCGACTCCCTCGACCTGTCGGTCATCACCACCTGCCAGTCCGAGGTGTTGCGGGGTGAGCGCGCACCGTCCTACTGACGGTCCCACCCGCCCCGACGGGGCGGGCCCCCTGGGTCCGGCTCTCCTGGCGAGAATCGTGACCCCGAGCCTCTGCTCAAAATCCAAAATCCTGGTTACTGTCGGATTCGAAGAGTGAAGGGAAGACCATGGACGACCAGCTCGCCCTACGCATCAAACTGTTCCGCGAGAGCGGTCAGGTCCGGCCCGAGGTCGCCGCGTTCGTGACCGCCGAGCTGGACGCCCTGGGCGCCGAGGGCCGTACCGTCACCGAGGAGACGGCGGGCACGCTCACCAGCCACCTCATGATGGCTCTCACCAGGTTGCTCAACGGCGAGCCGATCGCGGAATTCCCCACCGACTCCGAGATCACGGCCGAACTCGCCGGGCACCCCGACGCGGTGGCGCGGGCCCGCGCCGTCTCCGTACGCGCGGCCTCGGAACTCGGCGCACCGCTTCCCGACTCCGAGATCAACTTCCTCGGACTGCACCTCGCACTGCTCGACCAGAGCTCGCCCCCACGGCACGAGACATGAGAAGGAACCAGCCATGACGAAGATCCTCACCGGTGGCGTAGGCAAGGCCGAGGTCACGGAGACCGTCAAAAAGCTCGGCCTCGACGGCATCGAGATCACTGTCTCCAACGACATGGACGCCGCGATGAAGCTGCGCGGCGGCCAGGCCGACTACTTCCTCGGCACCTGCCACACCGGCGCCGGGGCCTCCCTCGGCGTACTCGTCGGGCTGCTCGGCAAGCCCGCCTGCCACACCTTCGGACGCTCCGTCCCCACGGAGGACGAGGTGAACGCCCTGCTCTCGGAAGGCAAGAAGGTCTTCGGCTTCGCCATCGACCAGATCGACGTGATCGCCCCGCTCATGGCCCGCGCCATCGCCGCGCGTGGCTGACGGCCCCGTACGAGCCGGAAGGGCTCGACAGACCTCGTAAGACCCCGCGCCGGGCCAAGCCCCCGCGGGGCACTGAGGAGTGAATCCCGTGAACAGCGTCCTCGCAGCGAGTTCGACCGATCTCGAACTCTCGCTGGCACAGCAACTGACCGTGATAGCGCTGTGTGCGCTGACCGCGTTCATCTCTCATATGGCACTGGCCGTCTTCAACGACGGTGTGCGCCCCTTCATGCTGGACTTCATCCAGGGACGCTCCACGCGCAGCGCCACCACCGCCGTGTCCTTCGGGCTCTCGGCCGGCTTCATCTTCGGCCTCGGCGCACCGATGGCGCTGTCCACCGGCGTACTCAACCCGTGGCTCGTCTTCCTGCCCACCGACATCCTGGGCATCCTGTCGCCCAAGAAGTGGATCGCGCCGCTGCTCGGCGGCGCGTGGGGCGCCGTGGTCGTGTTCGGCCTCAACGGGGCCAACAGCATCGCGCACGACCTGCCCGTCGACTTCCTGACCGCGCTCCAGCAGATGTCGACGCCGATCCTGTTCCTGTTCACGCTCTTCCCGGTGCTGGCCATCACCAAGCAGTTCGGGCGGCTACGGGGCGGCATCGCGGCGGTCGTCGAGCTGGCGCTCGTCGTGATGACGATGAAGATCTGGCCGGACATCTTCCCCGGCTCCATCGCCATGGCCGTAGGAGTCCTGACGCTCATCGGCTTCGCCGTCAACAAGGACCTGGCGCAGCGGAAGCTGGACAGGGCCGAGGCGGCGAAGGCGTCGGCAGCGGGCGGCCCGGCCCCGGAGGTGAAGAACGGGGCGGGGGACGACGCGGAAGATCCGATGGCCTCGCTGTTCAGCGCGAGCGCACTGCGGCTGCGGCGCCACCTGCCGCTCTTCATGCTGCTCGGGGCGGGCGTCTGCGTACTGGCCCAGTCACATGTGTTCGGCGGCGGCGAGGCGACGAGCTTCCTGATCGCCAAGGGCGACTACGCGGAGGCCGCCCAGGTGGACTTCTACCGGGCGTTCGGCTTCGTACCGCTGATCGCGACGACCGCGCTCGCCTCCGGCGCCTACGGCATCGCCGGTTTCACCTTCGTCTACCCCATCGGCTACCTCATGCCGAACCCGTTCGTCGCCGCCGTCGTCGGCGCGGCGGTCTTCGCCCTGGAGGTGCTGGCGCTCTCCGCGATCGGCAAGATACTCGGGAAGCTGCCGAGCGTGCGTGACTCCTCCGAGCACCTGCGGAGCGCCATCGGCGACGCGTTGGGACTCGCGATCCTCTTCGGTTCGCTGATGGCCGCCAATGTCATGGGAGGGGGCCTGGGCATCCTCATAGTCGGCGGACTCTATCTGCTCAACGAGTCGATGGGGCGCCCCGTCGTACGGATGGCGGCCGCACCCGCCGCCGTGATCGTCGGCGGCGTGCTGCTGAACATCCTCTACTGGCTGGACCTGTTCACGCCGATCAAGGGATAGGTGGCGCGCTCAAGGACCACCGCGGCGATCACGCACGACACAGGAAGGCCCCGCGCCATGCAGCGACACTCCGACGATGCCCACCATCCACGCCATCTGCGCACCGTCACCGGCACGTTGCCCCTCTCCGCCGTACGCGGTCCGGCGCTCGCCCATGAGCACCTGGTCCTCGACCTCGACCGTGCCGGGGACGGCGCGGCGGTTCTCCACGCGGCCCCGCACGGGCCCGCCGTCACCGAGGAACTGGCGCAGCTGCGTGAGGAGTTCGGCCTCGGCCTGGTCGTGGAGCTGACCTGCCGCGGCATGGGTCGAAGTCCGCACGCCCTGGCCCGGATCTCGGAGGAGTCCGGGGTGCCGGTGGTCGCAGCCACGGGCTGGTACTACGAGCCGTTCCACCCCACGGAGCTGGACGGGGCCGGCGTCGAGGAGCTGACCGCGACTCTCGTGCGCGAGATCCACGACGGATTCGGCGACACCGGAATCCGGCCCGGCGTACTCGGCGAGATCGGCAGTCACGGTGACGTGCCGAGCGAAGCCGAGACGCGCGTGCTGCTGGCCTCGGCGCACGCCGCCGTCGCCACCGGCCTGTCGGTCGCCACGCACGCCCAGCTCGGCCGCGGCGGTCGCGCCCAGCTTGAACTGCTCACCGGTGCCGGACTCCCGCCGCACCGGATCTCGCTGGGCCATCAGGACCTTTTCGACGCCCCGACTGCGCACCGTGAGCTGGCGGCGAGCGGCGCCTACGTCGCCTTCGACACCGTCGGCAAGGAGAGCTACCAGAGCGACACGACACGACTGCGTCTGCTGCTCGCGCTGGTGGAGGGCGGTCACGCCGACCGCGTCCTGCTCAGCTGCGACATCTCCCGGCACGCCTATCTGCGGTCGGAGGGCGGCCAGGGGTACGGGCATCTCTTCCGGTCCTTCCTGCCCCGGGTGCGCGCGGCGGGCGTGGACGAGGACCTGATCGACCTGATGACACGCCGCAATCCGCTCCGGTTCCTGACCGGCACGGACCCGAAGGAGAGCTGAGATGTCCGTCCAACTGCCGCGGACCTTCCCGCTGGCGACGATCCCGCTGGACGACGCGGTCCGGATGCAGTTCCGGCTGCTGGAGTGCACCGCCGCGCGTTTCGAGGGTCAACAGCTCTTCGAGTCGGACGCGGGTGTGGTGCCGGACCTGGGCCGGCCCCGTACCACGGCGCGGGTCGAGTCGGTGCTGGCCGATTTCTTCGGTGCGCAGGACGCCGCGCTCGTACAGGGCGCGGGCACGGGCGCCATCCGGGCGGCGCTTCAGGGCGCCGTCGGGCCCGGTGATCCGCTGCTGATCCACCGGGCGC
This sequence comes from Streptomyces sp. S4.7, assembly GCF_010384365.1. Classification (NCBI taxonomy): domain Bacteria; kingdom Bacillati; phylum Actinomycetota; class Actinomycetes; order Kitasatosporales; family Streptomycetaceae; genus Streptomyces; species Streptomyces sp. S4.7. Next base: position 5,597,377 of record NZ_CP048397.1, on the reverse strand, counting down.
CGGTCTACCGGACGACCGCCGTGACGCTGCGCGGGCTGGGGGTGCGCACCGTCGAGGCGGACTTCAACGATGACGTCGCGCTTCACCGGGCCCTGGACTCGGGTGAGTTCGGGTGGGCCTACGTCCAGCACAGCCGGCAGCGGCTCGCCGACTCGTACGACGCGGGGGGCGTTCTCGCCGCCTGCCACGCCGCCGGGGTGCGCACGATCGTGGACGACAACTACGCGGTAATGCGCGCACCGTTGTCGGGAGTTGAGCTCGGCGCCGACGCCTCGTGCTTCTCGCTCTTCAAACTGCACGGGCCCGAGGGGGTCGGCGCCGTCGTCGGGGCGGCCGACGTCGTGGAGCGCGTACGCGCCGACAACTACTCGGGCGGCGGGCAGGTGCAGGGCCACCAGGCTCTCGACGCGCTGCGCGCCCTCACCCACGTCCCCGCCATGTGGGCCGTCCAGTCCCGGGTCGGCGCGGAGATCGCCGAGCGGCTCGCCGCCGGCGAGGTACCCGGCGTGGCGCAGGTGCGGATCGCGAACGCGCAGGACCGCTGTCTGCTCGTGGCCCTGGACCGCCCCGTCGCGCGTGAACTGCCCGCCGTGGCGGCGCGGTACGGCGCCGCGCCGTACCCCGTAGGCTCCAACTCCCGCTACGAGATCGCCCCGCTCTTCTACCGGATGTCCAGCTCGGCCCTCGACGACGCTCCGGAACTCGCCGACCGGACGGTGCGGATCAACCCCATGCGGGCCGGCGCCGATCTGGTGATCGAGATCCTCCGCCGTTCGCTGCACGACCTGAAGGACTGAACGTGTTCCTGGACGCCGTCCTGGCCCGCAACCCCGCGCTCGTCGACGTGGCGGTCTCGCTGCACCGCTCCGGCGCCGTCCCGCCGGACACGTACGTGATCGACGCAGACACGGTGGAGGCCAATGCCGCGCTGCTGGCCGGTGAGGCCGAACGGCTCGGTCTCTCGCTCTGGTTCGTGGTCAAGCAGATCGGCCGCAATCCGGCGCTGATCCGGGCGATCTCCCGGCACATCCCCCGGTTCGCGGCGATCGATCCGTACGAGGCGCGGCTGCTGCACGACGCGGGGGCACGGGCCGGCAACCTCGGCCACCTCGTACAGATCCCGCCCCGTCAGCTGCCCGAGATGCTCGCGTGGCGGCCGGAGACGGTGACCGTCTTCGACCTCGCCAACGCCCGCGCTGTCTCGGACGCGGCCCGGCGGCTCGGCACCGTCCAGGACGTACTCGTACGCCTTGAGGGCACGGACAGGGTCTATCCGGGGCAGGAGGGCGGTGTGCCGTTCGCCGGCCTCGACGACTTCGCGGCGGCGGCGGAGGCGTTGCCGGGCATCAGGATCGCGGGCGCCACCGCGTTCCCCTGTGTCCTGTGCGATCCGTCGACCGGAGCGCCGGCCCCCACTCAGAACTTCCAACTCGCGATCAAGGCGCGCGAGTTGCTCGCCGCACGTGGACATGAAGGGCTGAAGCTCAGCGCTCCCAGTGCCACTTCCATGGCCTCCCTCCCGCTCCTCGCCGAGCTGGGTGCCACGCATGGCGAACCCGGCCACGCCCTCACCGGAACGACCCCGCTGCACGCGGTCGACCACCAGCAGCCGGAGCGCCCCGCCTATGTGTACGTCAGCGAGGTCGCCCACACCCTCGCCGACGGACGGCCCGCGATCCACGGCGGCGGCTTCTATCCGCGCGCGCACATCCGGGACGCCCTGCTGCCGCGCACCGGTCTGCGGCTGCCGGTGCAGGAAGCACCCCCGGAGAACATCGACTACTACCGACTGCTCCAACTCCCCGCCCACGCCGCGGACGTTCAGGTCGGGGACACCGCCGTACTCGCCTTCCGCACCCAGATCTTCGTCACCCGCTCGACCGTCGCGGTGGTCGCCGGGCTCTCCACCGGAGAGCCCCGGCTGACCGGCCTGTACGACGCTCAGGGCCGGGCCCGGTAAGGAGCCAGAGCCATGAGCACGACCGTGATCGTCGTGATCGACGGATTCGGTGTCGGCGCGATGCCGGACGCGGGGTCGCTACGGCCCGGCGATCTCACCGCCGACACCTGCGGGCATGTACTCGACCACTGCCGCGCGTCGCTGGGACGGCCGCTCCTGCTGCCCGCACTCGGCGCGCTGGGCCTCGGCCTCGTCCACCCGCACCCGGATCTCGCCCGGCGGACCGACCGCCCCGTCGCCGCGGGCCGGGCCGCTCTCGGCTACCCCGGGGCGGACACCTTCGCCGGGCATCAGACCATGATGGGCGCGGACTTCAGCCGGGTCACGGTGGCCCCGCTCGCCGGGCATCTGGAGGAGGTGAGCGGCGCGCTGAAGTCCGCGGGCCATCTGGTCGAGCCCCTCGCCGGCCGGCCGCTCCTGCTCGTCGACGGCGCCGTCCTGGTCCACGACAACCTCGAGGCCGACCCCGGCATCAACTGGAACGCCTCCGGACGTCTGGACGACCTGTCCTTCGACCGCATCCTCGCCATCGCCCGTACGGTGCGGGCCATCGCGCCGGTCGCCCGCGTGATCGCGGTGGGCGGCCACTCGGACGGGGCGCTCACCACATACGTACGGGACGGCGACGGCGGCACCGTGGGCCTGGACACCCCGGCCACCGGCTTCTACCGCAACGGCGGCCTCCAGGTGCGGCATCTGGGCGTGGAGCTCGACCACACCCGGCAACTGCCCGACATCGCAGCCCGCACCGGCGTCCCGGTCACCCTCGTCGGCAAGGCGGCGGACATCCTGGCGTGCGAAGCCGCCGTACGGCGCCCCGCCGTCGCGACGGGGGAAGTCATGGAGCACACGCTGACGGCGGTACGGGGCGGGCGGGGCGGCCTCGTCGTCGCGAACGTCCAGGAGACCGATCTCGCGGGCCATCAGCAGGACACGGGGCGCTACGGGAGCGTCCTGGAGCAGGTGGACGCGGGGCTCGCCGAGCTGACGGGGCTGCTCACCACGCCCGGCGACCGTCTGATCGTCACGGCCGACCACGGCAACGATCCGACGATCGGGCACGCCTACCACACGCGCGAGTACGTTCCCGTCCTGATCCACCGCCCGGACGCCGCGGGGATCGAACTCCTCCCGGACGCCGCCACCTTGGCGGACGTGGGGGCGACGGCCGCGGCCTCGCTCGGCCTGGACGCGCACGCCCTCACGACGGGAACGACGCTGCTCGACCAACCGCGCTGAGTGCCGCGGCGTCTCGCGTGTACGAGGCGCCGCGCCTCGTACACGCGGGCCGACCGCCTCAGCCCATGAACTTCTTGAACTCGTCGGGCAGTTCGAAGTTCTTGTCCGCCTCGGCCGCTGGCAGGCCGAACGCGCCGCCCGCCTGCGCCGCTTCCTCGCGCCGAACCGCGGCGGCCTGCTCCTCGGCCTTGCGCTTCATCGGGTTGCCCGAGCGCCGCTTCCCCTTGGCCTGCTTCTGCTGCTTCTTCTGCCTGCCGGGCCCGCCGCCCGAGCCGGGAGCGCCCGGCATTCCCGGCATCCCGCCACCCTGAGCCATCTTCGACATCATCTTGCGGGCCTCGAAGAACCGCTCCACCAGGCTCTTCACGGCGCTGACCTCGACGCCCGAACCCTTGGCGATGCGCGCCCGGCGTGAACCGTTGATGATGGTCGGCTCGTGCCGCTCCCCCGGCGTCATGGACTTGATGATCGCGGCGGTGCGGTCGACGTCCCGCTCGTCGATGTTGCTGATCTGGTCCTTCATCTGGGCCATGCCGGGCAGCATCCCGAGCAGCTTCGAGATGGAGCCCATCTTCCGGACCTGTTCCATCTGCGCCAGGAAGTCGTCGAGCGTGAACTCCTTGGGGCCCTTCGCCAGCTTCTGGGCCATCTTCTCGGCCTCGGCCTGGCTGAAGGTCTGCTCGGCCTTCTCGATGAGGCTGAGCATGTCGCCCATGTCGAGGATGCGGGACGCCATGCGGTCCGGGTGGAACGCGTCGAACTCGTCCAGCTTCTCGCCGTTGGAGGCGAACATGATCTGCTTGCCGGTGACGTGCGCGATGGACAGCGCGGCGCCGCCGCGGGCATCGCCGTCGAGCTTGGACAGCACGACGCCGTCGAAGCCGACTCCGTCACGGAAGGCCTCGGCGGTGTTGACCGCGTCCTGGCCGATCATCGCGTCGACGACGAACAGGACCTCGTCGGGGTTGACGGCGTCGCGGATGTCCGCGGCCTGCCGCATCAGTTCCTCGTCGATGCCGAGACGACCGGCGGTGTCGACGATGACGACGTCGTGGACCCTGTCCTTGGCGTACTTGATCGAGTCCTCGGCCACCTTGACCGGGTCGCCCACACCGTTGCCGGGCTCCGGGGCGTACACCGAGACGCCCGCGCGCTCGGCGACGACAGAGAGCTGGTTGACGGCGTTGGGGCGCTGGAGGTCACAGGCGACCAGCAGCGGGGAGTGTCCCTGGCCCTTGAGCCAGAGGCCCAGCTTGCCCGCGAGGGTCGTCTTGCCCGCGCCCTGGAGGCCGGCGAGCATGATCACGGTGGGCGGCTGCTTGGCGAAGCGCAGGCGCCGCGTCTCGCCGCCGAGGATGCCTACGAGCTCCTCGTTGACGATCTTGATGATCTGCTGGCTGGGGTTGAGCGCCCGCGAGACCTCTTCACCGCGTGACCGCTCCTTGACCTTCGCGGTGAAGTCGCGGACCACGGGAAGCGCGACGTCCGCCTCGAGGAGCGCGATGCGGATCTCGCGTGCGGTGGCGTCGATGTCCGCCTCGGACAGTCGCCCCTTGCCGCGGAGGGTTTTGAAAGTCGCTGAGAGGCGATCGGAGAGGGTATCGAACACGGCGCTCGTAGGTCCTCAGGGGTCGGGGTCAGAGTGGATTGCTCTCCAGGGTATCCGGCCGGGCAAATACGAGGGGCCCTGCCCGGTGGGATTGCCCCTGCGGGGTCCTCCGACGCCGCGACTTACCCGCCCCGTACTGCGACGGTCCGCCGCCCCGTGTCACCCGCGCAGGGCCTCCTCCACCATCTTCGCGACCGCCGTCGCCTCCCCCGTCGTCAGGAGGGCCCCGTCGGGGCGGGTGATGTAAACGGTGTCCACCACGTTCGCGCCCAGTGTGGACACGTGCGCGCTGCGGACCCGTACCGCCGCCTCCTCCAGCGCCCGCCCGATCCGGTGCAGCAGGCCGGGGGCGTCCTGCGCGCGTACTTCGATCACGGTGGCCAGTTCCGAACTGCCCGGCACCACCGCCACCCGGGGCGGCGGGGCCTGGGTGCCGCGCCGTCGGGGATAGGCGGCCTCGCGCTCCGCGAGCCGGGACCGGATGTCGAGCGAGCCGTCCAGGGCCCGTACGAGGTCGGCTCGCAGCCGCGTGGCCTGGGGCAGGGACCCGTACGCCGCCGCGACCCGCCAGCTCAGCAGCAGGACGTCGGAGACCTCGCCGAGCGCCGTCGGCAGTTCGACGATGCGCAGATCGGCCGCCCGCACGGTGAGCCGGTGCAGTGCGAGGACCCCCGCGGCGGCCGGCAGGACGCCGGGGCGGTCGGGGAGGGCGATAAGGAGTTCGACGCCGACCGGCTCCGGTTCGTCGTCCTCCTGGGGAGGCTCCGGCTGGGCGTGGAGGGACAGGACGGGGCCGCCGGTGCGCAGCGCCTCGACGGCGAGGCGTTCTTGTTCCGCGCTGGTCACCACGGGGCGCGGGGCGGCGGGCGCCCTGCCCGCGAGGACGGCGGCGACGCGGCCGACGAGGTCGGTGACGAGCGACGAACGCCACGCGGACCACGCGGCGGGCCCGGTGGCGAGCGCGTCGGCCTCGGTGAGCGCGTGGAGCAGTTCGAGGGTGGACAGCGAGTCGACCTTCTCGGCGACGGAGCCGACGGTCGCCGGATCGTCCAGGTCACGCCGGGTGGCCGTTTCGACGAGCAGCAGATGGTGGCGTACGAGCGTGGCGACGACCTCCGCGTCGGCCCGGTCGAAGCCGATCCGCAGGGCGACGGAGCGCGCGACGGGCTCACCGGCCGCGGAGTGGTCTCCGGGCAGACCCTTGCCGATGTCGTGGAGCAGGGCCGCGACCAGGAGCAGGTCGGGCCGACTCACCCGGCGGGTCAGCGCGGACGCCTCGACCGCCGTCTCGACGAGGTGACGGTCCACGGTCCAGGTGTGCACGGCGTTGCGCTGGGGCCGGCAGCGGACGCGCTCCCACTCGGGGATGAGGCGCGTGATCAGGCCTTCGGCCTCGAACGCTTCCCAGACGGCGACCGTCGGCTCCCCCGCGCCGAGCAGCGTGACGAACTCCTCACGTGCCGCGGCGGGCCACGGCACGGGCAGCGGGTGCGCGGCGGCGAGCCGCCTGACGACGTAGGGCGAGATCGGCAGCCCGGACTGGGCGGCGGCGGCAGCGGCGCGCAGGGGCAGCGCGGCGTCGCGTTCGACGCGGGCCGTCCTGGCGAGCACCGCCTCGCCGTCCTGCTCCACGACGCCTTCGGCGAGCGGCGTCCGCTCCGGGGCGGGGCGGCTGCCGCCCAGGAGGGCGCGCAGGCGCGGGCGGGCGGCGCGGGAGCGCAGGACGCGGTTGACCTCGCGCCAGGTGACGTCGGAGGCGTACGACACGGTGCGCGCCGCTTCGTAGACCTGTCGCAGGAGTTCGTCGGCGTCGCCGATGCCGAGGTCGGCGGCGACGCCGTCCTGTTCCTGGAGGGCGAGCCGGTCGGTGGCCCGGCCGGTCGTCAGGTGCAGGGCGTCGCGTACGTCGAGGAGCGCGCGGCGGGCGTCGGCGAGTCCCTCGCGGGGGGCGTCGGCCAGCCAGGACGCGGCGACGGCGCGCAGCGCAGTGGCGTCCCTGAGCCCGCCCCGTGCCTCCTTGAGGTCGGGTTCGAGGAGGAACTGCAGTTCGCCCTGGCGCTCCGCGCGTTCGCGGCAGAGTTCGTCGAGTTCGGGCAGGCGCTTGGGGGCCTGGTTGCGCCAGTCGGCGAGTACGGCGGTGCGCAGCGCGGCGGTGGGCGCCGGGTCTCCGACGATGTGGCGGGCGTCGAGGAGCCCGAGTTGCACCTTCAGGTCCTCGCCGGCGGTCCTTCGGGCCTCTGAGGTCGTACGTACGGAGTGGTCGAGGGCGAGCCCGAGGTCCCAGACGGGGTACCAGACGCGGTCCGCGAGCGCGGCGATCGCCGCGGCGTCGCAGCTGCCGTCGTGCAGGAGGAGGAGGTCGAGGTCGCTGCGGGGGGACAGTTCGCCGCGTCCGTAACCGCCGACGGCGACGAGGGCCGCGCCCTGGACGCCCGCCTCGCGTGCGGCGGCGGTGAACAGCGCGTGCAGCCAGTCGTCCGTGAGCCGTGACAGGGCGGCCCTGCGTGGCGGGCCGGACCGCGCCTTCTCGTGCAGCAGGCTCAGCCGGGCGGCCGCGTAGCCGCTGGGTCCCGGGTCCGGTTGTCCGGTCGTCTGTTGAGGGGTGGTCACCCGGCAGGTCCCGTCTTTCGGCGGGCGTCCCGCGTGAGGGACACCCGGTTTCGCTGCGCGTCCGGTCTCCGAGCGCGCTCGGTGTCTCAACTCGCGCGACGTCGTCACGAGTTGGGCGCCGGCTCCCGCCCCGTCCCCGGAACGCGAGCGGCGCCGGGCGCACCCCTTGGGAGGGTGCGCCCGGCGCCAGAGCGTGCCCGCTCACCGAGCACGCGCTGGCATCGGACCGAGTCCGGTGTCAGAGGGCGTCAGGGCCCCGTTCCCCCGTACGGACCCGGACCGCCGTGTCCACCGGCACGCTCCACACCTTGCCGTCGCCGATCTTGCCCGTCCTGGCGGCCTTCACGACGACCTCGATGAGCTGCTCGGCGTCGCCGTCCTCGACGAGCACCTCGATGCGGATCTTCGGCACCAGGTCGACGGTGTACTCCGCGCCCCGGTAGACCTCGGTGTGGCCGCGCTGCCGGCCGTATCCGCTTGCTTCCGTGACCGTCAGGCCCTGGACTCCGAAGGCCTGGAGGGCCTCCTTGATCTCGTCCAGTCGGTGTGGCTTGACGACTGCGGTGATGAGCTTCATACGTCCACCTTCTTGTTCCGCGCCGCGCCGGCGAGGTCCTTGTCCGTAGCGGTCACACTGCTTCGGCCCGAGGGCGAGCCTCCCACCGCGCTGAAGTCGTACGCGGATTCGGCGTGGAACGCCATGTCCACACCGCTGGTCTCGTCGTCCTCGGAGGCCCGGAAGCCGATGGTGACATCGACGATCTTGGCCAGGATCCAGGAGACCACGAAGGAGTACGCCATCACCGAGAAGGCGCCGATCGCCTGCTTGCCGAGCTGCGAGGCACCGCCGATGCCGTCGACCGCCAGGACGCCGACGAGCAGGGTGCCGATGACACCGCCGACGAGGTGGACGCCGACGACGTCGAGCGAGTCGTCGTAGCCGAGCTTGTACTTGAGGCTGACGGCCCACGAGCAGGCCGCTCCGGCGACGACGCCGATGAGCAGCGCGCCGAACGGGTTGACGTGCGCGCCGGACGGGGTGATCGCCACCAGACCGGCGACGGCTCCTGAGGCCGCACCGAGCGTGGTGAACGCGCCGTGCCGGATGCGCTCGTAGATGAGCCAGCCGAGCATGGCCGCGCCGGTGGCGATCTGCGTGTTGAAAGCCATGATCGCGGACGTGCCGTTGGCGGCGAGGGCGGAGCCGGCGTTGAAGCCGAACCAGCCGAACCACAGCAGCGCGGCGCCGAGAACCACCAGCGGCAGGCTGTGCGGCCTCATCGGGTCCTTTTTGAACCCGATGCGCTTGCCGACGACAAGGACCGCGGCGAGTGCTCCGATACCGGCGTTGATGTGGACCGCCGTACCACCGGCGAAGTCGATCACTTCCAGCTTGAAGAGCCAGCCGTCGGCCTGCCACACCCAGTGCGCGACCGGGAAGTAGACGACGGTGACCCAAAGGCCGATGAACAGGGCCCAGGCGGTGAACTTGACGCGGTCGGCGAGTGCGCCGCTCATCAGCGCCGGGGTCAGTACGGCGAACATCAGCTGGAAGAGGGCGAAGGCGTAGACGGGGATTCCCTCGTCGCCGCCCGTGAGCGTCTCGGGCGTGATGCCCTTCAGACCGATGTGGTCGAAGTTGCCGAGCAGTCCTCCACCGATGTCGTCACCGAATGTGAGCGAGTACCCGTAGAGCACCCACAGCACGCTGACGATGCCGAGCGAGATGAAGGACATCATGAGCATGTTCAGGGCGCTTTTCACCCGGACCATGCCGCCGTAGAAGAAGGCCAGGCCGGGCGTCATCAACATGACGAGCGCGGCACTGATCAATACGAATGCGGTATCTGCGCCATTCAAGGCCGGCGTCTCCTCGTGGGTGGGAAATACGGCCCGTGCGGATGCTCTTACTTCTGTGGGCCGACTAGTGGTGAGGAGATTGACGTGGGGTGATTTCGGTCGATGCCACCCGATGTTTCACGCCAGTGACGATGTGGTCCGGAGTGTTACGCCTGGATGAACTGCCGTGTCGCGAGGTGCGGCGATGGCAGAATCCGGCCGCGGCGCCCACCCTGTTGACCTGGCGCGGGGGAAGCCGTGTCGGGCTGTACGGGGCGAGGGCCGCGGCCGGGGCTCAGTGGCGCGCGGGGACGGGAGCGGGGCCCTCCCCGACTCGGGGGCTCCACAAGGCGCTCAGACGGCTTCCGCGGGCTCCGGAAGCTCCTCGGTGAGCTGCTCGGTGAGCTGGTCGATCTCGGAGACGTCCCCGAAGTCCCGGGTGGCCGTGGTCACCGTCTTGCGGAGCCGTGTGTTGACGCGCTCGGAGCGCACCTTCCTGGCGATGCCCAGCGCCTCCTTGAGAAGCGGAGTGGACCGCTCGGGCTCCCTCTTCAGGAGGTGGACGGTGGCCATCCCCACGAGGTTCAGCGCGTACGACCGCTGGTGCTCCTCGTCCTTCTCGAAGAGCTGGACGGCGCGCTCCATGACGGGCTCGGCGAGCGAGGCGTACGTCGGGCTGCGCCCGGCGACGTAGGCCAGGTCCCGGTAGGAGTGCGCGTTCTCACCGTTGAGCTCGGCCTCGGAGAAGAACCGGATCCAGTCGGGCTCCGGCTCACCGTCGTCCCCGGCGTCGGCGAAGGTGTTCTCCGCCATCCGCACCGCGCGCTTGCACTTGCCGGGCTGCCCCATGTTGGCGTACGCCCTCGCCTCCATCGCGTACAGCATCGACTGCGTACGGGCCGTGGCGCAGTCCCTGCTGCCGTACTGGGCGAGGTGGATGAGCTCCAGGGCGTCGTCGGGGCGCCCGACATGGATCATCTGACGGCTCATGGAAGAGAGGATGTACGACCCGAGGGCCTTGTCCCCGGCCTCCTTGGCGGCGTGCAGGGCCAGGACGAAGTACTTCTGGGCGTTGGGCTGGAGTCCCACGTCGTAGCTCATCCAGCCGGCCAGCTCGGACAGTTCGGCCGCGCACCTGAAGAGCCGCCGCGCCGTGACCTCGGACTGCGACTCCTGGAGCAGGTCCGTGACCTCGTGGAGCTGGCCCACGACCGCCTTGCGGCGCAGACCACCGCCGCACTGCGCGTCCCACTGGCGGAACATCGCCGTGGTGGACTCCAGGAGGTCCAACTCCGGTGCGGAGAGCCGGGAGGGGCGGCGCACGGCGGCCACGTCGGCGCCGTCCTGGTCGGCCGGCGACGTGGGCACCAGCCAGCGCTGCATCGGTTCGACGAGGGCGGGGCCGGCGGCGAGCGCGAGCGACGTCCCGAGGAAGCCGCGCCTGGCCAGCATCAGATCGCTGCGTGAGAACTCGCTGATCAGCGAGACGGTCTGGGGGCCCGCCCAGGGCAGGTCGACGCCGGACACCGACGGCGACTGACGCGCGGAGCGCAGCCCGAGGTCCTCGACCGAGACGACGGTGCCGAAGCGCTCCGAGAACAACTCCGAGAGGATGCGCGGGATGGGCTCCCGCGGCTGTTCGCCGTCGAGCCAGCGACGTACGCGCGAGGTGTCCGTGCTGATGTGGTGAGCGCCCATCTGGCGGGCCCGGCGGTTCACTTGGCGGGCGAGCTCACCCTTGGACCAGCCGCTGCGCCGGAACCACGAGCTCAACTGCTCGTTCGGGCGCTTGCCGGCAGCCGTACCGTCTGCGCCACTGCCGCCCACTGGAACGCCCCCATTCGCTGAAGCCCTGTCGCGCGAACTTCTACCAGAATGCCGTCACTTACGGCTGTCTGTCCGGAGATCGCGCTCCGTCGAACAGAAAACCGAGTTGCCTGCGGCATAACCACGAACGTGCGACTTCCCACCGTTCGCGTACTCAAAGTAATCCTACGATCACCCTTCCAGCGAGGGGGATTCCGCAAACGCCACCATTCGCCACCCCTTCGAATGAACTCGTCTGCGGCCAGGCGCGATTCACTTGCCAGATGACGATCAGGAAGAGGTGGAGCGTTGCACGTGGGGGCGCGCGACCCCGAACACACCACCCCGGATGTCACCTCGCGCCGTCGGAACGAGTGCGAAGGGCGCGAAGAGGACAGGAATCCCACAGAGGGTCACCACGGAACTTCGCATCGTAACTACCGACGAGTTCGACCCGTTGGAGGGGGCATGGGCTTCACGATCGGCGGAATCCGGGAGATGCGGTCCGGTTCACGGCGCCGCGGCCGTGGCACCGAATTCACGACGGTGGCGGAGTACACCGGGCTCTGGGGCTGGGACGTCGCCCCCGGCGCACGCGCCGTGGCGGGCCGCTGCTCCTGTGGCGCGGCCAAGTGCCCGGCACCGGGCGCGCATCCGCTGGGGCCCGGGCTGGAAGTCGCCGCGGGGGCCACGCTGGACGATGCCGCCAGGGCATGGTCCGAGACGCCAGGAGCGGCCGTACTGCTGCCTGTGGGCCGCGCCTTCGACATCATCGACGTCGCCGAACCGGTCGGCCGCCGCGCCTTGGTCAGGCTGGAGCGGATGGGGCTGCCGCTCGGCCCCGTCGCCGTCACGCCGACGGGGCGGGCCTACTTCTTCGTCGCGCCGGGCGCCGCCGCCGAACTGCCCAACCTGCTCTACCGGATGGGCTGGGACGACGCCGGTCTCGATCTGCGCTGTCTGGGCGCGGGCGACCATGTCACCGCCCCGCCGTCCGACCTCGGCGGCCTCGGGCCCGTCCGCTGGCTCCGGCCGCCGGCCCTGGAGACGGCGGCCGATCCGCCGCAGGCACGACTGCTGCTCGGCACCCTGGCGTACGTCTGCCACCGTTCGCCCGGTCGCGACTGAACCCGGTCGCGACCTGAACCCGGCCGCAACTGAACCCGGCCCCGACGCCGGTGCCGCCGCCGGCCGCGTCGCGTCGCCTCCGTACGAAAGGCCCCACCGCGCGCCACGCGGAAGGGCCCTTTCTCCGTACGCCGCTTCGTGGGCCGCCCCGTACGTCGCCGGATACGGCGGCTCGTACGGCGCGCACCGCGTCCGTCAGCCGTCGATCAGCGCGTCGACGAACGCCTCCGGCTCGAACGGCGCCAGGTCGTCGGGGCCCTCGCCCAGCCCGATCAGCTTGACCGGAACACCCAGTTCGCGCTGGACCGCGATCACGATGCCGCCCTTGGCCGTGCCGTCCAGCTTGGTCAGCACGATGCCGGTGATGTCCACGACCTCCGCGAACACCCGCGCCTGCACGAGACCGTTCTGCCCCGTCGTCGCGTCCAGGACCAGCAGCACCTCGTCCAGCGGACCGTGCTTCTCCACCACGCGCTTGACCTTGCCGAGCTCGTCCATCAGCCCGGTCTTGGTGTGCAGTCGACCAGCCGTGTCGATGAGGACGACGTCCGCCCCCTCGGCGATGCCCTCCTTGACCGCGTCGAACGCGATCGACGCCGGGTCGCCGCCCTCGGGACCGCGCACCGTACGCGCGCCCACCCGCTCGCCCCACGTCTGAAGCTGATCGGCCGCGGCGGCGCGGAAAGTGTCGGCGGCGCCGAGCACGACCGACCGGCCGTCGGCCACCAGGACCCGCGCCAGCTTGCCGGTCGTCGTGGTCTTGCCGGTGCCGTTGACGCCGACGACCATGACGACGCCCGGGGTGTCCAGACCGCTCTCGGTCTTCACGGCGCGGTCGAAGTCCGTACGGAGCAGGGCGAGCAGTTCCTCGCGGAGCAGCACCCGCAGCTCGTCGGGAGTACGCGTACCGAGCACCCTGACCCGCTCACGCAGCCGCTCCACCAGCTCCTGCGTGGGCGCGACACCGACGTCGGCGGTGAGCAGGGTGTCCTCGATCTCCTCCCACGTCTCCTCGTCCAGGTGCTCGCGCGACAGCAGCGTGAGCAGCCCCTTGCCGAGGGTGTTCTGCGAGCGGGCGAGGCGGGCGCGGAGCCTGACCAGACGGCCGGCCGACGGTTCCGGGATCTCGATCGCCACCGGTGGGGCGGCCACGACCGGGTCCTCGACGGCGGGCGGCGTCGCCGTCGCGTCGGGGAGACCCACCTCCTCGATGGTGCGGCGGGATTCCTCCCGCGGCGGCCCCGCCTCGTCGCCGACGTGCGGCTCGGCGGGCGGGGTCGTGATGGTCGGCGTGCTCGACGGTCCCGGGGGCGGCGGCTTCTTCCTACGGCTGCTGACCAGGAGCCCGGTGATTGCGCCGACAGCGACCACGGCGATGACTACGGCAAGAATGACGATGTCCACCACGTCATCTTCGCAGGCGATGCCCCGCTTCGGCCGATGGGGAGATTCCGGGCCCCGGCGGGGCGGCCGATCCCGGCCTCGGGGCCGGGCCCGGGGCGCCTCAGCCCATCTCCTCCAGCGCCTTGCCCTTGGTCTCGGGAATCCACTTCAGGATGAAGTAGATCGAGAGCAGGGCGAAGCCCGAGTAGATCACGTATGCCCCCGACAGATCCCAGTCCGACAGCGTCGGGAAAGTGACCGTGACAGCCCAGTTGGCGATCCACTGCGCCGACGCGGCCACGCCGAGCGCCGCGGCCCGGATCCGGCCGGGGAACATCTCGCCGAGCAGCACCCAGACGACGACGCCCCACGACAGCGCGAAGAAGAGCACGAAGGAGTGGGCGGCGACGAGTGCCACGGTGCCCTGGGTGTTCGGGATGGAGATGTCGGTGCCGCTGCCGCTTTTGTAGGAGAACGCCCACGCCGCCAGGGCCAGCGACACCGTCATACCGGCGGAGCCGATCAGAAGGAGCGGCCGGCGTCCGATCCGGTCGACGAAGACCATCGCGATGACGGTGCCGATGATGTTGATGATCGACGTGGTGAACGAGTAGAAGAACGAGCTGGTGGGATCGATACCGACGGACTGCCACAGCGACGCGCTGTAGTAGAAGATCACGTTGATGCCGACGAGTTGCTGGAGGGCGGAGAGGCCGATGCCGATCCAGACGACCGGCAGGAAGCCCACCCTGCCGAGCAGGTCCTTGAACGTCGGCTTGTGCTCCTTGTGGAGGTTGGCCTCGATCTCCCGTACACGCGCGTCGAGGTCGGTGTTCCTGTCCTCGACCTCGGCGAGCACACCCCTGGCCGCCTCGTTCCTGCCGACGGAGATCAGGAAGCGGGGCGATTCGGGGATGGCGAAGGAGAGCAGGCCGTAGAGGGTCGCCGGAACGACCATGACGCCGAGCATCCACTGCCAGGCCTCCAGGCCGCCGGTCTCGCCGCGCTGGTCGCCGTCGGCGATCTGCAGGATGCCGAAGTTCACCAATTGAGAGAGGGCGATTCCCAGGACGATCGCCGCCTGCTGGAACGAGGCGAGCCGGCCGCGGTACGCGGGCGGCGAGACCTCCGCGATGTACGCGGGGCCGATGACGGAGGCCATACCGATGGCGAACCCGCCGATGACCCGCCACATGGCGAGGTCCCAGAGCGCGAAGGGCAGCGCGGAGCCGACGGCACTGATGGTGAACAGCACGGACGAGATCTGCATACAGCGGATACGGCCGATCCGGTCGGCGATCCGGCCCGCCGTCGCTGCCCCGATGGCGCAGCCGATCAGCGCGGCGGCGATCACCTGGGCCAGTGGCCCGGAGCCGATGTCGAAACGGTCCCTGATGGCCTCGACGGCGCCGTTGATGACGGAGCTGTCGTAGCCGAAGAGGAAGCCGCCCATGGCGGCTGCCGCGGTGATGAAGATGACGTGGCCGAGGTGCTCCGGGTGGGACTGTTGGCCGCCGGACCGCGGCGACTTGGCTGTGCTCGTCACATGGGCTCCTGGGGCCGGCCGGAAGCTGCCCCCGGGCGTGGTCGGAAAGCCCCTCCAGTGGGGCACAGCTCCACACGGCCCACCACCTGACGGTGGCCGTTCAGCGGAGATGCCGGCGCTCGTCCGGGCGCGCCTTCAGTGGAGGCGCTGGCTGATCACCTTGGAGACGCCGTCGCCCTGCATGGAGACGCCGTACAGCGCGTCGGCGACCTCCATCGTGCGCTTCTGGTGCGTGATCACGATCAGCTGGGAGCTCTCCTGGAGTTCCTGCATGATCCGGATCAGCCGCTGGAGGTTGGTGTCGTCCAGCGCGGCCTCGACCTCGTCCATCACGTAGAACGGGCTCGGCCTCGCCTTGAAGATCGAGACGAGCAGCGCCACGGCGGTCAGCGACCGCTCGCCGCCGGACAGCAGGGACAGCCGCTTGACCTTCTTGCCGGGGGGCCTGGCCTCGACGTCCACACCGCTGGTGAGCATGTTGTCGGGATCCGTGAGGATGAGGCGTCCCTCGCCCCCGGGGAAGAGCCGCGAGAAGACGCCCTCGAACTGAAGGGCCGTGTCCCGGTACGCCTCCGTGAAGACCTGCTCGACCCGTTCGTCGACCTCCTTGACGACCTGGAGCAGATCGGTACGCGTCTTCTTGAGGTCTTCGAGCTGCTCGGAGAGGAACTTGTGCCGCTCCTCCAGCGCCGCGAACTCCTCCAGGGCGAGCGGATTCACCTTCCCGAGTTGCTGGTACGCCCGTTCGGCCGACCGGAGCCGCTTCTCCTGCTCGCCCCGTACGTAGGGACGGGGCTGGTTGCGCGGGTCCTCGGGGTCCTCCGGCAGTTCCTCGCCCTCGGCCGGCAGGGACGGCGGTACGAGCTGGTCCGGGCCGTACTCGGCGATCAGGCCGGCGGGCTCGACACCCAGCTCTTCCAGGGCCTTCGCCTCCAACTGCTCGATCCTCATCCGCTTCTCGGCGCCCAGGACCTCGCCCCGGTGCACCGAGTCGGTGAGCTTGTCGAGTTCGTTCTTGAGATCGCGCCCCTGGTTCCGCTCCGCGACCAGTTCCTGTTCGCGTCCCGCCTTCGCCGCCTCGGCCGCCGTGCGTTCCTCGTCGGCGCGTACGACCGACACCTCCACGTGCGCCAGCAGTTGCCTGGCGCCGGAGGCGACGGCCCTGGCGACGGCGGCCTCGTGGCGCAGCCTGGCCCGCCGCTGCTCCGCGCGGGCCCGCGCCTCGCGCTCGGCGCGGGCGCCCCGGTCGAGGGAGTCCGCACGGCCCGCCAGCCCCTTGACGCGCTCCTCGTGGGTACGGACCTGGAGCCGAGCCTCCATCTCGGTCTGCCGGGCGTTGGCTCCGTCGGCGGCGAGCCGGTCCCGTACGGAGGTGTCGGGCTCCTCCTCGACGGGTGCCTCCTCGGCGACCAGCAGCCGCTCCGCCAGTTCCTCGGCCTCCTCGGTGGCCCGGTCGAGCGCGTCCTGGGCCTTGGCGGCGGCCGCCGAGGTCCGCTCGGCCTCGCCCGCGGCGCCCCTGGCCTGGCCGGCGAGACGTCCCAACTGGCCGGACACGGCGGACTTCTCACGGTCGGCGGCCCGCCGCCGCTCCCCCAACTCCTCGACGAGTGCGGCGCATTCGGTACGCCGCCCGGTGGCCCGGCGCTGCGCCTCGGCCAGTTCGTCGCACCGTACGGCGAGTTCGGCCAGCTCGGCGGCCGCCTCGTCGACCGAAGCCTGCACTTCGAGCAGGCTGGGCGCCCCGGCGGAGCCGCCGTGTGCGAAGTGCGCGCCGAGGAGGTCACCCTCCGCCGTCACGGCGGTCAGCCCGGGGCGCGCGGCGACCAGTTCCTCGGCGTCCTCCAGGGTCGTGACGACGACCATGTCCTGGACGAGGCGTCGTACGGCGCCCATGAGCGCGTCGGGGCCCCGTACGAGGTCGACGACACGGGGAACGGCCGGATCGGTCACGGCGGCGTGCACGGGGCGGGCGTGGGCGGCTCCGTGGGCGTGGGCGTCCGTGCCGGTGGTGACGTCACGCGCCCCGTCCCCCTGCCCTGGCACAGCACCGGCGACGCCGTCGCCGTCCTCGTGCGGCCCCGGCCCCGTGTCCGGCCCGCCGGTGGTGCTCGACGCCGTGTCTGTGACGCCTCTCGCCCCGGCGGCCCCCTGACCGGACACGCCCGGCGACGTACCGGATCCGGTCGCCCCGGCCGGGGCCCCGTCGCCCGATCCGTCCCGCGGCGTCGCCTGCCCCGGTAGGCCGACCGCCCGCGCGGGCCGTTCGGCACCGAGCAGCAGGGAGGCCCGGCCCGCGTCCTCTTTACGCAGGAGGCGGATCGCCTCGGCCGCGGTCGTCGCGTCGGTCACCGCGATCGCGTCGGCCGCCGCGCCGAGCGCCGCCGCCACCGGGACCTCGAAGCCCGGCGTGACGGTGAGCAGCTCGGCGGCGGGTCCGAGCAGGCCGGCGAGCCGGTCCCGCGCGCCCAGGAGCGCACCGGTGCCGTCCTTGCGGCGCAGCCCGAGGGCGAGCGCGTCGTGACGGGCGGACAGGGCGGCGCGTTCACGTTCGGCTGCCGTGGCCGCCTCTCGCGCGGCCGTCAGCGCGCTCTCAGCCTCGCCCAGCGCCCGTTTGGCCTCGTCGTGCCGCTCGCCCAGCTCGTGGTCGTCGGCGTCCAGACCGTCGACCTCCGCCTTGAGCTGTTCGTACTCCTCCTGGGCGGAGACGGCGCGCTGCCGCGCCCCGTCACGGGCCTCGGCGAGCCGGCCGATCTCGGCCTGCGCCGACGCCGCGCGACTGCGGGCGGCATTCACCTGCCCGTTGAGCCGGGCGAGTCCCTCCCGGCGGTCGGCGATCGCGCGCGCCACGTCCTTCAGGCGGCGTTCCTCCGCCGCCAGCTCGCGCTCAAGGTCGGAGCGGTGCGCGACGGTGTCCTCAAGTGCGCGCTCGGCCGCTTCGAGCGCGGCCTCCAGCTCCGCCTCCTGCTCACGGATGCGGGCGGCCTCGCGCTCCATGTCCTCGGGGTCCCGACCGCGCCGTTCGTCCTCGGGCGTGGTGGTGGCGCTCTTCACCCGGGCGTCGGCCAGCGAGACGGTGCCCCGTACCCGCTCGGCCAGCTGGGAGAGTTCGTACCAGGTCTGCTGCGCGCGCTGGAGTCTCGGTGCCAGCCGCCGTACCTCGTCCTCCAGCTCCGCCTCGCGTGCCAGCGCGTGCCTCAGCCGGAGCTCGGCATCCTCCTTGCGCTGCTTGAGGGCCGCCTCGTCGGCGACCTCTGTACGGAGGGCGTCACGCAGCTTCACGAGGTCGTCGGCGAGCAGCCGCAGCCGAGCGTCGCGCAGGTCGGCCTGGATGACGGCCGCGCGGCGTGCCACCGCGGCCTGCCGCCCCAACGGCTTGAGCTGTCGCCGCAGTTCGTCGGTCAGGTCCTGGACTCGCGCGAGGTTGGCCTGCATCGCGTCGAGTTTCCGCAGCGCCTTCTCCTTGCGCTTACGGTGCTTCAGAACACCGGCGGCCTCTTCGATGAATGCCCTGCGCCCCATCGGATCGGCGTGCAGGACGGAATCGAGTTGTCCCTGGCCGACGATGACGTGCATCTCGCGGCCGATACCGGAGTCGGAAAGCAGTTCCTGGATGTCCAGCAGCCGGCAGGTGTCCCCGTTGAGCTGGTATTCGCTGCCGCCGTTGCGGAACATGATCCGCGTAATGGTGACCTCGGCGTAGTCGATGGGCAGCGCACCGTCGGAATTGTCGATAGTGAGGGAGACTTCGGCGCGTCCGAGCGGTGGCCGGCCCGTCGTGCCGGCGAAGATCACGTCCTCCATCTTGCCGCCGCGCAGTGACTTGGCCCCCTGCTCGCCCATGACCCAGGAAAGGGCGTCCACGACGTTGGATTTGCCCGAGCCGTTCGGACCGACGACGCACGTGATGCCGGGTTCGAACCTCAGCGTCGTGGCGGAGGCGAAGGATTTGAACCCGCGCAGGGTCATGGCCTTGAGGTGCACGCCGCCGGACTCTACCTTCCCCACTTCGCCCGACGGCGGTTTCACCGCTGAATGAGGAGGGCACATCAGACGTGAGAAGAACCGGATTGACGGTGGGGGGAAAGACAGAAGGGACGCCGAAGCGTCCCTTGCATGTTCTCGCGAGAGTGTTTCTCACCTGGCCCCGGCGAGGGCTGCTGTCAGGTGAGCGCTGGTTCCGCCTGGGGTACATCGAGGTCGATGCCGTCGAACGGCGAATCGCCATGGTGCTGTGCGGCGGCAGCGCTCAACGCGTCATTCTCGGACTGGATCCGTACAAGCTCGGATTCGAGGTCCTGGACGCGCTGCTGAAGCCGTCGCATCTCGGCGAGGAGTCGCGGGTCAGAACCGCCGACGTAACCGAGAAGCGCCTTTGCCATGATGGATGGGCCTCCACACTGAGTGACCGACCGAAGCGGTGTGGGTCGTGAGGGATTTCCGCACCCGCACTGCCTGGCAGAGGTTCCGCACTGTGATTCTTACTGCCAAACAGCCAAGGTGCGCGGGGCTTCCAGAGTCTCACCAAAAAGTTTGACGGTCAACACGATCACAGCCCGTCATCGCCGGGCGGCCCAGGGGCGTGCGTCCGCGTGCGGTGCGGCGGCGCCTCTCCTGCGGCCCCGGGGGGCGTGGAGATCATCGTTAACGCGGCAGCTTGGCATGAGAATCCGTTTCTTGGCAACCATCAGCCAATTCCTGCCGGGAGCACTTGCCTGAGGCATACGGGCAGGCCGGGCGCCGCCTTGGTCGGGCGCGGCTCGGCAAACCACGGCCCGTTCAAGATCGAACAGGAATGATCGGGATCGTTCGGGCCGCTTCGGGACACCGCGCGGTAGGTCGCGGTCACCGGATGGCGAAGGTCTCGTATCCACCGCGCGGTGTGCCCCAAATCTCAGTGACTCCGTCAACACGACCGGGCGTGTCGTCGGAACGAAGCCACTCGAGCAAACGGTGGCAATTCTCACGTGGGCCCTCTGCGACGATCTGCACCCGACCGTCGTCCAGATTCAGGGCGAAGCCCCTCAGACTCCCGATCTCCAGAGCGTTTGCCCTGGTGAACCAGCGGAAGCCAACTCCCTGTACGCGACCGCGTACCCAAGCGGTGATCCGCACGTCTTCGTTCATAGGTGCAAGCTAATGGGCCAATACCTCCGTGAGCACATCGCCCCCACCCCGCTTGGCGTACAGTCCCGTCGAAATGAGCCTCACTCGAATGGGTGAAGCGCATTGACGTCATGAGCGGTGCGAGAGCAATCACGCGAGCACCTGGGGCACATCGATCGAGGAAGGCACAGCAGATGGGACGCCATAGTCGCTCGGCCGGCGCACCCGCCGCTGAGGACCACGCGGCCGGTGCGGCAGGTCGGCACCGGGGGCGGGGCCGAGGCCGGAAGAGGGGAATCGGCGGCCCCGTACGCACCGGGCTGCTCGGCGCCTCCGCCGCGATGGCCATGGGAGCCGTAGCCGTGGCATCCGGGCTGCTGCCCGGCGGGGAGCAGTACACCGTCGGCGGCGGCAATCTCCCGGGCGAGCAGGTCCGCACCGCGGGCGCGCCCGAGCTCCAGCAGCAGGGCGGCTCGACGGCCGAGCCCACCGACGAGGCGGCGGCGTCGCCGAGCCGTAACGACGACCGGCCGAGCACGCCGCCGAAATCCGAGCCGTCGACGCCGGACAAGCCTTCCGCGTCCCCGAGCGCGTCGAAACCGGCGAAGACGCCGGAGAGCGATCCCACGCGGAGCCGGAGCCAGGAGACGAGCGACAGCCCGTCCACCAGCGCGCCCGCGCCCGCGAAGACCACCGACCGGGCCACGCCGCCGCCGCAGACGCCCCGTCCCCCCGTCTCAGCGCCGTCCACCGCCGAGGCGGAGGTCCTCGCGCTGGTCAACGAGGAGCGGGCGAAGGCCGGCTGTCAGCCGCTGCGCGCAGACAAGGCCCTGAGCGGCCTCGCCGAGGCGTTCAGCAAGGACATGGCGGACCGCGGCTTCTTCGACCACACCGACCCGGACGGCGACACCCCCTGGGACCGCGCCGACCAGGCGGGGATCACGAATCTGGGCGGCGAGAACATCGCCCGGGGCCAGGCCGACGCCCAAGCGGTGATGGCCTCCTGGATGGCGAGTGAGGGCCACCGCGAGAACATCCTGAACTGCGACTACAAGACCATCGGCATCGGCACGCACCTCGCCGGCGGCGGCCCGTGGTGGACACAGGACTTCGGCTTCTGAGGTAGCCGCAGGTCAGGGGCTTATGAGCCCTCCTGGGCCGTCTCCGGGCCGTCAGCCGCAGTACCTTCCTGCTTGAACACGTGATCTACAGCGGCTTTGGTGCGCGTTTCGCTCGCTGGCATCAGGTGCGTGTACGTGCGCAGCGTGAAACCGGGATCATGGTGGCCCAGGTACTCGCTCAGTGCCTTGATGCTCTCCCCCGCATCGAGCAGTACGGACGCGTAGAAGTGCCGAAGCGCGTGTGTGCCGTTGTCCCGATGCGGGGGCACGCCAGCGGCACGCAGAGCGGGCTTCCATACCCGGTGGTTGAAGCGGTTCCGATTGAGCGACAGTCCCTCACGACTGGAGAAGATCAGCGTTGCAGTCACAGGCGGACCGGTCAGGGTCTTCCACGGCAGCGTGATCTCTTTCGCCGGGTACCGCGTGAGCTGGCCAGCAAGCGCAAAGGCAACGGACTCCGGTAGCGGCACGTCCCGCTCTTTGCCGCCTTTCGGGGGCGCAAAGACAGGGCGGTTGTGCAGGAGCTTCACCTGCCGCTGCACGTGCACCACGCCGCCGAGGAAGTCCACATCCTCAACCGCCAGGCCGAACACCTCCCCTTGGCGAAGACCGCATCCGGCAGCAAGCTCAACCAACGCGCGGTACCGGTCGGGGAGAGCCGTTCGCATGGCCATCACGCGATCGGCCGGCCACGGTCGAACCTTGCGAGGGTCGAGGCGAGGAGCCTTCACCGACCGTGCGCTACATGGATTCATGCGGATGATGCGGTCTTCTACCGCAGCAGAGAACACCGTCGAGACGTGCGCGAAGATCCCACGCCGGTACGCAGGCGAGAGCCCAGCATCTTCCAACGTCCGCATCCACAGCCGAAGATGAGTCGGGCTGAACGACGCCAACGGGCGCTTACCCAGATGCGGGATCGCATGCAGTCGCAACCGCATCTCGACAGACTCACGAGTTGCAGGGTCCGTCACCTGAGTAGCCATCCACTTCACGGCGTACTGCCCGAACGTCACCTTCCCGGCTTCCGGATCGATGTAGTCGCCCCGCGACATGTCCGCCTCGATGTTCGAGAGCCAGGTCTCTGCCTTGCGCTTCTGCTTGTCGGGGAAGGACTGGCTCTTCTCGGTGCCGTCCGGTGCGATGTAGCGGGCTCGGTAGCGCAGGCCCGTTCCATAGCGGTCGGTCTTGACCTTGACGGGCTTGCCGTTGGGTCCCGTCTCGACCTTGTACCAGCGGTCTTGGACGTGTCCGGCCATCAGGCAGCCTCTTCCATGAGGGTGGCGACCCAGGCGCGTACGTCTTCGGGGTCGTAGCGGAGGTGTCGGCCGACGCGGAAGCCACGCGGTCCGGTGTGCTTTCGGCGCCACTGGTAGACGGTCTCCAGCGGGACGCCGAGGAGATCAGCCAGGTCGACCGGGGTCAGGTAGCGGTCGGGCAGGGGCCGCTTCATGCCCACTCCCCCTCGTCGTCTTGCAGGTCGGCCAGCACTTCGCGGGCGGTGTCGCGGCCCTGTCGGATGTCGCGGTGGATGTTGGCGGCGAGCCAGGACTCTCCGGGGGTGTGTCCGTGTCCGGCGTAGGTCCAGTGGGCCAGGACCAACATGGAGCCCTCCGGGTTGTCGTCGGGGTCGGGCAGGCCGCGTGTCTGGCGTTCCTGGCGGGCGCGGTAGTCGGCCCGCACCTGGCGCAGGGCGCCGAGGGTGGTGGAGTAGCGGCGGGACTTGGTGGAGAAGTGGCCCCGGAAGCCGAGCATGTGAGCCCACTGCCAGAGCTTCCGCTCCGGGTACGCCTCGTCCAGGCGGTAGCAGGCTTCGATCAACTTCCTTGCGTGCGTGGGGAGTTGGGTCAGCTTGTCGAGTTCGGAGAGTTCCCCGATCCGGCGGTCCACCGTTCCCGTTGTTTCCGCGGCTTTGGTGGCGTACTTGGCGACGTACGCGGCTACCGCTTCCTCGGTCAGCTCTTGTCCGTCGTCGGTGCCGATCGGGCGCACGTCGACCTGGGCACCCCAGCGCAGTTCGCGGGCGGGCTGCGAATCGGCCGGCGGGACCGGGACGGAGACGCGGGCAGCCGCGGAACGGATGGCGTCGGTCAGCAGCTCGACGCTGGCCCACGGCGGCGGGACGTCGTCCGGGCCTTCGGGACCGTCGAGGCGCACGATGGCGTGGAAGTGGACCGCACCGCGCTTCTGAAACTCCGCGACCTTCCCGAACGACACCCGTGCCTGTTCCTTCAACGCGGTCTGTGTGAGGCCCGCGCGGTGGGCGATCTCGCGTCGGAGGTAGATGGTGAAGCGGCGCCACAGGTCCCCGGCATGGTTGTTCCACAACACCGCCCCCGCGTAGTCGTACGTGCCCGGGTTCAGCGCAGTGCCCAGCTCCGGAGCATCGTCCCCATGGGAACTCCCGCACCGGCACCGGCCGTTGGCGGGTTGGTTATGGACCGGGCCGAACGACGGAGCCGTGAGCGTCGCGAACACCTTCGGATGCGCCCGCACCGTGACGGGGGTGCCCTTACGCGGGTCGCCGGTGAGTCCGGCGCGGATCAGGTGGAAGGTGTCCCCGGCGTACATCCAGGCGCAGGAGGGGCAGCGCGAGGCACGGCGGTTGCCGCACGCCACCCGCAACGATCCGCCGGGCTCGCCCTCGGTCGAGTAGGAGTAGAGGAGCTGGCCGGTGCGGGCATCACGGGTGGTGGTCATGCCCTGCAACCGGATCGGATCAGCACAGCCACCGGTCCGGCGCACTTGCTCCTGCCACCGGTCGAAGCCGGGCTCGTTCGCCACACGGAGAAGGTCGGCGAGGGTCAGGGGGTCAAGCCCGACCGAGGCAGCCACGGGGGCCACCTCAGCCGGGGCGACAGGGAGGAGGCTCACGCGTAGTCCTCCCTCGGGTAGCCGTGCCCGAGGGGCGGGTAGAGGCCCCGGAGCTTGGCGTCGTCCTCCGCGAACAGCGCGTCATCCACCACGGTGTAAAAGGCCGTGTACGGGCGGATGTCGTGGCGGTCCAGCCATACGGTGATCCGCTCCGAGCGCTCCTCGTCGGCCGCTTCGTGCGCGTGTAGAGGGTCGGGGAAGTACGTCACACGCCCACCTCGTCGATGTCGTCGCCGTAGGCGCGGTAGACCTGGTGGGAGCCGTCTCCGACCCATCCCGACTGCGGGATGTCGGCGGACAGCCAATGGGTGAGGGTGGCCGCGATCTCCTCGGCCCTCTTGAAGCGCGTGGTGTCGGGGAAGCTGAGGTTGTGTCGGATGGTCTGTTCGGCCGTGGCCTGGTTGGCCAGCCACAGGAGCCGGTAGTGGCGAGCGTCCTGAGCAAGGCGGCAGACGTCCATGTAGCTGAGCCGGGCGACGCCCTCCGTAATCCAGTCGATCACCGTCGCGATGTCGGCGTTGGACCACCGGTACCCGGTCGGCATGCCGGAGGCGTACAGCGCAACCGCGCGTTCCAGGTTCGTCAGACGCTGAACCGCGATCACCGGAGCGACGGACTCAGCAGACGCGACGTGCGGAGCAACAAGCGTTGCAGGCATGATGGAAGCTCCCCTTGTGGGCGAAGGGGGCGGCGGACTGCTTGGCGGTAGAGCGTCGCCCCCAGGTGGAGAGCGAGAGAGTTGCGATCCCCCCGCTCGCAGCAGCTTGTATATCCAAGCCGCCCCATCAAGGTAGGTGGGCCAACTTGGATATGCAAGTGGATGCTCAAAAAAAGAGGACCCAAAGGCCCTCTGGTTTCTGACGATCAGTCAGGGAACGTCGATCACGTACCGGAAGCCGTGACGGTCACAGGGGATGCGAGAGTCGAGCACTTCCACGACTTGGCCAGCAGTGACGTGCGCAGCCCTGAAGACCCGAGCCAAGGGAACGCCGGGCGGGATCTTCAACGCCTCGGTCTCCGCCGGGGTGGGCATGCGAATGTCCAGCTCTTCCACGAACCGGGTGATCCGCTGCTTCACAGGCCCGTCAGGGTCCTCGATCAATCGACTCACACCACCACGGATCCGGCGAGGATCCTCCAGCGCCGTCCCGCTGAACAGCTCGGCGGGGTAGTAACCATCAACCAACTGCATAGGCTCTTCGTTCACGAAGAAGGCCCGGCGACGAACAATCACCGCAGCTTCCTCGGCGATCCCAAGTCGCGAAGCGATTTCGGCCGGCGCCGGGACCGTTTCCACCGAGAGGATGCGCTGCTCAGGACGTAGACCTTGGGCAGCCGCTTCCGCATTGAAGTTGCTCACTCCGGTTTTCCTGCGCTCCCGGAAGTTGGCTCCGGTCGTCAGCATCTGAACGTTGGGCCGTGGCCGCACGAAGACGCCCCTGCCCTGTTCGCTGACAAGCAGGCCATCGGCCTTGAGAAGTGCGAGCGCCTTGCGCACCGTCACGCGGGTGGTGCTGTACTGATCTTTGAGTTCGTTCTCCGACCGCAGCTTTTCACCGGGCGGCAGTTCGCCGGACAGGATCAAAGCCCGCAGATCATCGGCGATCTTCCGATACGGCGGAAGGCTCGGGATCGACATTCAGGTCACCTCAGCTTGGCTATGCAAGCAAGGTTACGCGGTCCCACTGTCAGCGTCACTCCGAGAAGGCCCAACCGCTCCAGCGATCCACGCGGATGATCACCACAGGACCGACAGGAGGGTTCTCCGAATACTGCTCGTACTTACGTTCCAGCAGTTCAAGGCCCTGAGAGCGCTCGTCGCCATCTTCTTTGATCTCCGCGTGACCATCGGCGCGGGTCCACCAGAGCCGAGCCCAATCGGAGTCGAAGTGATCGACCAGGAGGGCAACCTTCGGATTCTCACGGATGTTCCGCAGTCGCCGTAGGTTCCACGTGCTCTTTGGCTTGTAGTCGATCGCGAAGAAGATTCGATCGTCACTGAGCGTGAACGTTACCGGCACAACGTGGGGGGTTCCATCGGCGCCCGCCGTTGCAAGTCGCGCGACAGGTGCGACCGCGAAGCGGCTGCGAGCCTCAGTGGAGTCGAGCTTCATGAGAGCAACGTACCCACGCCGACGCGGGCCATGGGCCAAGCGCTGTTACGGGTTTCTCTACCTCATCAAGGCACCCGGCTGCGCTCCGCTCCGCCGGGCGCGCTTCCTGGCTCTGGCTGCGCCCGCGCTCCTGCCTTCGGCCCGCTCGGCGCTGCCGCCGCCGACGCGCGCCCGCTGTGTAGGCCCGTGGGGCATGAGACGAGAACCAAGCCCGCGGCTTCAAGACGTGCCTCCGGCGGGGGCGCTCAGACTCCGGGATGGACGGGGCGCCGTTCGCGAGTGCCGGCCGGAGCGTGGCGAGCGTCGAGGGGGCTCCCATCCCGACCACCTTCGACCCAGGCAGAGCCGAGCAGTCGCGGCCCAGGGCGTCAAGGTCGTTCGTACAGTGGCGCGCTCCACCTTGACGCCCTGAACCACGACCGCTCCACGGTGTGTGGGTCGAAGGCGGACGGGATGGGAACCGGGGTGAGTGGTGGGTTGATGGGCGCAAGGAGCGCTCTCAGGCGCATCGACTGGCGCTTAGTAGCGTCTACGGGCTACGAGTCAGCCGCGCAGCCTTGGGACTTCAAGCAGCGTGTAGTAAAAGATCTCACCAGACTCGCCAGGCCTGTGTGGCGCCTCAATCGGCTCCCAGTCATCAGCTAGAGCCTCGGGTACTGCTAGCTGCAAGATGAGGTGATGAACGCCCTCCGGCGCGGAGCCAACGACCCTCAAGCCAAGGTAGAGCTCATCGAAGCTGCCGACGACGGTGTACACAACCGCCTCGACTGCTGTGCCGAAGACCTCGATACGAACGGGCCTCCCAGCACTCCCTCTCGCTTCCTTGACCAGCTGTGGGACACTCTCGCGCGCATCCTGCAGGAGCCGATAGGCCTGCTCAGCCTCCAAGCGAAGTTGATCATCGTCGTGCGGCAGCAGATGCTTGCTGTACGTCCGCTTGCCCGGCTCCAAGTCCTCGCCAGCGCGGTTGAGAGCAGTGCGCTTTCGCGTGCACCTGTCACTCAGCTGACGGTAGAAGTCATCCCGAGCTCCAGCGGTTCGCTGCCCGGCAGCTACGAGCCACCCGAAGGCCTGACCCTGATCTTCCCAGACCGCCCCGCGCCAGCGCGAGCCACCGGGCTTGCACTTCAGCAGCACTACATCATCAATGCTGGCGATCTTCTCCGTAGGCGCCACATCAGCCTGCTGTTGCGCGCGAGAGACAAAAGGATGATCCAACTCGTGCAGTGGAGTCGCTATCGGCGGAAGATCAAGGTCAAGGTCCTCTTGCACGCAACGCAAAGTCGGACGAAGGCGAGGCCTGGTCACGTACTCACAGACTCCGCTCAGGCAGCACCGACGCGACGAAGGTCCTCGATTGACGCCCCTGTTAGCAGAGCGAGGTATGCACCATCACTGCCATCCAGGCGGTCAAAGGAAGCCCTGATGTCTTCGCGCGCACGACGCTCGCCGGCCGTCGGCTCCCCGATACCCTTCGAGAGCTCGACCCGGCGTGCACGGGTACGTTCGCGTACCTGCGGATCCATCAGAGTCGTCATGCGGTAAGAGTACGGGACTAAGCGGCTCAGCGCACCCTCTAGCGCTGCTCACCTCTCCTCGAACAGGCGAGCTTGAAGTAAAGCTAAGGCAAAGAAAACGCACGACAAGCTGTCCATGATGCCCGGCGTGCTACGCTCCGTGATCGAAGATCAGCATAGCGACGGAGCGTAGCACGCCGGGCATCATGGACACTTCTCCCCTTAACGGAGAGTCACTACTTGCCCGAGTTCCAGAAGAGCAGATCGTCGCTCGACTCCGGGCATCCACGAGATTTAAGGGCTAGTTGCAAAGTTAGCAGGTTCAGTCACTTCGCCCTAGACCCAAACGGTCAGTAGCCCCTTCCCAGTCGTCTCGTCAGGCACACACGCGTGCGGGGCTTCGTACCACGGGCCGTCTCAGGGCCGTATGAGGGTGCTCAACGACGACCAATGCTGACAGGTACTAACAGCTAAGCCGCAGCTCGCAGCGTTGATCGACTGCATGGCCGCAGGTCATTGACCCGGCCCGTCACTTCTTCGGCTTCTGAGCCGTCGCCCCGTCCACGACCGCACCCGCCGCACTCCCACCCGCACCACCCAACGAGGCCCGCGACAGCTCCGCGTCGCGGGCCTCGCCCGTGTCACGGCCCCGGGTACGGGGCGGCGTTACGGGGCGACGCGGGGCGGGCGTTGGCAGCGGGGGCAGGAGTAGCTCGACCTGTTCATCCAGGGGCGGCGGCGGATGGGGGTGCCGCAGCGGCGGCACGGTTCGCCCTCGCGGCCGTACGCGTCCAGCGACCGGTCGAAGTAGCCGGACTCGCCGTTCACGTTGACGTAGAGACTGTCGAAGCTGGTGCCGCCGACCGCCAGCGCCGCGTTCATCACGTCGCGTACGTGGCCGAGCAGTTCGACCGAGCGGGGGCGGGGCAGCGAGGCCGTCGGCCGGTCGTAGTGGAGCCTGGCGCGCCACAGCGCCTCGTCCGCGTAGATGTTGCCGACGCCGCTGATGAGGGACTGGTCGAGCAGCGCGCGCTTGACCGTCGTACGGCGCAGCCGCAGCGCCGTGTGGAAGGCGGCGTCGTCGAACGCCGGGTCCAGCGGGTCGCGCGCGATGTGGGCGATGACGTCGGGCAGCCCGTCGGGGGTGTTCTCGTGCAGCGAGAGCCCGCCGAAGGTGCGCTGGTCGACGAAGCGGAGTTCGGTGCCGAGATCGTCGTCGAAGCGGATCCGGATCCGCAGGTGCTTCTCGTCCGGGGCGGATTCGGGCTGCACGAGGAACTGGCCGCTCATACCGAGGTGCCCGAGGACCGAGGCGTCGGTGTCGGCGAGCGGCAGCCAGAGGTACTTGCCGCGGCGTCGGGCGACGCCGAACCGGTGTCCCTTGATGCGGGCGGCGAAGTCCTCGCCGCCGGCGAGGTGGCGCCGTACGGCGCGGGGGTGCAGCACCCGGGTCTCGGCCACCGTCCGTCCCGCGACCCAGCGTTCGAGTCCGCGCCGTACGACTTCGACCTCGGGCAGCTCGGGCACGGTGCTCCTTCGGGGGCGGCGGGCTCAGCGGCTTCGGAGGCCAACTGGGCGAACACGGGGCGGGAGTTGGGGAAAGCAGGGGGGCGGGACAACCGGCGGCGCGGGCACGAGCTGCGCCCCTCGTGCCGTATCGACACAAGGGGCGCACCGGAAGGGAACGGAACAGCAGAGATCAGGACTTGGCCACGTCGGCGGATTCCGAAGTCGCCACCGAAGAGGTGTCGGCGGCCTCTTCAACGTCGACCTCGACCTCGTCCGCGGACTCGGTCCCGGACGTGGTCCGGACTTCGACGGCCGCCTTCGCCGCGGCGGCCCGTTCGTCCGCGTCCGCGCGGATGGACCGCCACGCGGTCTCCGCGGCCTGCTGCTCCGCTTCCTTCTTGCTGCGGCCGGTGCCGGTGCCGTACGAGACACCACCGACGCGGGCGGCAGCGGTGAAGGTCTTCTCGTGATCCGGGCCGGTCTCCGTGACGAGATACTCGGGTACGCCGAGGCTCTCCGCCGCGGTCAGCTCCTGCAGACTGGTCTTCCAGTCCAGACCGGCACCGAGATTGGAGGACTTCTCGATGAGCGGGTCGAAGAGCCGGTGCACCAGCTCGGACGCCGCGTCGAGGCCCTGATCGAGATAGACCGCGCCGATCACCGCTTCAAGGGTGTCGGCGAGGATGGACGCCTTGTCCCGGCCCCCCGTGCCCTCTTCACCGCGGCCGAGCCGGATGAAGGAGCCGAGTTCGAGGCCGCGCCCCACTTGCGCCAGCGCACGCGAATTGACCACCGCGGCCCGCAACTTGGCCAGTTGGCCTTCGGGCAGGTCGGGGTGGATGCGATACAGCGTGTCGGTGACCACCAGTCCGAGCACCGAATCCCCGAGGAATTCGAGCCGTTCGTTGGTGGGCAGACCGCCGTTCTCGTACGCGAACGAGCGATGGGTCAGCGCACGCACCAGAAGGGCGGACTCCAGCTGATAGCCGAGCCGCCCTTCCAGAAGCGTGTGGGACGAGGCTGTGCTGACGTTGTCTGCCTTCTTGGCACTGGACAGTTCAGACATCGAGCCTCTCACCAGCCGCTCAGACCTCGAGGACCTGGCGCTTGTTGTAGGTGCCGCAGCTCGGGCACGCGATGTGCTGGAGCTTCGGCTCCTGGCAACGCTCACACGAAACCAGGGTGGGGACCGCAGCCTTCCACTGCGACCGGCGGTGGCGCGTGTTGCTGCGCGACATCTTCCGCTTCGGAACAGCCACGGCTACTTCTCCTGCTTCTCGTCGGCGCCGTCGTCGGCGCCGCCCATGTTGTCCTTCTCGCCGTCCTTGATGGTTTCGGCGAGTCCTTGCAGTGACGCCCACCGGATGTCGACGGCGTCGTGGTGATGGTCCGGGTTCTCGTCCAGCCTGATTCCGCATTCGGAACACAGGCCGGCGCAGGTCTCCCGGCACACCGGCTGCATCGGCAGTGCGAGCACCACCGCATCACGCAGCACGGGTTCGAGGTCGAACAGTCCGTCCTCGATGTAGAGCCTGTCCTCGTCGTCCTCGGCGTCGTCGGCCGGTTCCGCCTGCTTGCTGCGGCCCCGGTCGTCGGCGTCAGGGTACGAGAACATCTCCTGGAAGTCCGCTGCCACGTCCTGGCGCACCGGCTCCAGACACCTTACGCACTCCCCCTCGGCGGTCGCACGGGCGGTGCCCGTCACGAGCACGCCCTCCATGACCGATTCGAGGCGGATCCTGAGCTCCACCGGTGCGCCTTCCGGCACCCCGATGACTCCGTCGATGCCGAAGTCCTTGGGCGCCGCCGCGGAGCGGGTCAGCCGCTTGAGCGCACCAGGACGGCGACCCAGCTCGTGTGTGTCGAACACGAGGGGGTCGCGGTGGTCGAGGCGGGCGTTCAGGGCTGTTCCAACTTTCGAGTCGTGGAGTGGGCCGCCATGTCGCGTACGAGGCGGGCGGCCGGATCGCGGACATCACGCGACCGAAGAACCAGGATACTTGACCGGCCGCCGTTGGCCCAATCCGGCCGTACACGGGGCGCCCGGCGGCGACACGGCGCGGGGCTCAGCGCCCCTGCTCGTAGCGGCGAAGCTGTTCGAGGTCGATCATGCTGGTGTCGAACAGGCTGGTCTCGTCGAGTGCGCCCTGCGGGTCCTGCGCCTGCTGCTGATGCGGCTGCTGCTGGGGCTGCCCGCCCTGGGCGTCGGGGTGCTGCTGCCAGCCCTGCGTCGCCTGGTCGTAGTTCTGCCCGTAGCCCTGGCTGTAGTTCGGGTCGTAGGCGGCGGGGTCGTAGGCCTGCTGCTGGGACTGCTGGTACGCGTAGGGGTCCTGCTGCTGGTAGGCGTACGCGGCCTGCTGCTGGTAACCGCCGTAGGAGGGATCCGTGTACTGCTGCGCGGCGGCGGGGTCGGCGTACTGCTGCGGGGCCTGTGCCTGTGCCTGTGCCTGTGCCTGTGCCGGGATCTGGGCCGGCCGCTCCGGGACCGGCGGCGGGGACTGCGGCTCCATCGGCCGGTGCGCGGGCGCCCCGGCGCCCTCACGCGGCTGCTCCCCCGACAGCTCGGCGAGACCGGACAGGTAGTCCGCGTCGCTCATGTGCCCCTGCCGCCCCGCCGCGTCCTGTTCCGCCATGTGCAGGCCCAGGTCGTCGGTGGCGACCCGGCCGTGCAGCTTCTGCCGACCGCGGCCGACCGCGTCGAGGGTCTTGGAGAGGACGGCCTCGAAGGCGCCGAGCTTGGCGTCCACGTAGTCGTCCGCGCGGCGGATCAGGGTGTCGGGGTCGGCGCTGTACTCGGGGGCGTCCTCGTCGGCGTACCCCTCCTCGTCCAGGCCGGGGCCGCGGCCGAGCAGCTTCTCGCGACCGCGGTCCACGGAGCCGATGGTCTTGTTGAGCACGACCTCGAAGTTCGCGAGCTTGGAGTCGACGTACTCGTCGGCCTCGGCGCGGATCTCCTCGGCGTCCCTGCGGGCCTCGGCGAGGATGCGGTCCGCCTCTTCCTGGGCGGTGCGGGCGATCACGGTGTCGGAGATCAGCGAGGACCGCTCCGTGTGGGCCGCAGCCACGATCCGCTCCGCCTCCTGGCGGGCCTGCTCGGAGAGCTGCTCGTGGCCGCCGAGGAGCTCCTGGGCCTGGGCGAGCGAGCCGGGCAGGGCCTCCCGCACCTCTTCGAGCAGCGAGAGCAGTTCGCCGCGGTTGACCACGCAGGAGGCCGACATGGGCATGGAACGGGCGTTCCCCACCGCGTCGACGATCTCGTCGAGCTTCTTCTGCACGTCCACCGTGTGCTCGCCACTCTCTACAGCCGGGTTGGAGACGGACGCAACGACTGTACGGCCAGTCGGTGCGCGCCCGACACCAGGTGACGGCCCGTCAGTTCCGGGGCCGGTCCGCCGCCCCGTGCCGCGCCCCGTCCGTCAACGGTTCCCAAGACGCTCGGTCAGTGCCTCGTGCACGAGCGGAGGCAGCAGGTGGGAGACGTCTCCGCCCCAGGTCGCCACCTCTTTGACCAGCGAGGAGGAGAGGAAACTGTAGATGGGGTTGGTCGGCACGAAGAGGGTCTCGACGCCGGAGAGGCCGTTGTTCATCTGGGCCATCTGCAGCTCGTAGTCGAAGTCGCTGACAGCCCGAAGGCCCTTGACGATGGCCGGGATGTCGCGCTGTTTGCAGAAGTCGACGAGGAGGCCGTGGAAGGACTCCACCTCGACGTTGCCGAACTCGGCGGTGACTCGGCGGATCAGATCGATCCGCTCCTCGACCGTGAACAGTCCCTTCTTGGACTGGTTGATCATCACGGCGACGTGGACGACGTCGTACAGCTTGGAGGCACGGCCAATGATGTCGAGGTGACCATTGGTGATGGGGTCGAAGGACCCCGGACAGACGGCGCGGCGCAACTGAATTCCCTCGCTCTCCGGTCCGGTCATCGGGCGTCTTCGGGTGCGGCGGCGCGACCGTACCAAAGGGTTCCCTCGCCGTAGCGACGCGCCCGCGACGGTTCGAAGCCCCTCGGCCAGGTGAACTCCCCACCTCTGGTGCTGCGCTCCACGGTGGCGACGGCTTCGTCATTGAGCCAGCCCCCCGAACGGAGTGTGAGCAGGATCTCGCGAAGATCGTCGTCGGTGACGGCGTACGGAGGGTCGAGGAAGACGATGTCGTACGGGGCCCCGGGCGCCGGTCCTGTCACGATCTGTTCGGCTTTGCCCGTACGGACCTCGGCGCCCGGCAGTCCGAGGGCGCGGACGTTGTCCCGGACGGTGCGGGCCGCCCTGCCGTCCGCCTCCACAAGGAGGGTGTGCGCGGCGCCCCGGGAGAGGGCTTCCAGGCCGACGGCGCCGGAGCCGGCGTACAGATCGGCGACGCGCAGCCCTTGGAGGGTGCCGAGCAGCGCCTCCCAGGTGGAGAAGAGACCTTCGCGCGCTCGGTCGGAGGTGGGGCGGGTTCCGTTGCCCGGGGGGACGGCGAGACGGCGCCCGCCGGCGGCGCCGGCGATCACGCGGGTCATGGGTGTCGGGTCCTCGGTTCGTGGGGTGTGCGGATTGCGGAACGGCTCGGTGCACGTGGAGCGACGCCATGTCGTGGGTGGCGGCGCGCGTGCCGTCACCCACGATATGGCGTCGCTCCCGGCGGGGCCCGCCGGGAGGAACCCTCAGCGCCCCCGCCGGGCCGCTGAGCGGGGCTGTGAGGGCCGTTCAGCCCTTGTCGAGATACTGCTCCCGCTCCGTGTCCAGCAGGGCGTCCAGTGCCGTACGCAGCGCCGGGAGGGCTTCGAGCTCCGGGTCCGCGGCGACGACGGCGACGGCCTCCTCCCTGGCCGCCGCGATGACTTCCTCGTCCTCGATGACCGCGAGCATCCGCAGCGAGGAGCGGACCCCGGACTGGGCCTGGCCGAGGACGTCGCCCTCGCGGCGCTGTTCGAGGTCGATACGGGAGAGCTCGAAGCCGTCGAGGGTCGAGGCGACCGCGCCGAGACGGGCCCGCGCGGGGCTCGTCTCCGGCATCTCCGAGACCAGCAGGCACAGGCCCGGGGCGGAGCCCCGGCCCACCCGGCCGCGCAACTGGTGCAGCTGAGAGACGCCGAACCGGTCCGCGTCCATGATCACCATGGCCGTGGCGTTGGGGACGTTGACACCGACCTCGATGACGGTGGTGGCGACCAGGACGTCCACGTCGCCCGCGGCGAAGCGGCGCATCACGTCGTCCTTGTCGTCGGGCTGCATACGGCCGTGCAGCACCTCGACACACAGGCCGGCCAGCGGCCCGGCGGCGAGCTGCCCTGCGATCTCCAGCACGGCCAGCGGCGGACGTTTGTCACCGTCGGCCTCGGCCGCCTTCGCCGCGGCCTTCTTCTTCGGCTCGTCCTCGCCGTCACCGATCCGGGGGCAGACGACGTACGCCTGGTGTCCCTTGCCGACCTCCTCGCGAACCCGTTCCCAGGCACGCGCCAGGAAGTGCGGCTTGTCCTGCGCCGGTACGACATGGGTGGCGATCGGGGAGCGCCCGGCGGGCAGCTGGTCCAGGACGGACGTCTCCAGGTCGCCGAAGACGGTCATGGCGACCGTGCGGGGAATGGGCGTCGCCGTCATGACCAGCAGATGCGGCGGCTGCTTGCCCTTGGAGCGCAGGGCGTCGCGCTGCTCGACCCCGAAGCGGTGCTGTTCGTCCACGACGACCAGACCCAGGTCGTGGAACCGCACCTTGTCCTCGATCAGCGCGTGCGTGCCGATCACGATCCCGGCCTCGCCGGTGACCAGGTCGAGCAGCGCGTGCCGCCGCGCCGCCGCGCCCATGGAGCCGGTGAGCAGCACCACCTTGGTGGCGGTCTCGGCGCCGCCGAGCATGCCTCCCTCGGCCAGCTGCCCCATCATCTCGGTGATCGAGCGGTGGTGCTGCTGGGCGAGCACCTCGGTCGGCGCGAGCATCGCGGCCTGACCGCCCGCGTCCACCACCGTGAGCATCGCGCGCAGCGCGACCATCGTCTTGCCGGAGCCGACCTCGCCCTGGAGGAGGCGGTGCATCGGATGCTCGGTCGCCAGATCGTCGAAGATCTCGCGGGTGACCTTCAACTGGCCGTCGGTGAGGGTGAAGGGCAGCTTGGCGTCGAAGGCGTCGAGCATGCCCCCCGCCACCGGTCGCCGCGCCATCGCGGGGAGTTGGGCGTCCGCGTGCCGCCGCCGGGCGAGGGCGACCTGGAGCACGAACGCCTCGTCCCACTTGAGCCGGTCCCTGGCCGCCGCGACATCGGCCTTGGTGTCGGGCCGGTGGACCTTCATCAGCGCCTCGGGCAGCGGTACGAAGCCGCGGCCCTCGCGCAGGGAGGGCGGCAGTGGGTCGACGGCCTCGGTGGCCCTCGGCAGCACGGCGTCGACCGCCTTGGTGATCTTCCAGGACTCCAGTCCCTTGCAGGCCGGGTAGATCGGGATCAGCTTGCCCGCGAAGGCGTCCACGGCCTCGTCGCCGCTGTCCGTACCGAGCGGCGCATACGTGGGGTGGGCGAGCTGGAGCTTCCGGTTGAACAGGGAGACCTTGCCCGCGAACATGCCCCGGCTGCCGGGCAGCAGGTCCTTGTGGGGCTTGTGGATCCCCCGGCCGAAGAAGACCAGCTGGAGCCGGCCGCTGCCGTCGGTGAGGGTGATCTCCAGCCGCTGGCCCCGGCCGCCGTTGAACTTCAGGATGCGTGAGTCGGCGACCTGGGCGACGACCGTGACGTCCTCGTCCAGCGGGAGGTCGGCGAGGCGGGTGAGCTGGCCCCGCTCCTCGTACCGCCTCGGGTAGTGGTGCAGCAGATCGCCGACCGTGTGCAGATCCAGCTGCTCGGCCATCACCTTCGCGGTGGCGGGACCGAGCGTCTTCTTGAGTGATTCATCCAGCGCGGACACGCGATCCATTGCACACCACATCACTGACATCCGTCGCGCACCTGTGGACAACCCCAGGTCGCGGGCGGGTCAGCGGCGGCGCTTGCTCGGGCCGGCGCGGAATCGGTCAGCGGCTTGTCGCGCGGACCTCGGTGACGGCGGTGAGCAGGACGGCGGAGTCCTCCAGGGCCTCCAGGCCGTGCCTCTCGTGGGGAACGGGGCCCACCTGCCCGGCGATCATGTCCTGGTCGCCGGACTTCTTCGTCACCCGCACCCGGCCGTGCAGCACCTGAAGGCTGGCCGCCGGGGGCGCGTTGTGCTCGTCGAGGGCCGAGCCGGAGGTCAGCGCGATGACCGTCTGCCGCAGTGGACCGTCGTGCAGGAAGAGATGAGCGCTCCGGCCGTGGGCGCTGGCGCGCGCGTCGTCGAGCTGATGGCGGGCGAGTGCGGTCAGGTCGTCCATCGGTGGGCCTCTCACCTCGGGCGGTGCGTGCGTCTGTCATGGAGCGCCTACCCACCATCGTCACAGGTACCGCGTCCCGTGCAAGCCGTGGCCACCGCGTGGCCGCGCGGACGTACCGCGGCGGCGTCGCGGCCCGCCTACTCGACGCCGATCAGCAACGGCACCGACTGACGGCCTCCTCGGTAGACCACCGTGTCGACGGCCATGTGGCCGCTCCGTACGTGGCGCTCCAGCCGTTCGGCGAGGGTGTCCGGCACGTCCTCGCCGAGCACGAGCGTGACCAGTTCGCCGCCCGCCGACAGCATCCGGTCCAGGACGCTCTCGGCCGTGGCCGCGAGTTCGGTGCCGATCACCGCGACGTCGCCGTCGATCAGCCCCAGCAGGTCTCCGGCCTGGCAGATGCCGGCCATGGTCCAGGACTGCCGCTCCGCGACGGCCAGTTCGGCGTAGCGGGTGGCGCCGGCGGCCGAGGTCATGGCGACCACGTCCTCGTCGAAACGGCGGTCCGGCTCGTGCACCGCGAGGGCGGCGATGCCCTGTACGGCCGCCCTGGTCGGGATGAGGGCGACCCGGATTCCCTCGGCGCGGGCCTGTTCGGCGGCGGCAGCGGCGGTGTGGCGCAGCTCCGCGTCGTTCGGCAGGAGCACCACCTCGTGCGCGTGGGCGCGCCGGATGGCCTCGACCAGCTCGCCGCTCGCCGGT
Organism: Streptomyces sp. S4.7; assembly: GCF_010384365.1. Taxonomy (NCBI): domain Bacteria; kingdom Bacillati; phylum Actinomycetota; class Actinomycetes; order Kitasatosporales; family Streptomycetaceae; genus Streptomyces; species Streptomyces sp. S4.7. Next base: position 5,559,997 of record NZ_CP048397.1, on the reverse strand, counting down.
GGCTCCCCGGGGCGCGCCAGCACCGTCGTGGCTCCGGCCTCGGCGCACAGTCCGGCGAGACCTTCGCCCGGGACCACGGCGACGACGGCGCGCTGCGCCCGCTCCCGCTGGTGCCCGGCGGCGGCGCCGAAGTGCGTGATGCGGATGCGGTAGGGGCGTCCCGCCTCGACCCCGGCCTCCACCGCGGCGCCCGCGTCGTCGACGTGCACGTGCACGTTCCACAGGCCGTCGCCCCCGACCACGACGAGCGAGTCGCCCAGGGCGTCGAGCCGTCGACGGAGCCGGCCGATGCCCGCCTCGTCCGTCTCCAGGAGGTAGATGACCTCGAAGGCCGGGCCCGGGGCGCTGTCGTCCGTGTCGCAGGACTCCACGACGGCGGGCAGGGCGTGCGGGCGGGCGCCCGGTGCGACACGGGCCGGGGCGTCGCCCGTGACGGCCTCCACGAGTGCGGCGAGGACGGCGAGCAGGCCCCTTCCGCCGGCGTCCACGACTCCGGCGCGACCGAGGACGGCGAGCTGGCCCGGTGTCGCGTCGAGCGCGACGCGGGCTCCGGCGTACGCGGCGTGGACGGCCGCGCCGCTGCCGTACGCCGCACCGTCGCCGCCCGCCCCGTCGCTCGCCGTACGCGCGGCGGCGTCCGCGGCGGCGGCGGCCACCGTGAGAATCGTCCCCTCGACCGGGTGCGCGACGGCCTCGCGCGCCAGCTGGGCCGCCCTGCGCAGCGCCCTGGCCAGATGATCGCCGCCGTCCTCCGCCCCGGCCCCGGTCCCCGCACCGGCGCCGGCCGCGTCCTCGCCCAGCACCTCGGCCATGCCCCGCAGCAGTTGCGCCAGGATCGTGCCGGAGTTCCCCCGCGCCCCGATCAGTGCCCCGTGCGCCATGGCCCGTACGGCATCGGGCAGGTCGGGTACGGAGGTCCCCGTCGCGTGCGCGTCGAAGACGGCCTCGACGGCCTGCACGGCGGACTCCACCGTCAGATAGAGATTGGTGCCGGTGTCCCCGTCGGCGACCGGATAGACGTTGATCGCGTCGATCTCCTCGCGGTCCCGGCCCAGGGCGTCCAGCGACAGCGAGCACCAGGTACGTACCGCTGCGGCGTCGAGGGTCTGCGGCACCTGGGGGTCCTCCTTGGCGGCCTGGGGCTGCGAACTGCACCGCAGGGTAGTCCGCCCGCACCGTAGTGGCAGGTGGGAGAGGGGGCGGGACGAGGGCGGGTCCGGACATGGTAGTTTCGTTCAACCGGATCGGGCGTTGTATGCTCCTCCGGTTGCCCGTCGAGAGTCGGGCCTTCTCCCCCGGCACAGCCGACATCAGTCAATGATTCTGCCGCGCCGGAATTCACCGTAAGTGCATCTGAAGTCTTTGGAGTGACCCGTGGCTGCCAACTGCGACGTCTGCGGCAAGGGGCCGGGCTTCGGCAACAACATTTCGCACTCGCACCGCCGTACGTCCCGTCGCTGGAACCCGAACATCCAGCGCGTGCGTGCCGTGGTCGGTCGGACGCCGAAGCGGCTCAACGTCTGCACATCGTGCATCAAGGCCGGCAAGGTCTCGCGCTGACGTTCTCGTCGTAGCGCAGCCCCTGCGGTTGCCTTGGAAGCCGGTCCACCTCGGTGGACCGGCTTTTTGCCGTACCCGTACCCGTACCCGTACCGCGCCGTACCGCGCCGTGCCCAACTGCCGCACCGTGTTCGCGGAGTTGAGCGCTTGGCAACGCCGATCAGTGTCACGCCGCGAGGCTCAGCGGAAGCGCCAGGCGTGGTCCACGGGGCCGATACCGCCGCCCAGCGGAAAGCCCGCGGCGATCGCCCCCGTCACGTACCGCTTCGCGGCGACGACGGCCTCCACGACCCCCTGCCCCGTCCCCAGCCCCGCCGCGATCGCGGCGGCGAGCGTGCAGCCGGTCCCGTGCGTGTGACGGTTGTCGTGGCGCGGTGCGCGCAGCCAGTGCTCCTCGCTGCCGTCCGTCAGCAGGTCCACGGCGTCCCCCGGCAGATGCCCGCCCTTGATCAGCACCCAGCGGGGCCCGAAGGCCAGTACGGCGGCGGCGGCGCGCGGCATCCCCGCCTCGTCCCGCACCTCCACACCGGTCAGCTGCGCGACCTCGTCGAGGTTGGGCGTGGCGACGGTCGCCGTCGGCAGCAGCCGCTTCCGTACGGAGTCCAGCGCGGATACCGCCAGCAGCGGGTCCCCGTGCTTGGAGACCCCGACCGGATCGACCACCGCCGGAACATCGGTCCCGGCGAGGAGTTCGGCGACGGTATCCACCAGCGCCGCCGACGAGAGCATGCCGGTCTTCACCGCCTGGACGCCGATGTCGTCCACGACACTGCGGTACTGGGCCCGCACCGCATCCACGGGCTGTTCCCAAACGCCTTGCACGCCGCGGGAGTTCTGCGCGGTGACGGCCGTGAGCACGCTCATGCCGTGCACGCCGAACGCCAGCATGGTCTTGAGGTCCGCCTGGATTCCCGCACCGCCACCGGAGTCGGACCCGGCGACGGTGAGAACACGGGCGGGCACGCGGGCGGGCCCGGAGAACGCGGCGGACTCGGGTGATATGGCCATGCCCCCGAATCTACTGGCCCGCCGGACCAGGCCTCACGCCGTGTCCCCGAAGTGGTCCCAGCCGCCCTTGCTCGTCCACGGCGCCCCGTCGACCGTCACCTGTGGCAGCGCCGACGGGTTGAGGACCTCGCCGATCACCTTCCACCTCGCGGGCAGCTTGGCGTCCGGCGGGAACGTCGCGACGATCGCGTGGTCCTCTCCCCCGGTCAGCACCCACTGGAGCGGGTCCACCCCCACCGCCTGCCCGATGTCGTTCATCTGCGAGGGAATGTCGATGAGCCCCGACCGCAGATCGATACGGACCTTGCTGGCGTCGGCGATGTGTCCGAGGTCGGCCACGAGGCCGTCGCTCACGTCCGTCATCGCCGTGGCGCCGAGCCCCGCCGCCGCTGGCCCCGCGTGGTACGGCGGTTCCGGACGCCGGTGCGCCTCGACGAAGGCACGGGGTGACCGGAATCCGCGCGACAGCACCGCGTGTCCGGCCGCCGACCAGCCCAACCAGCCGGTGTACGCGACGACATCGCCCGGCTGCGCGCCCGACCTCGTCACCGGCTCGTGGTTGCGCAGGTCGCCGAGCGCGGTGATCGCGAGGGTGATCGTCTCGCCCCGTACGACGTCGCCGCCGACCACCGCGGCGCCCGCGACCTGGCACTCGTCGCGGATTCCGTCCATCAGCTCGGTGGGCCAGGTGACCGGGAGTTCGGCCGGGACGACCAGGCCGAGCAGCAGCGCGGTCGGGACCGCCCCCATCGCCGCGATGTCGGCGAGATTCTGCGCGGCGGCCTTCCTCCCCACGTCGTAGGCGGTCGACCAGTCGCGGCGGAAGTGCCGCCCTTCAAGGAGGATGTCCGTACTCGCCACGACCTTGCGGTCGGGTGCGGCCACCACCGCGGCGTCGTCGCCCGGCCCGAGCCGGACCGCCGGAGTGGTGGTGAGCCGGGAAGTGAGCTCCCTGATGAGTCCGAACTCCCCCAACTCGCCCACGGTGCCCTTCACCGAGTCCCACCTCTCGTCGTGCGGCCGGCGGAGCCGGCCGAGCTGTACGTCAACTTCACTGCCCGGTACATCACGCCGCCGGTGCCGCAGTACGCGCGGGTCTCCCCGCGGCACTGGGTGACGCGATAACGTGGCGTCCCTTCCCCCCACAAGATCCTCGTGGCCGCCCTGGAGGTTCCGTGGTACAGGCGTACATCCTTATTCAGACCGAGGTGGGCAAGGCGACAATCGTCGCCGAGACCATCGCGAAGATCCCTGGAGTGATACAGGCCGAGGACGTCACCGGTCCCTATGACGTGATCGTGCGTGCCCAGTCCGACACCGTGGACGACCTCGGCCGCATGGTGGTCGCCAAGGTCCAGCAAGTGGACGGCATCACCCGCACCCTGACCTGCCCGGTCGTGCACCTGTAGCCCCCGTCTACGCTTGGCCGGTGACCTTCCCGATGCGCAGGCTATCCGGCCCCCGGCTCGCCCGCCTGCCCGCCGTCCTCGTGCTCGCCGTGGCAGTCGGCTGCTCCTCCACGGACGCCCCGGCGAAGGTTCCGGTTCCCAGCCCGCCGGCGGAGGAGGCGGCGTTGTGCCGCGCACTGGACAAGGAGTTGCCGAAGACCGTCGCGGGGCACGACCGGAGTGATCCGGAGCCGGGTTCCGAACTGACCGCCGGGTGGGGGGACGCCGCGATCGTACTGCGCTGCGGCATCCCCCGGCCCGAGCGGATGAGCGACCCCCAGGCGAAGGGCGTCGACGTGGACGGGGTCAACTGGCTTCTGGAAGAACGGGATTCGGGACCCCGGTTCACCACGACGTACCGCAGGACCTATGTAGAGGTCACTCTGGACGAGCGGTTCATGCACGACATCGGTCCGCTCTCGGACCTCGCGGCACCGGTCGCCGACACGGTGCCGCCCAGCCTGTAGGGCGAGTCCCGCGAACCCTGCCCCGTATCGCCCGCGCCGTACCGCCCGCGCCGTCCCTCAGCGCAGGCCGGTCGGGCGGCGCAGCGCCGCCTGGATCAGCCGGTTGATCAGCTCCGGGTAGCCGACGCCGCTCTCCTGCCACATCCGCGGATACATCGAGATCGGCGTGAAGCCGGGCATGGTGTTGATCTCGTTGATGACGAAGCCGCCGTCCTCCGTAAGGAAGAAGTCCGCCCGGACCAGTCCCTCGCAGGACACGGCGTCGAACGCCTCCACGGCGAGCCGCTGGACCTCGGCCGTCTGCTCCTCCGTAAGAGGCGCGGGCACCAGGCCGGTGGCGGCGTCGATGTACTTCGCCTCGAAGTCGTAGAACTCGTGCGACGTGACGGGCGGGATCTCGGCGGGCACGCTCGCCCGCGGCCCGTCCTCGAACTCCAGCACCCCGCACTCGATCTCCCGGCCGCGCAGCAGCGACTCGACCAGGATCTTCGGGTCGTGGCGCTGCGCCTCCTCGATCGCGTCCTCCAGCCCTTCGAGGGCGTCGACCTTGGTGATGCCCATGGAGGAGCCGGCGCGTGCGGGCTTCACGAAGATCGGCCAGCCGTGCTCGGCGGCGAAGTCCACGATCTTCCCGCGGGCGGCGGAGGGGTCCAGGTGCCACTCGCGCGGGCGGATCACCTCGTACGGCCCGACGGGCAGCCCGTACGAGAGGAACACCCGCTTCATGTACTCCTTGTCCTGGCCGACGGCCGACGCCAGGACGCCCGCGCCGACGTACGGGACGCCGGAGAGCTCCAACAGTCCCTGGAGGGTGCCGTCCTCGCCGTACGGCCCGTGCAGCACCGGGAAGACGACGTCGACCTCGCCGAGCGCCTTGGGCACGGAGCCCTGCTCGCTGTAGACGACCTCGCGGTTGCCGGGGTCGACGGAGAGGACGACGTCGCCCTCCGTGGACTCGGCCAGTTCCTCGACGCTCGGCAGCCTGCGGTCGGCGATGGCCATGCGGTCGGGTTCGTCGGCGGTCAGCGCCCAGCGTCCGTCCGTGGTGATGCCGATGGGCAGCACGTCGTACTTCGTACGGTCGATGGACCGCAGTACGGCGCCGGCCGTGACCACCGAGATGGCGTGCTCGGAACTCCGGCCGCCGAAGACGACCGCCACACGCGGCTTACGGAGCTGCTGCTCAGGGCTCTGGGGGAGGTTCTCGCTGCTCATATCGCGATGAGGTTACCTGCTCGACCGCCGCCGAGTCAGCGCCGTTCGGGCTTGGCGCTGCGCGCCATCAGCTCCTTCACCGCCACGAGCGGGGGCTTCCCTTCGTGGACGATGCTCACGACCGTTTCGGTGATCGGCATGTCGACATCGTGCCGCCGGGCCAGATCCAGCACGGACTGGCAGGACTTGACGCCCTCCGCGGTCTGCGTGCTCGCCGCGATCGTCTGCTCCAGCGTCATGCCGCGCCCGAGGTTGGTGCCGAAGGTGTGGTTGCGCGAGAGGGGCGAGGAACAGGTCGCGATCAGATCGCCCATTCCGGCGAGGCCGGAGAAGGTGTGCGGGTCGGCGCCCATCGCCAGCCCCAGCCGGGTGGTTTCGGCGAGGCCGCGTGTCATCAGCGACGCCTTGGTGTTGTCGCCGAGGCCCATGCCGTCGGCGATGCCGACGGCGAGCCCGATGACGTTCTTGACGGCGCCGCCGAGTTCGCAGCCGACCACGTCGGTGTTCGTGTACGGGCGGAAGTACGGCGTGTGGCAGGCCGCCTGGAGCCGCGTGGCGACCGCCTCGTCGGTGCACGCCACGACGGCCGCGGCGGGCTGCCTGGCGGCGATCTCGCGGGCCAGGTTGGGACCGGTGAGGACGGCGACCCGGTCGGCCGGCGCCTTGGCCACCTCGCCGATCACCTCGCTCATGCGCTTGGCGGTGCCCAGTTCGACGCCCTTCATCAGGGAGACGAGGACGGTGTCCGGAGGCAGCACCGAGGCCCATTCGGCGAGATTGGCGCGCAGCGTCTGCGAGGGGATCGTGATAACGGTGAACTCGGCGTCCCTGGCCGCCTCGGCGGGGTCGGTCGTGGCCCGTACCGAGGAGGGCAGTTCGGCACCCGGCAGATAGCCCGGATTGGTGCGGGTGTTGTTGACCGCGTCGACGACCTCGCGGCGGCGTGCCCAGAGAGTCACCTCGCATCCCGCGTCGGCGAGAATCATGGCGAACGCCGTTCCCCACGATCCCGTCCCGAAGACCGCGACGCGCGTCACAGCAACCCCTCTTCCGCGGCCTTGCGCCGCTTCTCTTCCAGAACCTTGCGGTGGTCGTACGGTGCGGCGGGCGCCGGTTCGCCGCGTACGTCGGCGAGCAATTCGGTGATGGCGGCCATGATGACCTCGGTGACCTCGCGGAGGAGTTCGGGCGTCGGTTCCTGCCCGTAGAAACGGGAGAGGTCGACCGCCGGGCCCGCCTGCACCCGCAGGGTCTGGCGCGGAAAGAGTCTGACCCTGTTCGCCTTGGCGTACGGCGGTATCACCAGATTGGCGCCCCACTGGGCGACGGGAATGACCGGTGCCTTCGTAAGGAGGGCGACGCGTGCCGCACCGGTCTTGCCGGTCATCGGCCACATGTCGGGGTCGCGGGTGAGGGTGCCTTCGGGGTAGAACGCGACGCATTCCCCGCGCTCGATGGCGTTCACGGCGGCCCGGAATGCGTCCAGGGCGTTGGTGCTCTCGCGATAGACGGGAATCTGTCCGGTGCCGCGGAGCATCATGCCGACGAAAGGCAGGTCGAAGAGGGTGGCCTTGGCGAGCAGTCGCGGCACCCGGCCGCTGTTGTACTGGAAGTGTCCGTAGGAGAGAGGGTCCAGAGCCGAGTTGTGGTTCACGGCGGTCAGGAATCCGCCCTGGGCCGGAATGTGTTCCATTCCCCGCCACTCCCGCTTGAACAGAACGATCAACGGCGGTTTCGCGATGACCGCTGCCAGGCGGTACCAGAAGCCGATTCTGGGGCGGGACACTCGGACACCTTTCTCTGTGGCCTGGCTTGGGCCGGCCCTGGCTGCCGGGGGTCAAGTGTCGCCCCGAGCCTCTGCTCTGTCGAGAACACCGTACGCCCCGGCCCGCGGACCGGACCTGCGGGCACAGTTCGCCATTCCCGGGGCGTCGCGGGCCCTGTACCGCGCCGCACGCCGCGACCGGGCCACAATAGAGGGCCGAACGCGCAAGGACGGAGAGCTCGCCACGAACACCGACCCGATCGCCGGCTGGTCCCTGGTCGTTCCGCTCAAGCCGCTCGTCGTGGCCAAGAGCAGGCTCGCCGGTTCGACGGGCGATCTGCTGCGGCCCCGGCTGGCGCTGGCGTTCGCCCAGGACACCGTCGCCGCCGCGCTGGCCTGCCCCGTCGTACGCGACGTGGTGGTCGTCACCGACGATCCACTGGCCGCGGCCGAACTCACCGCGCTGGGCGCGCGCGCCGTCCCCGACGCTCCGGCGGCCGGGCTCAACGCCGCGCTGGCGCACGGCGCGCGGGCCGTCAGGGCGGGCAGGCCAGGGGCCGCGGTCGCGGCGCTGAACGCCGATCTGCCGGCGCTGCGACCGGCCGAGCTGGCGCGGGTGCTCACCGCCGCCGGGGATTTTCCGCGCGCATTTCTCGCCGACGCCGCCGAAATCGGAACGACATTGCTGGCCGCGCGGGCGGGATCGGAATTGAATCCGGCATTCGGAGGCGCTTCGCGGCATCGGCATTTGTCCACGGGAGCCGTGGAAATTGTCCTGACAGAGGTGGATTCCGTACGGCGGGACGTCGATACCGGCGAGGATCTGCTGGCAGCCGCGGCCCTGGGGCTCGGCCCGTACACGGCGCGGCGTCACGCGGGCCCGCGTCCGGTCCCGGACCCCGTTCCAGGCCCCGCGTCGGGCCCCGTCGGGGGCCCTGGGCCCGCTCCGGTCCCGGACCCGGTCTGCGGGGCGCGGCCGGGCTGCTGACCGATACGCTGGCGGGCATGCAGGCGACCGCGTACACCTTTGATTCCGAGACCCGCAGCGGCAGCGTGCTGCTCGACGACGGGACCCCGGTGGACTTCGACGCCGCGGCGTTCGACGCGGGCGGTCTGCGGCTGCTGCGGCCGGGTCAGCGCGTCCGTATCGAACGCGCGGGCGGGAACAGCGGGAACATCACCCTGGTGACGCTCCAGACGCTCTGAGGGCCGTCACGGGCGGCGCGCGCACAACGCCGCGGGCCGGGCTCCCCCGAAGGGAGCCCGGCCCGGCGCGTGAGTGGCCCTACGGCCTTGTGCCGCTTACCTGTTCCTCGCGGTGGCCTTCTTGGCGGTGGTCGTGCGCGATGCCACCTTTCGGGCCGGCGCCTTCTTGGCGGTCGCCTTCTTGGCCGGTGAGGTCTTCTTCGCCGTGGCCTTCTTCGCCGCGCTCGTCTTCTTGGCGGTGGCCTTCTTGGCGGCCGTCGTCTTCTTCGTGGCCGTCTTCTTGGCGGTGGAGGTCTTCTTGGCGGCCCTCTTGGCGGTGCCCGCGACCGCCGTCTTCCTCGCCGCGGTCTTCTTCGCCGTCGCCTTCTTGGCGGTGGCCTTCTTGGCCGCGGCCTTGGCGGTCGTACGGGTGGAAGAACCGCCCGAGAGGCTGCCCTTGGGGGCCTTCTTGACGGCCACGTCGTTCTTGGGAAGCTTCTTCGAGCCGCTCACCAGGTCCTTGAAGCCCTGTCCGGCGCGGAAACGCGGCACCGACGTCTTCTTGACCCGGACCCGCTCACCCGTCTGCGGGTTACGCGCGTAACGGGCCGGACGGTCGACCTTCTCGAACGAACCGAAGCCGGTGACGGAGACCCGCTCACCAGCGACGACGGCGCGGACAACCGCGTCCAGTACCGCGTCGACGGCGTCGGCCGCCTGCTGGCGACCGCCGACCTTGTCCGCAATTGCTTCTACGAGCTGCGCCTTGTTCACGTCTTCCCCTTCGGAGACATTGCCAGAACGAAAGTGTTCAAGCTTTTCCGCACGTTAGGCAGATATATACCGCAAATCAAACACGAAACGGGCTAATCACCCTAGTGCCGCAACGAAGTCGACCCCGCGGAGTTCCGCGGCTTCAGTCGCCTTGCGGGAATCGACCCTCGTCGAGGTCCTTCATCAAGCGGTCCAGGCGACGTGCCGCGCCTAAGAGATCGTGTTTGGCCGCGGCCGTGACGACCAGCAGCTTCCGGGTCAGCGCCATCCGTACGCCCTCCGGGACTTGCAGTGCGCGCACCCTTGTGTGCGCTTCCTTGAGTCGGTCGGCGACCACTCCGTAAAGCTCGAGTTGGCTGTCGCGTTCCATGCACCGATTGTGCCATCTGGGGCGAGTTGTCGCCCGGCGGGGTCTCAACAAGGCACTGCGCCCCCTACCCGGAGGCAGAGGGCGCAGGTGGAGAAAAGCGCTGATCAGACGGCAATTGTGCGGGGTTTGAAGGACGGCCGGGAGGCTTCGTACGCAGCGATGTCCGCTTCGTTCTTCAGGGTGAGACCGATGTCGTCGAGGCCGTTGAGGAGTCTCCATCGGGCGTTCTCGTCCAGCTCGAAATCGGCGGTCACCGTTGCTCCGTCGGGGCCCTCGGCACGCACCTGACGCGCTTCGAGGTCCACCGTCACGGCCGCGGAGGGGTGGGCCTCGGTCAGCTCCCAGAGGTGGTCGACGACGCGCTGCTCCAGAACGACTGTCAGCAGACCGTTCTTGAGGGAGTTGCCGCGGAAGATGTCGGCGAACCGCGAGGAGATGACGGCACGGAAACCGAAGTTCTGCAGCGCCCACACGGCGTGTTCGCGCGACGAGCCGGTGCCGAAGTCGGATCCGGCGACCAGGACCGAGGCGCCCTGCCGCTCGGGCCGGTTGAGAACGAAGTCCGGGTCCTTGCGCCAGGCCTCGAACAGCCCGTCCTCGAAGCCGTCGCGCGTGACCTTCTTCAGCCAGTGGGCCGGAATGATCTGGTCGGTGTCGACGTTGCTGCGGCGCAGCGGGACGGCCCGGCCGGTGTGTGTGGTGAAAGCGTCCATGGCGCTCAGGCCTCCACGGGGGTGCGGGTGTCGGACAGGTCGGCGGGCGAGGCCAGACGGCCCAGCACGGCGGTGGCCGCGGCCACCTGCGGTGAGACGAGGTGGGTCCGGCCGCCCTTGCCCTGCCTGCCCTCGAAGTTGCGGTTCGAGGTCGACGCGGAGCGCTCGCCGGGCGCAAGTTGGTCGGGGTTCATGCCCAGACACATCGAACAGCCCGCGTGCCGCCACTCGGCACCCGCGCCGGTGAAGACCTTGTCCAGGCCCTCCTCGACGGCCTGGAGCGCGACCCGTACGGAGCCCGGGACCACCAGCATCCGTACGCCGTCGGCGACTTTGCGGCCGTCCAGGATCGAGGCGGCCGAGCGCAGGTCCTCGATACGCCCGTTGGTGCACGAACCTACGAAGACGGTGTCCACCGTGATGTCGCGCAGCGCCTGCCCGGCGGTCAACCCCATGTACTCCAGGGCCTTTTCGGCGGCGAGGCGCTCCGAAGCGTCCTCGTACGAAGCGGGGTCGGGGACGTGCGTCGACAGCGGCGCGCCCTGGCCGGGGTTGGTGCCCCAGGTGACGAACGGGGCCAGTTCCGTGGCGTCGATGAAGACCTCGGCGTCGAAGACGGCGTCGTCGTCGGTGCGCAGCGTCCGCCAGTACTCGACCGCGGCGTTCCAGTCGGCGCCCTCGGGGGCGTGGTCGCGGCCCCCGAGGTAGTCGAAGGTGATCTGGTCGGGGGCGATCATGCCCGCCCTGGCGCCGGCCTCGATGGACATGTTGCAAATGGTCATGCGGGCCTCCATCGAGAGCTTCTCGATGGCGGAGCCGCGGTATTCGAGGATGTAACCCTGGCCGCCCCCGGTGCCGATGCGGGCGATGACGGCGAGGATCAGGTCCTTGGCCGTGACGTCGGCGGGCAGTTCGCCCTCGACGGTGATGGCCATGGTGCGGGGGCGGGCCAGCGGCAGCGTCTGGGTGGCCAGGACATGCTCGACCTGGCTGGTGCCGATGCCGAAGGCCAGCGCGCCGAAGGCGCCGTGGGTGGAGGTGTGGCTGTCGCCGCACACGACGGTGGTGCCGGGCTGAGTCAGTCCCAGCTGGGGGCCGACGACATGGACGACGCCCTGCTCGACGTCGCCCAGCGGGTGCAGCCGTACGCCGAAGTCCGCGCAGTTCTTGCGCAGCGTCTCCAACTGGACGCGCGAGACGGGGTCGGCGATCGGCTTGTCGATGTCGAGCGTCGGGGTGTTGTGGTCCTCGGTCGCGATGGTGAGGTCGAGCCGCCGCACCTGTCGGCCGTTCTGACGCAGACCGTCGAAGGCCTGCGGGCTCGTCACCTCGTGCAGCAGGTGCAGATCGATGAAGAGAAGGTCGGGCTCGCCCTCGGCGCGCCGGACGACATGGTCCTCCCAGACCTTCTCCGCGAGTGTCCTACCCATCGCTTTCCCTTCGGCCGGCAGCGCCGCCGGCAGTCCTGGAGATATGTGGGGCCCACGCCGGTGTCCCACGCGCCTGCGTCGGCTGCGAACCCGGTTCGTGTACGGGCCCGTCCCTACAGGTTGGCAAGTTCCCCGGAAAATTGAACTTGCGTTTCACAGAGTGAGACGCGAGTATCGTTGCATGGACAACTCTAGCGGCGTCGGCGTTCTCGACAAGGCGGCTCTGGTACTGAGCGCCCTGGAGTCCGGTCCGGCCACCCTCGCCGGGCTGGTCGCTGCGACCGGGCTCGCACGGCCCACGGCACACCGGCTGGCCGTGGCCCTGGAACACCACCGGATGGTGGCGAGGGACATGCAGGGCCGGTTCATCCTCGGCCCGCGGCTCGCCGAGCTGGCGGCGGCGGCCGGTGAGGACCGCCTGCTGGCGACGGCCGGACCGGTGCTCACACATCTGCGCGACGTGACCGGGGAGAGCGCCCAGCTCTACCGGCGCCAGGGTGACATGCGGATCTGCGTGGCCGCCGCCGAGCGACTTTCCGGTCTGCGGGACACGGTGCCCGTGGGCTCCACGCTCACGATGAAGGCGGGCTCGTCCGCGCAGATCCTGATGGCCTGGGAGGAGCCGGAGCGGCTGCACCGCGGCCTCCAGGGGGCGCGGTTCACGGCGACGGCACTCTCGGGCGTACGGCGGCGGGGCTGGGCCCAGTCGATCGGTGAGCGCGAGCCGGGCGTGGCCTCGGTCTCGGCGCCGGTGCGCGGGCCGTCCAACCGGGTCGTCGCGGCGGTCTCGGTCTCCGGCCCGATCGAGCGGCTGAGCCGGCACCCGGGCCGGATGCACGCCCAGGCGATCATCGACGCGGCGGGGCGGCTGTCGGAGGCACTGCGCCGCAGCAGCTGAGTCCGCGCCGTCACGCACCGTCGCACACGGTGACCCGGCGCCGCCCGTGGCCGCCGCCGTACCCCGCGAGAGCGTGAACTCCGCCCCGTACGGGGCGGAGTTCACGCTCTCGCGGGGTCTCGTGGAGCGCGGGCCTACGGAGCGTGCGCCAAGTTCCGGACGTGCGCGGAGCTCTCGGAGTCACGAGGCGAGGCGGTCGGCCGCGCGCTCGCCGCGGCGGCCGACCGGGACCGCCGCCGTGGCCGCGGCGAGGCCGAAGGCCGGCATGTTGATGTAGACGTTCTCGTACGAGCCGGCCGGGACCACGTACGTCTCGTGCCAGAAGCCCACCTTGCCCTTGCCGGCGCGGAGGCGGCGATTGAACGCCGCCCACGCGGGGCGGTGCTCGCCGTCCGGCGCGGAGGCGTACGCGAGCAGCTTCTCCTTCGAGTCCCAGTACTGGACGACGTAGAGCACCCGGGGGAAGCCCAGCAGCGGCTGGAAGCCGATGAGTCCGCTCTCCTTGTCCCGCGACAGCTCCTTGAGCATTCTCGGCATGGCCGTGAACACCGGCCACCAGCTGCGCAGGGCGCGGAAGTTGTTGATCCGCATCCCGATGACGAAGACGACGACGTCGCCCTCGGCGTCCGCGGTCAGCCGCCCTTCGATCACCTTCGCACCCATGACGTTCCCCCTGCTTCCGGCCGCACGGCGGCGGCGGTACGGCGGCATCTCTCGTTGGAGAGTGCCACTATCCATGATTGGATAGTGGCACTCTCCAAAGGAAGGTGCAAGCGCTATGCGCATGGCGGAGCTGAGCGAACGCAGTGGGATACCCACCGCCACGATCAAGTACTACCTGCGGGAGGGGCTGCTCAGGCCGGGCCACCGGGTCACCGCGACGCAGTCCACGTACGACGACGGGCATCTGCGCCGGCTACGCCTCGTGCGTGCGCTGATCCAGGTGGGCCGGATGTCGGTCGCCACGGCGCGTGAGGTGCTGACCGCCATCGAGGACGAGTCCATCGACCACCACAGGCGCCTGGGCGCCGCGATCAGGGCGCTACCGGGCGACGGGGCACCGGAGGCCGCGTTCGACGCCGGCGAACTGGACGAGGAGACGGAGTCCGCGCGGCGCCGGGCCGAGGAGCTGTTCGCCGAGCTGGGCTGGACGCAGGCAGCCGAGGTCGGGGCCTCGGAGGCGGCGTACCGCGTCCTGGTCGGCGCGATCGCCGGGCTGTCCAGGACCGGTTATCCGTGCGAGCTCGCGGACCTGCTGCCGTACGGGCGGCTCGCCGACCGGCTCGGCGTCACCGACATCGACATGGTGGAGCGGTACGGGGACCCGTACGAGCAGGTGGAGGCAGCGGTCGCGCTCACCGTGCTGTACGAACCGGTGCTGCTCAGCCTGCGCCGACTGGCGGAGGCCGAGGAGTCCAACCGGCGCTACAGTCCGGGGAATTGAGCGCGCCGAGCGGGGCGAGCGGCTCGGGACAGACGAAGAGGCCCTCCGCGATCGCGGAGGGCCTCTTCGTCACGTACCCCCGACCGGATTCGAACCGGCGCTACCGCCTTGAGAGGGCGGCGTGCTAGGCCGCTACACAACGGGGGCCAGCGGATGGAGCGTTGAAGCTGGGCTACCAGGACTCGAACCTAGAACAACGGAACCAGAAACCGTCGTGTTGCCAATTACACCATAGCCCAAGGGTGGTTCGGACTTTCTTACTGCGTACCCCCGACCGGATTCGAACCGGCGCTACCGCCTTGAGAGGGCGGCGTGCTAGGCCGCTACACAACGGGGGCCCTAGCGATCCTGCATCGACGTGTCCGGGTGCGACCCGAAGAAATCGGAGAGAAGGATCTGTACCCCCGACCGGATTCGAACCGGCGCTACCGCCTTGAGAGGGCGGCGTGCTAGGCCGCTACACAACGGGGGCGTTGCAGAAGAACTCTGCGCTGGGCTACCAGGACTCGAACCTAGACTAACGGAACCAGAAACCGTCGTGCTGCCAATTACACCATAGCCCACCAAAACTCAACCCCCTGCATGGGGGGTTTTGTTTGGGTTTGCGCCCTCCGGCCAGATCTTGCGATCTCTCGGGCGGCGCAGGAAGAACATTACCCGATGGGGGACGGCGCTCCAAAACGAGTATCACCGCGCAGCAGGGCGGGCAGGCGGTTCAGATCGTTGATCGTCACGAGCTCGGGGCGCCCGCCGAGCCGCCCCCGGTCGAGCCAGACTCCGGCCAGTCCGGCGGCAGTGGCGCCGCCGGCGTCGATGTCCGGTTCGTTCCCCACGTAGACGACCTCGGCCGGGTCGAGTTCCAGGGCGTCGCAGGCCGCGTGGAAGGCGGCGGCGGCGGGCTTGGAGACACCGAGTTCGGCGGCGCACAGGACCGTCTCGAAGTAGTCCCGTACGCCGAGGGCACGGAGCTTGCGGTCCTGGTTGTGGAGGCTCGAATTGGAGAGCGCGGCCTGACGGTAGTCGGGGGCCAGCGAGTCCAGCACGGGAAGGGCGTCGGGAAAGAGCTTCCAGGCGGACTCGTAGTGTGCGACGTAGCGGTCGAACCAGGCGTCGGCGTCGGTGTCGTCGAGCGCCTCCGTACCGAGGAACTGCCTGACGCGGTCCCGTCGCTGTCCTTGGAAGGTCGTCTCCCCGTCGGCGAACCGAAGCCAGTGGACATCGGTGATCTCACGCCAGTGCGCCAGGGCCCGCTCGACGGTGCCGAAGCGGCCGGCGAGCCCTTCGGCCGCGAGATGCAGCCGCATACCGGCGCGGTCGGCGGTGGTGTAGTCGAAGAGGGTGTCGTCGATGTCCCAGACGACGGCGCGGATCGGCATGTCGGTCACGGTATCGGCTCCGCCGAGGGCCTCGGGGGATCAGTTCGCGCGCAGGGTCTTCCTGGCCAGCTCGAAGGCCGGGAGCATGGCGTCGTGTTCCCCGCTGTCCAGGCCGCCGAGGTGGATCAGTGCCACGCCCTTGGGGGTGGTGACCGCCAGGGCCCGTTCCTTCTTCGACTCGTCGAGCACCTCGCTGGTGGTGGTGTAGCCCACCTCCGCCGCGGGCAGGGAGCCGGCCTTCGTCTCCTGGTACTCGGCGTCGCCGGCCGTCTTGTCCGCCGCCACGAACGCTTCGAGTACCTCGCGCGGGGTGGAGTCGGTGGTGTCCGCGGTCCAGACACGGAGGTAGCCGATGTTGCCGGCCGGCTTCGCGTCGATCTCACAGGCCATCTCCACCGGGCCCTGCCGGGCCAGCTCCGCGAGCGCGGCGTCGGCTGCGGCGTCGCTCTCGACCGCTTCCGCCGTCCACTTCGCGGCCAGCGCGAAGCTCACCGGCAGGGCGCAGGGGGATCTGGCGGCGCCGATCGTCTCGCCCTTCTCGGCGGTCTTCGAGGCGTCGTGGGCGGGCGACGCGGCGGCGTCCGCGCCGTCGGCGCCCTTGCGGTCGGAGCCGGACCCGGGGCCCGAGTCCGAGCCGGGGTCCGAGTCGGACGAGCACCCGGTCACCAGGGCGACCAGCAGCATCGCCGGGAGGCCTCTTCGTATCAACTTCCGCACCGTTGTCCCCCGTTGTTCCTGTGAAGCGTGGATGTGGGCCCGGCGGCGTCCGGTCGCCGGGCCCACGTGTCGTACCGATCGGGCGGAGTTCGCGCGTCGGCGCGTCGACCCGTCAGGCCGCGAGCTTGGCGAGCGCGGCGTCGATGCGCCGCAGCGTGCGCTCCTTGCCCAGGATCTCCAGGGACTCGAAGAGCGGCAGGCCCACGGTGCGGCCGGTGACAGCGACGCGGACCGGGGCCTGGGCCTTGCCGAGCTTGAGCCCGTGCTCCTCGCCGGCCGCGAGGACCGCGTTCTTCAGCGACTCGGCGCTCGACCAGTCCGCGTCCGCGAGCTTCGCGCGGGCCGTGGTGAGCAGGGCCGCCGGTTCGCCCTTCATCGCCTTCGCCCAGGACGCCTCGTCCTCGACGGGCTCGGCGAGGAACAGGAAGTCCACGTTGGCCGTGATGTCCGACAGGACCGTCACACGGGTCTGCGCGTACGGGGCGATCGCCTCGAAGGCCGCCTGGTCGAAGTCCTCCGGAGCCCAGCTGGCGTACGGGGCCCGCAGCCAGGGGGCGCACGCCTCCATGAAGGTCTTCACATCCAGCTGCCGGATGTGGTCGGCGTTGATCGCCTCGGCCTTCTTCAGGTCGAAGCGCGCCGGGTTGGCGTTGACATCCGTGATCTCGAAGGCCCCGACCATCTCCGCGCGGGAGAAGACGTCCTGGTCAGCGGAGAACGACCAGCCCAGCAGGGACAGGTAGTTGAGCAGACCGTCGGGCAGGAAGCCGCGCTCGCGGTAGAGGTTCAGCGAGGCCTGCGGGTCTCGCTTGGAGAGCTTCTTGTTGCCCTCGCCCATCACATACGGCAGGTGCCCGAACTGCGGCACGAAGTGGGCCACGCCGAGGCCCATCAGCGCCTGGTAGAGCGCGATCTGACGGGGGGTCGAGGAGAGCAGGTCCTCGCCGCGCAGGACGTGGGTGATCTCCATCAGCGCGTCGTCGACCGGGTTGACGAGCGTGTAGAGCGGCGCCCCGTTGGCGCGGACGATGCCGTAGTCGGGCACGTTCTCCGGCGTGAAGGTCAGCTCGCCGCGGACCAGGTCGGTGAAGGTGATCGGCCCGTCGGGCATCCGGAAGCGGACGATGGAGGTGCGGCCCTCCGTCTCGTACGCCGCCTTCTGCGCGGCGCTGAGGTCGCGGCAGTGGCCGTCGTACCCGGAGGGGCGGCCGGCGGCGCGCGCGGCGTCGCGGCGGACCTCCAGCTCCTCGGTGGTGCAGTAGCAGTGGTACGCGTGGCCGGCGGCGAGCAGCTGCTCGGCGACGTCCCGGTAGATGTCCATCCGCTGGGACTGGCGGTACGGCGCGTGCGCGCCGCCCACCTCGGGGCCCTCGTCCCAGTCGAGGCCGAGCCAGCGCAGCGAGTCGAGGAGCTGCTCGTACGACTCCTCGGAGTCGCGCGCGGCGTCGGTGTCCTCGATGCGCAGGACCAGGGTGCCGCCGTGGTGGCGGGCGAACGCCCAGTTGAAGAGGGCGGTGCGGACCAGGCCCACGTGGGGGTTGCCGGTCGGCGAGGGACAGAAACGTACGCGGACGGTCGCGTTAGCCACGCTTGATCACCTTGTTGGTGAGAGTGCCGATGCCTTCGATGGTGACGGCGACCTCGTCGCCGACGCTGAGGGGGCCGACCCCCGCGGGGGTGCCCGTGAGGATGACGTCGCCGGGCAGCAGCGTCATGGCCTCGGTGATGTGGACGACGAGGTCCTCCACGGAGCGGACCATGTCACTCGTGCTGCCGAGCTGGCGCTGTTCGCCGTTGACGGTGCACTGGACGGCGAGGCCGTCGGCGACGGCCGGCAGGCCGATGGAGGTCTCCACCCAGGGGCCGAGCGGGCAGGAGGTGTCGAAGCCCTTGGCGCGGGCCCACTGGTTCTCACGCTTCTGGGTGTCGCGCGCGGTGACGTCGTTGGCGCAGGTGAACCCGAGGATGACGTCCTTGACGCGCTCGCGGGGCACCTCGCGGCACATCCGGCCGATGACCACGGCCAGTTCGGCCTCGTAGTGAAGGTCCTCGGAGAACGAGGGGTACTCGACGTCGTCGCCGGAGCCGATGACCGAGGTGGTCGGCTTGAAGAAGACGACCGGCGATTCGGGCACCTCGTTGCCGAGCTCCGCCGCGTGGGCCGCGTAGTTGCGGCCGACGCCCACGACCTTGTTGGGGAGCACGGGCGGGAGCAGGCGGACCTTGCTCAGCGGGACCTTGGTGCCGGAGAGCTCGAAGTCGGCGTACGGAATGCCCTTGATGATGTCGAGGACGAGGCCGGCGGCCGTACCGCCGGTGCCGTCCTCCTCGACCGCGCCGAAGGCGACATTGCCGTCGATGGAGAATCTGGCGATGCGCACGGGATGCTGTCGCCCCTCACTTTGCTGCTGGCTGGCTGGAGACCATACGTCTCAGGACGTCTCAGGCTAGCGCGGTGGGGGCCGGTGGCCGACGCGGTGCGTGGGCGCCGCGGGCCGTGCCCTAGGGTGCGACGGGGGCGTCGATCAGCGTCGTACGCCGCGGGTTGGCCGTGCGCAGCGGCAGGTCGACGGAGTGTTCCGGCTGCACGGGCGGGAGGAGCTCCCCGGCGTCTTCCAGGTTCGCCAGCGTGGTGCGGCGGGGGTTGGCGGTGTTGCGGAACAGCTTCGTCGTCTTCATCGGTTGTTTCAGACCTTGTCGGGATACGGGTGCCCACGAGCACCGGTTGTCAGATGTGTCATCTCTGTAAAGCGTCAGGCTAAACACGTAATTCCCCGCCAGAGCCCTGATGCAGCAACGATCTCCGTGTGAGTTTGCTCACGACCTGCCGGGCATTTCGCCCATCACGGACAGAGGTCGAGACCTACGGAAACGGACATTGCCCTATCGAACCCTCCATTCCGCTCCTGATCATCAGGACTGGGGCACCCCCCGACTGTCAGGGACTCGTCACAAGAAGTCCGTTTCCTCCCCGATCGGCTTCTACCGATCGTCACACCCCACTCACAACGCGTCACCCAGGTCACAGCCCGGTACGCGGCCCTTGTTGGAGATCCGGCTCTGTGCTGGAATTCCACGCACCGCCGCGGGTTCTTCAGGCCGGCGCGTAAAGGCGCGACGCGGCGCCGAGTGGCATGCGGGGAAGGGGAGCATCGCCGGTCACTCAACGACCACCTTGGAGCGCACTCTGCGCTCCACGACGCCGACACCGTTCCGCCGTACTGCGGGGGGACGCCTGGTCCAGAGGTTGCGACGCTAGTGCAGGGACGTTTCAAGAGGGATAGCAGCGCTGCGGCGGAGCAGGAGCCCCGCGGCGGAACCGACCGCGGCTCCTCGCCCCAGCACACCCAGAACCCGGGCCCGGGTCAGGCCGGCGAGGGTGGCGACCGGGGCGCCAAGTCCGGTGCGGCACCTGGTGGCGACACCCCGAACCCCGCCCCCAAGTCGGCGTCGACCGACGCGGGTTCGCGAATAGCGCTGCGCAACTGGCGCATCAGTACCCGTCTGGTGGCACTGCTCACCCTGCCGGTGGTCGCGGCCACCACGCTGGGCGGACTGCGTATCAACGAGTCCATGAACGACATGCAGCAGCTGGAGCACATGCAGCTGCTGACCAAGATGACCAAGGAGGCGACCAGCCTCGCCGCCGCGCTCCAGGCGGAGCGTGACGAGTCGGCAGGTCCGCTCACCAACGGCGCGAACCCCAAGGACTTCAAGGTCCAGGACCGCCGCACCAAGACGGACCGCGCCAAGAAGGCCTTCCTCGGCGCCACTGTCGACATCGGGAACACCGACGGCGACCAGGCGCTGGAGTCGATCCGCGCCAACGTCAGCCAGATCGCGACCCAGGTCAACAAGATCCAGGAAATCCGCAAGGACGCGTACGACACGGAAGCCACGCACTCCCTGACGGTCGACGCGTACAGCGGTCTCATCGACTCGCTGCTGAGCCTCTCGCAGGACATGGCGCAGGCGACCAGCAACCCGGACATGATCAAGCGCACCCGCGCCCTGGCGGCCTTCTCCTCCGCCAAGGAGTACGCGTCGATCCAGCGCGCGATCATCGCCTCCGCGCTGCCCGCCTCTCCCAAGGAGAAGGGCGATCTCAACGAGAACGACCGGCTCTACGGTCTGGCGGCGGCCACCAAGGGCGACAACGCCCTCGCCTCCTTCGACGCCCTGTACGAGTCGATGGGCGGCAACGCCGAGGAGCTGACGGCACCGCTCAGCGGCAAGGGCAACCCCGAGATCAACGCGGCCGACGAGTACGCGGACCGGGTGCTCGGTATCTCCGGCGGTCTGGAGGGGCGGCCGAACCGCTCGTACCTGGACTGGACCGACCAGGCGTCCGCCAAGATCAACGCGATGAACATCATCGAGCAGACGCTGCTGGGTGAGATGGAGAACAAGGCGCGTCAGCTGCGCGAGAAGTCGCAGCAGGACGCGCTGATCAACGGTGCGCTGATCCTCGTGGTGCTCGGCGTCTCGCTCGTCGGCGCCTTCGTCGTCGCCCGCTCCATGATCCGCTCGCTGCGGCGCCTCCAGGAGACGGCCACCAAGGTCGCCCAGGACCGGCTGCCCGAGCTGGTCAAGCAGCTCTCCGAGGCCGACCCGCAGGACGTGGACACCTCCGTCAAGTCCGTCGGTGTGCACTCCAGGGACGAGATCGGCAAGGTCGCCGCGGCGTTCGACGACGTGCACCGCGAGGCGGTCCGGCTGGCCGCCGAGCAGGCGCTGCTGCGGGGCAACGTCAACGCGATGTTCACCAACCTCTCGCGCCGCAGCCAGGGCCTGATCCAGCGTCAGCTGTCGCTGATCTCCGAGCTCGAATCCCGTGAGGCCGACCCGGACCAGCTGTCCTCTCTGTTCAAGCTGGACCACCTCGCGACCCGTATGCGCCGAAACGGTGAGAACCTGCTGGTCCTCGCCGGTGAGGAGCCGGGCCGTCGCTGGACGCGCCCCGTCCCGCTTGTCGACGTGCTCCGTGCCGCGGCCTCCGAGGTGGAGCAGTACGAGCGGATCGAACTGGCCTCGGTGCCCACGACCGAGGTCGCCGGCCGCGTCGTCAACGACCTCGTGCACCTGCTCGCCGAGCTGCTGGAGAACGCGACGTCGTTCTCCTCGCCGCAGACCAAGGTCCGCGTCACCGGCCACGCGCTGCCCGACGGGCGTGTGCTCGTCGAGATCCACGACACCGGCATCGGCCTCTCCCCCGAGGACCTGGCCGCGATCAACGAACGGCTCGCCTCGCCGCCCACCGTGGACGTCTCGGTGTCGCGCCGCATGGGTCTGTTCGTGGTCGGCCGGCTCTCCCTGCGCCACGGCATCAGGATCCAGCTGCGCCCCTCCGACTCCGGCGGCACGACCGCGCTGGTCATGCTGCCCGTCGATGTCGCCAACGGCGGCAAGAAGATGCCGCCGCGCCCCGGCGCCGGCGCGCAGAACGGTGCGGGCGGACAGGGGCCCGCAGGACAGGGCGGCCTCGGCGGCGGCCAGCAGTCCGGCATCGCCGCCGGGCTCGCGGGCGGTGCGGCCGGAGCGGGTCGTCTCGCCACCCCGCCCTCCCGCGGCCAGGTCGGCGCCGGTACGGGGCCCCGCGCCGCGCTGCCGGCCAGGAACGGGGCGCAGAGCGGCCTGCCCACCCGGCCGCAGCAGTCCGGTCCGCCGCAGGATCCGCAGCGTCAGGGCTCCGGGCAGGGTTCGGATCAGCCGAGCCTGTTCGGTACGAGCCCCCGCGAACAGGGCGCACCGGGCCGTCCGGGCGGCCAGGGCGGTCCCGGTCCCTCGGGTCCCGTTCCGCAGGCCGGCGGCCGGCTCGCCCGGCCCGGTCAGAGCCTTTCCAGCCCGAACGGACGCGGCGGCCCCGGCAACCGCGACCGCGGCGGGTTCCCGCAGGGTGCCAACGCCTCGGCCGGTGGACCTCCGCCGGTCGACCGCGGCCGTCAGCTGCCGCCGCCCGGCGGTCCGCGCGCCGAGCTGCCCGGGGGCAACCCGCAGCCGCCGCAGCGCCCGCAGCGTCCCGGCACCACGAGCTGGGGCGGCCAACAGCCGCCCGCGCCGCAGCGGTTCTCGCCGGACGCCCCGCGCGGCCACGAGGAGCCGGAGACCACCGGTCAGTTCGCCGTGCCGTCGGCGGGGCAGGGTCCCGGCTCCACGGCCGAGTTCCAGCGTCCCGACTTCGACGGTCCGCGACCGGACCTGAACACCCTGAACACCGGCGCCGACGGCGCCGGCGGTGGCAACGGATTCGGTGACACCGGATCCCACCAGCTGCCCAACTCGGGCGACGTCAATGGCGGTTGGCAGGACCAGGGACAGGGCTCCACGGCCCAGTTCCCCCGGCCGGACTTCAACGCGCCCCGTCCCCCGGCGCCGGGGGCCGCGCCCGGCTCACCCGGCGTCGACCTCTTCGGTCAGACCCCGCCGCCCGGACAGGGCCGCCCGGGCACCGACCAGAACCAGGCGCAGGGCCGCCCCGCATTCGGCCAGAACGGCCCGAACGGTGCGGATTTCGGTCAGAACGGCCCGAACGGCGCCGACTTCGACGCCCCGCGCCCGCCTGTCGGCGAGCTCCCCCAGCAGCCGCAGCCGGAGGCACTGCCCCCGGCCGGGCCGGGCGACGGCCGTACGCCGTTGTTCGACACGCTGGAGACGAACTGGTTCCACGGGCAGCAGAACGGCGGCTCCGGCCGTCCGGATCAGCCCGAGGGACCGGAGCAGCGCCCGGCGCCCCCGCAGTACTCCCCGGAGGGGCTGCCGGACCGACCGGCGTCCTCTCCTCCCCCGATGCCGCAACGGCAGCCCGCGAACGGCAACGCGAACGGCAACGGCGCCGTCACGTCCTCCTGGCGCACGTCACCCAATGACGAGCTGGTACGCCAGGCCGAGCGGGTAAAGAAGCCCGCCGCGGGCGGAATCACCACCTCAGGCCTGCCCCGTCGGGTCCCGCGTGCCAACCTGGTGCCGGGAACCGCGCAGGAGCAGAGCAATCAGACCGGTCCGCAGGTCTCGCGTGCGCCGGACGACGTACGCGGCCGGCTGACCAACCTTCGCCGGGGCATTCAGCAAGGTCGTCAGGCCGGCGGCCGTACCGCCGACAGCTCGACGACCGGCAGTTTCAACCTCGGCCCCTCTCACCAGCAGGAGCGTTAGTTGAGTCCGATGAGCCAGGCGGCGCAGAACCTGAACTGGTTGATCACCAACTTTGTGGACAACACCCCCGGGGTGTCCCACACAGTGGTCGTATCCGCCGACGGCCTGCTGCTGGCCATGTCCGAAGGCTTCCCGCGCGACCGTGCCGATCAACTCGCGGCCGTCGCCTCCGGGCTGACCTCGCTGACCGCAGGGGCGTCCCGGATCTTCGAGGGCGGGCCTGTGACCCAGACCGTCGTCGAGATGGATCGCGGGTTCCTCTTCCTCATGTCCGTCTCCGACGGTTCCTCACTGGCGGTGCTCGCACACCCCGACTGCGACATCGGCCTGGTCGGCTACGAGATGGCCCTCCTGGTCGACCGGGCGGGGACGGTGCTGACACCGGACCTGCGCGCCGAGCTCCAGGGGAGCCTGCTGCACTGAGACTTCCAGGTACCGCCCACAGCACCACACACCGTCAGGCCGCCAACCGGCCCCACCCCGGCCCAGTCAGACGGCACGCAGACATCTTGCTGTCACGCCCGGAGGATTCATGACCCCGCCACCCGCCTCTCACGATCCGTACGGCGCCTCAGTCGACGCGTCCTACGGACTTGAAGGCGATCAGCCGTTGGTACGTCCGTACGCCATGACCGGCGGCCGGACGCGGCCGCGGTACCAGCTCGCCATCGAGGCGCTGGTCAGCACGACGGCCGATCCGGCGCATCTCGCCGGGCTGCTCCCCGAGCACCAGCGGATCTGCCATCTCTGCCGTGAGGTGAAGTCCGTCGCCGAGGTGTCGGCGCTGTTGTCCATGCCACTCGGAGTGGCACGCATCCTCGTCGCCGACCTGGCCGAGGCAGGCATGGTGGCCATCCACCAGCCGGGTAACGGAGAGGCCGGCGGCACGCCGGATGTGACACTGCTCGAAAGGGTGCTCAGTGGACTTCGCAAGCTCTAGCGGCGGAGCGGCACGATCGACGACCTCCGCGAAGATCGTGGTGGCGGGCGGGTTCGGCGTGGGCAAGACCACGTTCGTCGGCGCCGTCTCGGAGATCAACCCGCTGCGTACCGAAGCCGTCATGACCAGCGCCTCCGCCGGCATCGACGACCTCACCCACACCGGAGACAAGACCACCACCACCGTGGCCATGGACTTCGGCCGCATCACCCTCGACCAGGACCTGATCCTCTACCTGTTCGGCACCCCCGGACAGGACCGCTTCTGGTTCATGTGGGACGACCTCGTACGCGGCGCCATCGGCGCCGTCGTCCTCGTCGACACCCGCCGCCTCGCCGACTGCTTCCCCGCCGTCGACTACTTCGAGAACTCCGGACTCCCCTTCGTCATCGCCCTCAACGGCTTCGACGGACACCAGCCCTACACCCCGGAGGAAGTGCGCGAGGCGCTCCAGATCGGCCCGGACGCGCCCATCATCACCACCGACGCCCGCCACCGCGCCGACGCGAAGAGCGGACTCATCACCCTCGTCGAACACGCACTCATGGCTCGACTCAAGTAGACGACGGCATACGGCAGTTGCCGTATGCCCAATCGGGTGTGGGCTGTGTCGTTTGACACGGCCCACCTCGGTGTTCATAACGTTTGAGAAGAGAATTCACGCCGTTCGGACACCCGACGCGTTCGACTGGTATCCCTGCGCTCATATTGCCTTCGCCTTTTGGCGGAGCTCGTTCTTTATGCCCGTTTTATCTGCGGTATGGACCACTCGGAATGGCTGATTCCCACTGTTTGGAACGGGACCGCCTCACGTGCTGGAATTCGATGAACTCCCGAGTAGTACAGCCCTGAACGAAAAACGGCACAGCGTAGGTGCCGACGCCGAGAGGTTGTTGGTCGAGTGAGGCGTAGCAAGACGAGCACCGCGGAGCAGGCGGCGCGGGGTAACTTCACCCCGCCGCGGCGTACAGCGGCGCCGCCTGCGGACGCGCCAGGGAAGCCTCCGGCACCCGGCAGCACCAGTCGGCTGGCCCCGCGCAACTGGCGGGTGCCGACCCGGCTCAACGCGATCCTCCTGATACCCGTTCTCGTCGGCCTCGTGATGGGCGGCTTCCAGGTCAAGGGCTCCGTCGACACCTGGCAGGAGGCGCAGGACGCCGAGCGCACCGCGCTCGTCGTACGGGCCGCGTCCGAGTACGGCCAGGCCCTGCTCAACGAGCGCGACCTCACCGCCCAGCCGCTGCTGACCAACAAGCGCGACGACAAGGTCGTCGTGGACGCCAGGGCCACCACGGACGCCGCCAAGGCCACGTTCGACCGCGCCGTCGAGTCCCTGCCGCAGGACGAGGGCCTGGAGCGGCGCCTGCGCCTCTTCCGGGCCGAAGAGCCCAAGCTGGAGACGATCCGCAAGACGGCGTACACCGCGGGCGTCGAGACGCCCGACAAGACCGGCCGCAACGGCGGTCCGGTGGCGACCGAAGAGGGCTACGTGCTGGTCCAGCACTCCCTCATGGAGTTCTCGAACGAACTGGGTCTGGGTACCGGCAACATCACCAGTTACGGCCGCACCGTCTACGCCATCCAGCTCTCCAAGGCCGCCATGTCGCTCCAGCGCTCCATCGGTCTGCACCTGCTGGTGCGGCCGAGCGAGAAGCCGGCGGTCCGGTCGGGCCAGTCGGTCGCCTTCTCGTCGTACGCGTACCTGGAGGACATCGCGGTCGCCGAGTACATCTCCGGCGGCACGGACGCGGACGAGGCCAAGCTCCGCAAGATCATGGAGGAGAAGGCCGCCGAGGGCGCCAGGATGCTCGCCACGGCGCGGCAGCAGGCCGCCGCGGCGGGTGAGGACTTCGTCGCCCCGCCGGCCCAGGACGGCTCGGTGGTCGACGGCATGGTGGCCGCGATCGCCACCGGCGACAGCCCCTCCCGGCTGGAGGAGCGCGGCGTCACCCCCAGGACGTGGATGGCGGCGACCACCACCAAGTTCGACGCCTACACGATCATCGAGAAGGCCCTGGTCGACAACGCCGTCGGCGACGCCGCGCAGATCTCCGACGAGGCCAGGAACGACGCGATCATCAACGGCGCGATCGTGCTGATCGCCCTGCTGGCCGCCTTCGTGCTGGCCGGCATGATGGCGCGGCAGATGAGCCGGTCCATGCGCCAGCTCCGTACGGCCGCCTTCGGTATCGCCGAGCAGCGGCTGCCGATGCTGGTCGACCAGCTGTCCCGTACCGAGCCCGGCCGGGTCGACACCCGCGTACAGCCCATCCCGATCGACTCCAGGGACGAGATCGGCGAGGTCGCGCGCGCCTTCGACCAGGTGCACCGCGAGGCGGTGCGGCTCGCCGCCGAGCAAGCCATGCTCCGGGGCAACGTCAACGCGATCTTCACCAACCTCTCACGGCGCAACCAGTCGCTGATCGAGGGCCAGCTGACCCTGATCACCGACCTGGAGAACAACGAGGCCGAGCCCGAGCAGCTGGAGAACCTCTTCAAGCTGGACCACCTCGCCACCCGTATGCGCCGCAACGGTGAGAACCTGCTGGTCCTCGCCGGTGAGGAGCCGGGCCGCCGCTGGAACCAGCCGGTGCCGCTGGTCGACGTGCTGCGCGCCGCGTCCTCCGAGGTGGAGAGTTACGAGCGCATCGAGCTGACGGGCGTGCCCGAGACCGAGATCCACGGCCAGGCCGTGACCGACCTCGTGCATCTGCTCGCCGAGCTGCTGGAGAACGCCACCACGTTCTCGTCGCCGCAGACCAAGGTGCGGGTCACCGCGACCCGGCTGCCCGACGGCCGCGTGATGATCGAGATCCACGACAAGGGCATCGGCCTCACCGCCGAGGACTTCGCCGACATCAACCACAAGCTGGCCAATCCGCCGACCGTGGACGCCGCGGTGTCCCAGCGCATGGGCCTGTTCGTGGTCGGCCGGCTGGCCGACCGGCACGGCGTACGGGTGCAGCTGCGGCCCTCGGGCGAGCAGGCGGGCACCACGTCGCTGGTCATGCTCCCGGACGCGATCACCCACGGCGGCGGCGGCGAGCAGCTCCCGCCGGACGACTTCACGGTCTCCCAGATCATTCCGGAGCAGCAGGTGCCGGCCTTCGAGCCGGAGTCGCAGGCGCATCGGACGCCGATGCTGACGGCGGCCGAACTCGGCTTCGACGACTCGCGATACGACGACGGGGCCGGGGCCGGGGCGGCGAATCCGCGCAGCCTCGACCCTGTGAACCGTTCCCTGATGCGCGACGAGCGCCGTGCGGCGCTGGGCGGGGGCAACGGCGCCGCCGCGGCCCTGCCCGGCGGTGACCGCCCGCTCTACGGCGACCAGGTCGACGGGCAGTACCGCGAGGAGACGGACGGCATGTACGCGCCGCAGGAGGCGTCGTACGACCAGAACGGCTACGCCACCCAGCAGGGTGGCGGCGAGACCGGGCAGACGTACGACGGCGCGGGTTACGGCACGTACACAGGCGCCGACGGCTACCCGGCGTCCGGCTCCGGCGACGGATACGGGACACCCGACGGGTACCCGGACCAGCAGGACCCCCTGGGCGGCGGATATACGGAAGGTGCCTACGAGGCTCCCCGCAACGACGGGGCGGGCTACGACAACCTCTTCGCGCCCCAGGCCGACCAGGGTGGCTGGAGTGACCGGAGCGGCTTCCAGGGCGGGTACGGGGCGGCGAGCCGGACCGAATCGGAATCCTCCGGCGGCGCTGCGGCGGACACCGGGAAACGCGTAGAATTCGAACGTCCGGGTCCCTCCCCGAGCACCAGTCACGAGATGACCGGAGCAGGACTGCCACGCCGTGGCGGCGCCCCGCAGCCGCCGAAGACCGATTCGTGGCCGCCCACCGGTGAGGACGACGGGCAGCGCAACGGACACGGCGGTGGGACCGATCTCTTCGGCGGTACCGCACCGTCGGCCGGTACGCCGCGGGAGACAGCGCGGGCTTCCGAACAGCCGGCACCGACCACCGACAGCAACCCGAGAGACGAGACGTACGCACCGACAGCAACCCCGCAGCCGCAGAACGGCCAGAGTGAGGCGAACGGCCCCGAGGAGTGGCGTTCGACGAACGACGACCGGTGGCAGCGGGCCGAGAAGCTCCGCGAGCCCAAGGCCGGCGGGATCACTCCTTCGGGACTCCCCCGGCGCGTTCCCAAGGCCAACCTGATCGAGGGAACGGCGGAGTCGACGCCGCAGAACGGCCCCCAGGTCTCGCGCGCGCCGGAGGACGTACGTGGCAGGCTGAGCAACCTGCGGCGCGGCGTCCAGCGGGGCCGCAACGCGGGGGCGGGCAACACCGGCAACGGGGGAACCACGGGGACGGATACGAACGGACCGGGTCGAGGCCCGGGCAGTACCTACAACCAGGAGCGTTAGTGTGAGCCCGATGAGCCAGGCGGCGCAGAATCTCAACTGGTTGATCACCAATTTCGTGGACCACACCCCCGGGGTGTCCCATACCGTGGTGGTCTCCGCCGACGGACTCCTGCTGGCCATGTCCGAGGGTTTCCCGCGGGACCGCGCCGACCAGCTGGCGGCTGTCGCCTCCGGGCTGACCTCGCTGACCGCGGGGGCGTCCAGGATCTTCGAGGGCGGCGCCGTCACACAGACCGTGGTGGAGATGGACCGCGGGTTCCTCTTCCTGATGTCCATCTCGGACGGCTCCTCGCTGGCCGTCCTCGCGCACCCCGAGGCCGACATCGGCCTGGTGGGCTATGAAATGGCTCTGCTCGTCGACCGGGCGGGGACGGTGCTGACACCGGACCTGCGCGCCGAACTCCAGGGAAGTCTTCTCAACTAACAGACAGACAGTGCGTTTCGCGCCATCGCACCATAGGGTTCGGTGGCGCGACTCCACAGAACAGTTACCGGCGATCGGAGTCGGAGGAGGCAACGGTGGCAACACCCCCAGGCGGGCACCCTTACGAAGGTGGCCGACAGGTTCCGGGTGAGCATGCCCGGAACCACTTCAACTCCCCCTCCACGCCGGGCGGGAACGGCGGTCAGGGTGGGCGGCGGGACGGCGGGCAGCCGTATCATCCGCAGCAGCAGCCTTATCAGCCTCAACAGCCGTACGGACAACAGCAGTCGTACGGACAGGGACAGCAACAGCCGCAGTACGGGCAGCAGCCGCCCCGCATCCAGCCGGTGCAGCCGAGGCGCCATCAGGAGCCGGAGTACGCCGCGCACAACCCGTTGGTACGTCCGTACGCCATGACCGGCGGCCGGACGCGGCCGCGGTACCAGCTCGCCATCGAGGCGCTGGTCAGCACGACGGCCGATCCGTCAAGGCTGCAAGGGCAGTTGCCCGAGCACCAGCGGATCTGCCGGCTCTGTTTCGAGATCAAATCGGTCGCCGAGATTTCGGCACTGCTCTCCATCCCCCTGGGCGTCGCCCGGATCCTCGTAGCCGACCTGGCGGAGGCCGGACTTGTCGCCATTCATCAACCCGGCGGCGACGAGACCGCCGGGGGCCAACCAGATGTGACACTGCTCGAAAGGGTGCTCAGTGGACTTCGCAAGCTCTAGCGGCGGTGCAGCCCGCTCAACCACCAGCGCGAAGATCGTGGTGGCGGGCGGATTCGGCGTGGGCAAGACCACGTTCGTCGGCGCCGTCTCGGAGATCAACCCGCTGCGTACCGAAGCCGTCATGACCAGCGCCTCCGCCGGCATCGACGACCTCACCCACACCGGAGACAAGACCACCACCACCGTGGCCATGGACTTCGGCCGCATCACCCTCGACCAGGACCTGATCCTCTACCTGTTCGGCACCCCCGGACAGGACCGCTTCTGGTTCATGTGGGACGACCTCGTACGCGGCGCCATCGGCGCCGTCGTCCTCGTCGACACCCGCCGCCTCGCCGACTGCTTCCCCGCCGTCGACTACTTCGAGAACTCCGGACTCCCCTTCGTCATCGCCCTCAACGGCTTCGACGGACACCAGCCCTACACCCCGGACGAGGTACGCGAGGCGCTCCAGATCGGCCCCGACACCCCGATCATCACCACCGACGCCCGCCACCGCGCCGACGCGAAGAGCGGACTCATCACCCTCGTCGAACACGCACTCATGGCTCGACTTCGCTGAGCGTTCCCGCCGGGAGTCCTCGGGCCATCGGCCCGGAGTCGACCGGCGACGGCGGCGGCCCCGTACTCCTCGGAGTGCGGGGCCGCCGCCGTCGGACGCATCGCGCCGCCGGTGCCTTCGGGACGGGGCAACGCGAGAGCCCCGCACTCCGAGGAGTACGGGGCTCTCGCGGCGCTGTACGCCCGCTGGGGCGCCTGGGATCAGCCCTGCCAGCTGTGCGGCGCCCGGAAGCCCGGCGTGCGCTCCAGACGGCGCCAGCCGGCCGTGGAGCGGCCCCGGTGGGCCGGGGCGGCGTCCGCGTCGGAGCGGGCCGCGGCGCGCGCCATGAGGACGGCGGTGATGGCGGCCAGCTCCTCGGGGCCGGCGTGCCCCTTCTCGACGCGGAGCAGGGAGTTGTCGGCGGCGTTGTTCATCGGGCTCGTGTCTCCGTCTTCTCGGTGGGCGGGCGGCGTGATGGGCGCGGGTGCCGCGTCCGGCGGGCGCGGGCTCACTGCGGCGGGTTGCCGTGCTTGCGGGACGGCAGGTCGGCGTGCTTCGTACGGAGCATCGCGAGGGCCGAGACGAGGACCTCGCGGGTCTCGGCCGGGTCGATGACGTCGTCGACCAGACCGCGCTCCGCGGCGTAGTAGGGGTGCATCAGCTCGGCCTTGTACTCCTTGACCATGCGTACGCGCATGGCCTCGGGGTCCTCGGCCTCGGCGATCTGCTTGCGGAAGATGACGTTGGCGGCGCCTTCCGCGCCCATCACCGCGATCTCGTTGGTGGGCCAGGCGTAGGTGAGGTCGGCGCCGATGGACTGGGAGTCCATGACGATGTAAGCACCCCCGTACGCCTTGCGCAGGATGAGCGAGATCCGGGGCACGGTCGCGTTGCAGTACGCGTACAGCAGCTTCGCGCCGTGGCGGATGATGCCGCCGTGCTCCTGGTCGACGCCGGGCAGGAAGCCGGGCACGTCCAGCAGGGTGACGATCGGGATGTTGAAGGCGTCGCACATCTGGACGAAGCGCGCGGCCTTTTCGGACGCCTCGATGTCCAGGACACCGGCGAGGGACTGCGGCTGGTTGGCGACGATGCCGACCACGCGGCCGTCGAGCCGGGACAGCGTGCAGATGATGTTGGTGGCCCAGCGCTCGTGGATCTCCAGGAAGTCGCCGTCGTCGACGAGTTCCTCGATGACCTTGCGCATGTCGTAGGGGCGGTTGCCGTCCGCCGGGACCAGGTCCAGGAGCACGTCGGAGCGGCGGTCGGCCGGGTCCTCGGACTCGGTGGTGGGCGGGTTCTCGCGGTTGTTGGAGGGGAGCATCGCCAGCAGGTAGCGGACCTCGGCGATGCACGTCTCCTCGTCGTCGTACGCGAAGTGCGCGACGCCCGAGGTCTCGGCGTGCACGTCCGCGCCGCCGAGGCCGTTCTGGGTGATCTCCTCACCGGTGACCGCCTTGACGACGTCGGGGCCGGTGATGAACATCTGCGACGTCTCACGGACCATGAACACGAAGTCGGTCAGGGCGGGGCTGTAGGCCGCGCCGCCCGCGCACGGGCCGAGCATCACGCTGATCTGCGGGATGACACCGGAAGCCCTGGTGTTGCGCTGGAAGATGCCGCCGTAACCCGCGAGGGCGCAGACGCCCTCCTGAATACGCGCGCCCGCCCCGTCGTTGAGCGAGACGAGCGGCGCACCGGCCGCGAGAGCCATGTCCATGATCTTGTGGATCTTGGTGGCGTGGGCCTCGCCCAGCGCGCCGCCGAAGATCCGGAAGTCGTGCGCGTACACGAAGACCGTGCGGCCGTCGACGGTCCCCCAGCCGGTGACCACCCCGTCCGTGTACGGCTTCTTCGCCTCCAGGCCGAACCCGGTGGCCCGGTGCCTGCGCAGCTGTTCGACCTCCCGGAAGGAGCCCTCGTCGAGCAGCAGCGCGATGCGCTCGCGGGCGGTCAGCTTGCCCTTGGCGTGCTGCGCCTCGGTCGCGCGGTCGCTCGGCCCGCTCAGCGCCTGCCCCCGCAGCGAGTGCAGTTCGGCCACGCGCCCACGGGCGTCGACGGGCTCACTCGGCGTCTGGTCCACAACGGTCATGTACCGACCCTACGAACATCGGAGGCGAAAAGCCGCCGTCGACTCCACACAGTCTCCTGCCCGGATTCCTGGTGGGGCTGGACAGAACCAGGATGCGCGCGGGCCGAATCGACAGCCCGCAACCCCTCGGGCTTGTGAGGTTCCTCCAGATGTCAGCCGGAAGTCGGGCGGACGTCGGGCGGCGGTCGGGGAGTCGGGTGGCGGTCGATCGAAGAGCGGGCCGGTGCCCGACCAGGCGTACGCCCTCGTCACCGTACGACCGAGAACGCCCGGACAGGGCCGCCGCCGATGGCCGCGGGTGAGCGATTGACGTCAGGTTGTGAAGACTCGCAAACTTTTGAGAGCGCTCTCAGTCGCAACTCTTGACGCGTCCCGGGCACCTGGCGAGAGTGGGGCGCAGACGCGAGGCGCGCCCCCATGTACCGCGCCCCACCGCGTTCCCCCCACATCCCAGGAGAACAATCCGTGATATCGCGCAGGATGTTTCTGACCGGCACGGCCGCCGCGGCCACGGCGCTCACCTACCCCGCCTGGGGAAGCGCTCTCAGCCCCCGCGCGGCGGCCGCCGCCGAGACCTGTGAAATCGCCCTGGTGAACAAGTCGTTGCCCGGTTCGGTCAACGCCTATGTCACCGGCCACGAGCAGGGCACCGACCGCTGGGTGCTGCTCCGTGCCGACGGCACCGTCTACAAGCCCGAGTCGCCCGCCGAGGCCAACACCCCCCTGCCGGCCGACTGCGCCATTCCGCTGAACGCGGCGGGCGGCGCCGCGGTGACGCTGACGCTGCCCCAGATGTTCGGCGCGCGCGTCTACTTCGTACGCGACGACACCCTGGACTTCTTCCTGAACCCGGGTCCGTCGCTGGTCGAGCCGGCGTTCGCGAGCGAGGACGACCCCAACTACGGCCGCACGTGGTCGTTCTGCGAGTTCACCTTCAACCCGCAGCAGTTGTACTCCAACATCAGCTACGTCGACCTGGTGACCGCGCTGCCCATCGGGATCACGCTGGAGGGCGACGCCAAGCACGAGGTCGCCCCGCTGCCCGAGGGCGCGCTCCAGAAGATCGCCGACGGTCTGACCGCGCAGGCCGCGGCGGACGGACAGCCGTGGGACAAGCTGATCACGCGCGGCGCCGACGGTCAGGTCCTGCGAGTGATCGCGCCGCAGAACGCGATGGCGCCGTACTTCGACAAGCCCGACGAGATGCCCTTCAGGGACGTCTTCGACGGCTACATCGACCAGGTCTGGCAGAAGTACGCGGGCGAGGACCTGAAGATCGACCTCCAGGGCGGTCGCGGCGTGCTGGCCGGCCGGGTCAGCGGTGACACGCTCACCTTCGCCGGTGGCCACACCTTCTCCAAGCCGTCCTCCAAGGACATCTTCACCTGCAACCACGGCCCCTTCACCAACAATCCGGGCGACTCGGACGACAAGAAGGCGCTCCTCGCGCGGCTGGCGGCGGGATTCAACCGCTCGACGCTGCTCACCCACCCCGACCAGCCGAACGGTGCCAACGCGGCGGACTACTACAAGGACCCGTCCACCAACCACTGGGCGCGCGTGCTGCACGCGAACACCCCGATCGGGTACGCGTTCCCGTACGACGACGTACGGCCGGACGGCGAGCCGGACGTCTCGGGCGCGGCGCACGACGGGAACCCGGTGCGCTTCACCGTGTCGGTCGGTTCCTGAGACCCGGAGCCGCAGCGGTCCGACGGTGCCCCGTCACTCCCTCCTCGTGAGGGGGTGACGGGGCACCGTCATGCGTGCTCAGGGGCGGTTCCGGGGGCGGGCTCGAGGGCGCGCGGCTCCGGACGGCGTCACCCGATCGGCGGAAGATGTTGAAATTTGAACGAGGTAGTACTACGGTGAATGTACTTGAAGCCTAAACAAGCGTTTACCGGGAGAAACCATGTCACTCTTCAACCGCAAGTCCGAGACCGGCTCCGCCACCGCCACCGCCACCGCCACCGAGGTGAACCCCGAGCTGGCCGCGCTGACCGGCGAATACACCATCGACCCGACGCACAGCAGCATCAGCTTCCAGGTGCGCCACGCGATGGTCACCAACGTCCGCGGCACCTTCGGCAAGCACGAGGGGACGCTGAGCCTGGACGGCTCGAAGCCGGAGAACTCCTCCGCGTCGATCGATGTGGAGATCGAGAGCGTCGACACCGGTGCGCCGGACCGTGACGGTCACCTGCGCAGCGCCGACTTCTTCGACGCCGAGACGTTCCCCAAGATGACCTTCCGCTCGACGAGCGCCGAGCAGCTCGGCGGCGACGAGTACCGCGTCACCGGTGACCTCACCATCAAGGATGTCACCAAGCCGCTCACCATCGACCTGGAGTTCAACGGCAAGGCCACGGACCCCTTCGGCAACGAGCGCGTCGGCTTCGAGGGCGGCACCACGATCTCGCGCTCCGACTGGGGCCTGACCTGGAACGCGGCGCTGGAGACCGGCGGCGTGGTGGTCAGTGACAAGGTGAAGCTGGTCTTCGACATCTCGGCGATCAAGAACAAGCCCGAAGCCGCCTGACCCGGGCGCACAGCAGGACGGCTGCTCCGGGCCATGTGGCCCGGAGCAGCCGTCGAGCGTCGGCCCAAGAGGAACTCGGGCGGTCATAGAGGAACGCGGGCGGGAGCGCCACGGGGCGGGCGTCAGAAGCCGCCTCCGTCGAATCCACCGCCTCCTCCGAAGTCCCCTCCCCCGCCGAAGCCACCGCCGTCGTATCCGCCACCGCCGCCCCAGTCCCCGCCGGACCCTCCGTCGTTGCCGGTGTAGTCGCCGCCGCCGAAGTCCGCGGCGTAGGCGGGGGTGCTCAGGGCGGTGCCGAGCAGGGTGCCGACCAGCAGGCCGGGGAGGATACCGCCGCCGAAGTAGCCTCCGGCCCAGGGGCCGTACGCCGGTCCGGCGTCGTAGTACGGTCGCGGACCGTGTTCGGTCTGCACCATCCGTGTCATCGGGTCGTCGCCGTGCTCCAGGCGCGCGGCGTCGGCGGCGCAGACGGGGATCGGGCGCACGGCGCCGCCGGGAGGCGGTGACCAGTCGACATCCTTGGCCGAGGGGCCGTGCCGGGGATCGAAGAAGCACGGCGAACGGCGCTCCGGGAGCGGCGCGCCCTCCCGTCGAGCGGCCAGCGCGGCGAGCGAGAACCGGCCGTCCTCCAGCGCCTCGGTCACCCCGCGTACGTCGTCGGGGCGCACGGCGGCGGCCATGAGCGACTTCGCCTTCTCGTACGCGTCCAGCGCGTGCTCGTAGTCGGCGCGCATCGCGTCGTCGGCGCCCTTCTCGCCCGGGTGGAAGTCGAGACGGTCGAGTTCCTCACCGAAGGCGGTGATGTCCTCGTCCACGACGACCCTGAGCTTGTCGAGGGCCTGCCTGTCGCGCTCCTCCTTACGGAGGCGGTTGCGGCGCAGCACCGCGTACACACCGGCGCCGCCCAGCACGACGATGCCACCGAGCGTGATCAGCCCGGTCGCCGCGTCTCCGCCGCCGGTGCCGTCGCCGGAGGAGGTGTCCCAGCCCGCCGGCGCCTGGCCGCGGGCCTCGGCGAGGGCCTGGTCCACGAAGTTGTTGAGTTCCGTCGACGCCGCGACGGGGCCCGTGCCCCTCGCCCCGTCCGTGATCGAACGGACGGCGTCCGGCGCCAGCACACGGGCGTCGGCGGCGGCGTCGAACTTGTCGCCGAGGCGGACGGCGTAGACGCCGGACACCCCTGTCGCGTCCCGGAGCCTGTTCAGCAGTGTGTTGTCCGGGTTGAAATCGGCGGCCTGCGGCAGGACGGCGACGAAGACCGGCTTGTCCGCGTCCTTGATCTTCTTCGTCAGCGCGTCGGCGTCCGAGCGGGAGAGCTGGTCGGAGGCGCGCGGGTCGACATAGACCGGGCCCTTCTTGAAGGCCTCGGCCACGGCATCGGGGCCGGTGGCTGCCGCCTGCGCGCCCGGCGCCGCGACAACGGCGGCGCCCGAGACGGCGAGCAGCAACCCGGACAGAGTGGTGAACAGCCTCGTCCTCATATCACCGACGGTACCGGAGGGCGGCACGATCCGGAGTGGGCCGAATATGACGGAACGAGGACAGAACGGGGCCGCCGCCCGGCCCCCGGCCCCGGACCCTGGCCCCCGGCGCAGGCACAGGCGCGGCCCGGAACGAGCGGCGCACCCGGGCGGAGAGGCCCGGGTGCGTCACTCATGGGGGTCCGGACGGCGCGGCGTCCGCGCCGTCACATCCGGTCGTCTACTTCTGCTCCACCCGCACCCAGTCGATCTCCGCCTTCACCCCGCCCTGCGCGACCCTGTCGACGCTCGACTGGGGCAGGCCCCAGTACGGCGTGGTGACCTGGTTGTGCCCGGCCGGGTAGGCGCCGCCCAGCGCCAGGTTGAGGATCACGTACTGGTTGTGGTCGAAGCGGTCGAGGCCGGATCCGGTGAAGTCGTCGAAGAAGGTCTGCCGGTAGGCGCCGCCCGGGTTCTGCGGCAGTGCGGGGTACGCCGCCGCCGCGCTGCCGCCGGTGCCCCAGACCTGGAACTCGTACAGCGAGTAGCCGAACTGCGCCGTGGACGGCGCCGGGTTGCAGAAGGAGCGGCGCTCCTTGCCCAGCATCCGCACGTAGCGGCCGGTCGCCGGGGTCGGCAGATCGATCGTGTCGTGCCTGCCGACGGCGTCGCCCGGTGACTTGATGTTCGCCCGGCGCTCGGCGATCTGCGCGGCCGAAGGCCGGTACACGGTGCGCCAGTTGCGGTTGTCGTCGGAGACCTGGAGGTCGAAGTCGACCGCGTAGGCCGCCTCCCAGTAGAGGTCGACCCACTGGATCGTGGACTGTGCGCCGAGGTCCACCCCGACCCAGCGGTTCTGGTTCCAGTCGCTCGACCAGCGGGACTGGTCGGTTTTGAGGTCGGCCGGCCGGCCGCCGTCGGTGACGAAGGCCGGGGAGTTGCCCGCGTGCTGGTAGAGGTTGCCGTACGCGGGGTGGTTCAGCGCCAGGTTGGTGCCCGTGGTGGAGGCGGGGGCGGGTTCGCCGCCGAAGACCTGGAAGGAGAAGAGGGAGTAGCCCCAGGCGGTGGCGTGCTCGACGCCGCGCATCCGGACGTAGCGCCCGGTGGCCTCCTGCGGGTAAGTGTGCGCGGTGACGGTGCCACCGGTGCCCTCGTCCTCGGTGTGCAAGTCCGTCCAGTCGGTGCCGTTCCCGGAGATCTCCAGGACGTACTGCTTGCCGTAGGCGGCTTCCCATTCGAGCTTGACCTGGCTGACGCGGATGACGCTGCCGAGGTCGACCTGGATCCAGGCGTTGTCGGCGAAGTTGCTGGCCCGCCGCGTGGTGGGGTTGCTGTCGAAGGCGGCGCCGGCGGGGGTGCCGGCGTTCTCGCTGCCGGAGGTGGTGACGGCCGCCGGTCTGGCCGCGACGGCTTCCGCCGCGCGGTCGGTGTTCCAGGCCGCGACGGCCTGGACGGCGCGCGGCTGCGGCGGCGCGCTGAAGGCGAGCGGGGCCGACAGCGCGAGCAGGGCGAGGGTCGTGGTCGCGAGTAAGGACGTACGTGGGGGCATCGACTACTCCGTGGAAAGCGGGTGAATGGAGCGATGTCCGTACGAGGGTGTTACCGCGATCGATGCGTGCGGGCGGATCCCGCCCCCGCCCGTGGGGTTGCCGTCGCCGGGGCGGGAGCGGGAGCCGGGGGTCCGGTCGGACCTATCGCGCCTCGCGGGTGAGTCCGATCGTGTCGCGGTACCACTTGGCGCTGTCCTTGAGGGTCCTGACCTGGGTGTCGTAGTCGACGCGGACAATGCCGAAGCGCTTGTCGTAGCCGTACGCCCACTCGAAGTTGTCCATCAGCGACCAGGCGAAGTAGCCGCGTACGTCGGCGCCCTGTGCGCGCGCTTCGGCGACGGCGGCGAGATGGTCCGCCAGGTACGCGGTCCGGTCCGTGTCCGGGACGGAGCCGTCGGCGGCGACGGTGTCGTCGAAGGCCGCTCCGTTCTCGGTGATGACGGTGGGGATGGCGTAGTCCTCCTGGATGCCCAGGAGGAGGTCGGTGAGTTCGGTCGGCGTGATCTCCCAGTCCATGGCGGTACGGGGCAGGTCACGGGGCACGCCGCGGGTGACGGGCAGCCCGTTGTCGTCCACCGGGGAGCCGCTCTCGGTGACGCCGGAGAACAGGGCCCCCCGGTAGAAGTTGACGCCGAGGACGTCCAGCGGATCGGCGATGATCTCCAGGTCGCCGTCCTGGACGGGCAGTTCGGCGCCGCGCAGCGCCAGGTCGGCGACGACGTCCTCGGGGTAGCGGCCGTGGACGAGCGGGTCGAGGTAGAGACGCCGGCCCTGGCCGTCGGCGCGGCGGCACGCCTCGCGGTCGGCCTCGCTGTCGGTCTCGGGCGTGGCCGTACCGAGGTTGAGGGTGACGCCGAGTTCGAGCGGGTTGTCGCCGGCGGCGTCGCGGATGCGCCGGGAGGCGAGTCCATGGCCGAGCAGGAGATGGTGCACGGCGCGGATGGAGTCGCCGAAGTCCTTGCGGCCGGGGGCGTGGACACCCGCGTCGTAGCCGAGGACCGCCGAGCACCAGGGCTCGTTGAGCGTGGTCCAGTGCTTGACGCTGTCGCCGAGCGCGTCGTAGGCGAGCGCCGCGTAGTCGGCGAAGCGGTAGGCGGTGTCACGGGCGGGCCAGCCGCCCGCGTCCTCCAACTCCTGCGGCAGGTCCCAGTGGTAGAGCGTGATCCAGGGGGTGATGTTCCTGCCGTGCAGTTCGTCGACGAGGCGCTTGTAGAAGTCCAGGCCCTTCGCGTTGGCCGGCCCGCGCCCGCCGGGCTGGATGCGCGGCCAGGCGAGCGAGAAGCGGTACGTGTCGACGCCGAGGCCCGCGATCAGCTCCACGTCCTGCGGCATCCGGTGGTAGTGGTCGCACGCCACGTCGCCGTGCTCACCACCTTCCACCGCTCCCGGTACCCGGCAGAAGGTGTCCCAGATCGAGGGGGTCCTGCCGTCCTCGGCAGCCGCTCCCTCGATCTGGTAGGCGGAGGTGGCGACGCCCCAGCGGAAGTCGGCGGGCAGGCCCTTGATCGCCGCGGCGGGGCGGGCGAGGTCCTGGACGGGGATGGCGTTCATGGGTCTCCTGGTTCATCGGTGAGCGCACGGCGCGGCGGGGGCGGGGCGCGTGGAGCACGAGACGTGGCCGGGGGTGGTCGAGCGGCAAATCAGCCGGAGCGGGCCGCCGACGCGTCGTCGGCCGGCTCCGGGGCTCCGGCGGCGGGCTCGGACGCCGTCGCGGCCGGGGGCTCCGCGGCAGAGGCGGCGGGCGGGGACCGGTGGAGCCAGCAGGCCACGGTGCGTTCGGGGGCGCCGCCCTGGGCGGCGTCCGGCGCGGACAGCGCGGGTACGTGCTCCGAGCACGGGTCGAACGCCTTGCCGCAGCGCGGATGGAAGGCGCAGCCCTTCGGCATCGCCGTCAGGTGCGGCGGCGAGCCGGGGATGCCGGTCAGCTCCCTGCGGGGGCCGTGCAGCGCGGGGAAGGAGTGGAGCAGCCCGTCGCTGTAGGGGTGACGCGGGTCGCGGTAGATCTCGGCGGCGCCCGCCTCCTCGACGATCCGGCCGCCGTACATGATCGCGATCCGGTCCGAGAACTCGATCAGCAGTGAGATGTCGTGGGTGATGAAGACGACCGAGAAGCCCAGCTCCTCGCGGAGGGCGACGAGCTTGCGCAGGATCTGACGCTGCATCACCACGTCGAGGGCGGTGGTCGGTTCGTCCATGATGACGATCTCGGGCTCCAGGGCGAGCGCCATCGCGATCATCACGCGCTGGCGCATGCCGCCCGAGAGCTGGTGCGGGAACGCGCCGAGCCGGTCGCGGGAGATTCCGACCAGGGTCAGCAGCTCCTCGGCGCGCGCCGTGCGCTCGGCCGACCGCATGGCCGGACGGTGCGCCCTGAGCACGTCGGTGAGCTGACTGTGCACCGTGTGCACGGGGTTGAGGGAGTTCATCGCGCCCTGGAAGACGATCGACAGCTCCTGCCAGCGGAAGGCGCGCAACTGCTGCGGCGTGAGCGTCAGCAGGTCCACCGGGGCCGCGTCGTCCCCCGGCGGGTGGTAGTGGACGTCGCCGCCGGTGATCACCCCGGGCGGGGAGAGCAGCCGGGTCACGGCGTAGGCGAGCGTGGACTTGCCGGAGCCCGACTCGCCGGCGAGGCCGAGGACCTCGCCGCGGTGCAGGGTCAGGTCGATGTCGCGCAGCGCGTGGACCGCGCCGGGGCCGGTGCCGTAATCGACATTGAGGCCGCTGATGGTGAGGACGGGGCGACCGGTCGTCATGAGCGGGGCTCCTTGTCGGGCGTGCGGTCGGGCGTCCGTGCGGGGGTGCGTTCGGGCGGGGCGGCCCCGGCGGGGCCGCTGCCGTTCGCGCCGCTCCTGGCGACGCCGGCGCCCCGTGACCCGTTCACCGCCCCGGACCCGTCGGTCCCCCCGGCTCCGTCGGCCCCGTTCGTACGGTCGGTGCGCGCGACCGGCGTGAAGCCGACCCGCATCCGGATCTTCCGCGAGGCGCCGGTCTCGGTGCGCAGTCGCGGGTTCACGAACTCGTCGATACCGAAGTTGATCAGCGCGAGCGCGGTGCCGAGGAGTGCGATGC
The DNA here is from genome assembly GCF_010384365.1 of Streptomyces sp. S4.7. NCBI lineage: Bacteria > Bacillati > Actinomycetota > Actinomycetes > Kitasatosporales > Streptomycetaceae > Streptomyces > Streptomyces sp. S4.7. The sequence goes on along the minus strand of NZ_CP048397.1, from coordinate 5,518,739 downwards.
AGAGCCCGGCGGGGACGAACCACCACCACGCGCCCTGCGCGAGCGCCTGGTTGGACTGCGCCCAGAACAGGACGGTGCCCCAGTTCCAGTTGGAGATGTCGGCGACGCCGATGAAGGCGAGGGTGATCTCCAGCAGGACGGCGAAGATGACGGTGCCGACGAAGCCGGACGCGATCACGGCGGTGAGGTTCGGCATGATCTCGAAGCCGATGATCCGCCACGTGGGTTCGCCGGTCGCCCGCGCCGCCTCGACGTAGTCGCGCTTGCGCAGCGAGAGCGTCTGGGCGCGCAGCACCCGCGCCCCCCAGGCCCACGACGTGAAGGCGATCACGGCGGCGATCAGCAGGTCGCCCGCGTCGGAGACGAAGCTGGCGATGATGATGATCAGCGGCAGCGCCGGGATGACGAGGAAGATGTTGGACAGGGCCGAGAGGATCTCGTCCATGACGCCGCCGAGGAACCCGGAGGTGACGCCGATCAGCACGGACAGGACCGTCGCGAAGAATCCGGCGATGAAGCCCACCAGGAGCACACCCCGGGTGCCGACGAGGATCTGCGACAGCACGTCCTGACCGGTCTGCGTGGTGCCGAACCAGTGGTCGCCCGACGGGGGCTGGAGCAGCTGGTCGCTCATCATGTCGGGGTCGTACGGGGCGATCCACGGGCCGATGACCGCGAGCAGGGTGAAGAACCCCAGGATCGAGATCCCGGTGAGGGTCTTGCCTCCGCGCAGGAAGCGCAGCCTGGCTCGCTTCGAGGGCGTCGGCGCCGGAGCCGCGTCGAGTACGGCGACCTCTGTTGCGGGAATGGACATGGCTCAGGCCTCCTTCCGGGTGCGCGGGTCGAGGAACAGATAGACCAGGTCCGCGAGCAGGTTCGCCGCGAGCACGGAGAGCGTGATGATCAGGAAGACGCCCTGCATCAGCGGATAGTCCTTGGCGCCGACGGCCTGGAAGAGCTGATAGCCGATGCCCGGATAGGAGAAGACCATCTCCACCAGCAGCGTGCCGCCGACGATGAAGCCCAGGGAGAGGGCGAAGCCGGAGATGTTGGGGAGGATCGCGTTGCGCGCGGCGTACGAGAACATCACGCGGCGCTCGGAGAGTCCCTTGGCCTGCGCGACCATCACGTAGTCCTCGGACGAGACGGTCACCATCATGTTGCGCATGCCGAGGATCCAGCCGGCGATGGCGCTGAGGACGATCGTGACGCCGGGCAGGAAGCCGTGGTAGAGCGCGCTGGAGATGAACGGCACGTCGAACGCGGGCACCAGCGAGCTGTCGTAGCCGCCGGCGGCCGGGAAGATCGGCCACTTCACGGCGAACAGGGCGATGGCGATGAGCCCGAGCCAGAAGTAGGGGATCGAGGAGATGAACGTCGTGACGGGCAGCAGGCTGTCCGTCCAGGAACCGCGCCGCCAGCCGCTGTAGACCCCGATGCCGGTGCCGAGCAGAAAGCTGATCAGGGTGGTGAGACCGACCAGTACCAGCGTCCAGGGCAGCGACTGCGAGATGACCTCGCTGACGGGCGTCGGGAAGAAGGTGAAGGAGAGCCCGAGGTCGCCCTGGAAGAGCTGGCCCCAGTAGTCGGTGTACTGCTGCCAGAGCGAGCGTTGTGTGTCGAGGCCGAAGAGGGCCTTGAGCGAGGCGATCGCGCTGGTGTCGAGCTGGCCCTGGAACCGGGCGATCAGGGCCTGGACCGGATCACCGGGCATCAGCCGCGGGATCAGGAAGTTGATGGTGATCGCCGCCCACGCCGTGATGACGTAGAAGAGGATCCGCTGGAGGACGAACTTCACTTCGCCGCCACCTCCGTCGTGCTCGGGGCGGGCCCGCAGTCCGTGGTGCCGGCGGGGCCGTCGGCGCCGTCGCCCTGCGCGGGGGCGCCGGGGACGTCCGTGGTGACGGGGCGGTCCTCGTACAGCCAGCACGCCGCCCACTGGCCGCCGTCGAGCTCGAAGCGCGGCGGCAGTTCGGTGCGGCAGCGCTCCATGGCCTTGGGACAGCGGGGGTGGAAGCGGCAGCCCCCCGGCGGGGAGATGAGTGAAGGGGGCTCGCCGCTTCCGGTCTCTTCCTGGACCTCCTCGTCCGCGACCCGGTCGGGGTCGGGGGCCGAGGCGATCAGCAACTGGGTATAAGGGTGCGCGGGTTGCTGGGTGACGGTCTCGCTGTCGCCGCCCTCCACGATCCGGCCGGCGTACATCACCAGGGTCGTGTCCGCGAAGTACCTGGCGGACGCGATGTCGTGCGTGATGTAGAGGATCGCCAGGTGCAGGCGCTCCTTGAGGTCACGCAGCAGGTTGAGTACGCCGAGCCGGATCGATACGTCGAGCATCGAGACGGGCTCGTCCGCGAGGAGCACCTTGGGGTCGGCCCCCAGCGCCCGCGCGATGGCGACGCGCTGGCGCTGGCCGCCGGACAGCTCGTGCGGGAATTTGTCCAAGTATTGAACAGGTGGCAGCAGTTGGACGCGTTCCAGCAGTTCGCACGCCTCCGCCTCGGTGGCCTGCTTGCCGTGGATCTTCAGCGAGCGGGTGAGGTGGTAGCGCACCGTGTGCACGGGATTGAGCGAGGCGAACGGGTCCTGGAAGATCAGCTGGACCTGTTTCACGTACGCCCGGAAGGACCGGCCGCGACCAGCCTTGACCGGGACGCCACCGAGCCGTATCTCACCCTCGGTGAGCTGATACAGCTGTGACAGCAGCCGGGCCACCGTCGACTTGCCCGACCCCGACTCCCCGACCAGCGCCGTGACGCTGCCGCGCCGCAGGCGCAACGAGACGTCGTCGACGGCGTGGACGGTACGGCGCCGGCGGCCGACGAGGTCGCCGACGGTCCGTCTGACGGGGAAGTGCTTGGTGACGCCGCGCGCTTCGAGCACGATGTCGGTGTCGTCGGCCCGAGTGGGTCCGTTCTCGGCGGGGTCTCGGTCGTGGTTGGTCATCGGCCGGCCTCGTTACTTCGCGGGCTTGAGGTGCAGGACGACGTCCAGCGCGTTGGGCTGGGTCGGCTGCGGCGGGGCGTACGGGTCGGCCTCGGTCGGCCAGCCCACCCAGTTCTTCGTGGAGTACTCCGCCCCGATGGGCGCCGCGGCGGTCGGGATCATCGGGACCTCGTCCACCATGATCTTCTGGATGGTGTTGAGGGCCGTGGTACGCGCGGAGTCCTCCGTCGCGTTGGCGTACTCCTTCAGCGCCTTGGTCGCCTCGGGGCTGTCGAACCGGCCGAAGTTGCCGAGCGGCGCGTTCTTGCCGATGGGCTGGAGCAGCGCGCCGTCCATGATGTTCTGGTACATGTCGTACGGCGTGGCACCGGAGTTGGTCCAGTGCAGCGTGGCGTCGAAGTTGCCGTTGCCGACGTCGGCGGTCCACGCCTCGGCGGTCTGCGTCTTGACCTTCGCCTCGATGCCCAGGGGCTTGATGTTGTCCTTGATGATGGACAGGCCCGTGATGTAGTCGTTCCAGCCGGCGGGGTCGGTGAAGGTGAGCTTCACGGCCTTGCCGTCCGGGTCCTTCAGGACGCTGCCGTCGAGCTGGTAACCGGCCTCCTCCAGCACCTTCTTGGCACCGGCGACGTCGGGCTTGATCGTCACGCCCTTGTACTCGGGGGCGAGGAAGGACTCACCGGCGGGCAGCGGGATGCCGGTCGGGTTGGTGATCTCCGGGTAGAGCGTGGCCTGCGCCTGGATGTGGATCGCCTTGCGGTCGATCACCATGGCCATGGCCTTGCGGAGCGCCGGGTCACCGAGCGGGCCCTTGGTGGTGTTGAACCACAGGCCGTGGATGCCGAGTCCGGAGGGGAACCAGAGCTTGTTGTTCTCGGGGTCCTTGGCGACGTACAGCTGCTTGTAGTTCGGCATGAACACGAACGACCACTCGGCCTTGCCGTTGGCGAGTGCGGTGGTCTGCGCGCTGTTGTCGTTGTACGAGGTGAAGCGGAGCTCCTTCACCTGCGTCTTGCCCTTCCAGTAGGAGGACGTGGTGTCGAGCGTGGTGGTCTGCGGCGTGAACGTCTTGAGCTTGTACGGCCCCGAGCCGAGCGGCTCGCGGTTGGGCCAGGTCGCCGGGTCCTTGACCTTCTCCCAGATGTGCTTCGGCACGACGAACGTCGTAGTGATCTTGTTCTGGTTGACGAACTGCGAGTCCTTGAAGGTGAGGACGACCTTGCCGTCCTCGACGGCTATGCCGTCGTAGGGCACGCCGTTGCCGTTGAGCGCCGGGAACTTCTTGATCAGCCCGAAGGTGAACGCCACGTCCTCGGCGGTCAGCTTCTTGCCGTCCGACCACTTGGCCCGCTCGTCGATGGTGAAGGTGACCTTGGTGAAGTTCTCCTCCCACTTCCACTCGCTCGCCAGCCAGGGCTTGCCCTTCTCGCTGGGGCGCACCAGGTTCGTCATCACCAGGGGCTCGTAGATCATGTAGCGGTAGCCGAGCGACGCACCGGCGGAAGTGCCGAGGAACGGGTTGCTGTTGTTGGTCTGCGGGCCGTTCGGCATACCGACGGTGAGGACGCCGGAGGCGCCGCCTGATGACCGGTTGGCATCCGAGTTGGCCGAGGAACATCCGGCGGCGAGCGCGGCCACGACGGTGGTGGCGGCCAGCGCCCGGAGCTTGCGGTGTGCGGACATGGCGACTCCAGAAAGGGAATGCGGCTCTGTGAAACGTGGGCCGTGGGGCTGGGGGCCTGCCTGGGACCAGGTTCTGGTGCGGGTACCAGGTGCCGTGTGCGGGTGTGCGGGTGTGCTGGGTTGCTGAATCGCGGGTGTGCCTGGATGGGACTGTTCGGCGTTGCGGCTGTGCGGCGTTGCGCGGGTGCACGGTGGGAGCTGTGCACCGTTACGGCGTTGCGGCTGTGCGGCGTTACGCGGGGACGGAGCCGATGGGCAGGACGGTCGGCGAAGTCGCGGCTGACGCACCGGAGTTGTTGCCGGACCTCGCCCCCGCCAGCGGCGCCGACTGCCGTACGACCAGCTCGGTGGGGAGAACGACCGGTTCGTCCGGCGCGGTCGTCCCTCCCAGGTGCCCGAGCAGCATCCGCGCCGCCGTCTCCCCCATCCGCCGGGTGGGCTGGCGGACGGTGGTCAGGGGCGGTTCGGTGTGCCGGGCCATCGGAATGTCGTCGAACCCGACCACCGCGATGTCGTCCGGCACCGACCGCCCCGCCGCGCGCAGCGCTCTCAGCGCCCCCGCGGCGCTGATGTCGTTGTGCGCGAAGACGGAGTCGAAGGGGGTACCGGCGGCGAGGAGTCGCTCGACGGCGAGGCGCCCGGACAGTTCCGTGAAGTCCCCCACGGCCACCAGGTCGGTCGGGAGGATCTCGCGGAAGCCGCCGAGCCGGTCACGTACGCAGCCGAACCGCTCCGGCCCCGTGATGACCAGGGGTCTGCTGCGTCCGTCGGCCAGCAGATGGCCGGCGGCGGACGCACCTCCTTCGTGATTGGTGGTCACGACGGAGGGGAATTCGTCGGGGTGACTGCCCCGGTCGTCGATGAGCACGACCGGCAGCCCCTTGTGGCTCAGGGCGATGATCTTGTCGAGCGTGTTCTCGGGTTCGACGACGAGCAGTCCGTCGAAGGCCCGCGCGGAGACCTGGGTCGTGAAGCGCTCGACCGAGTCCGCGCCGCGGTTGAAGGTGAAGAGGAGCAGGCCGTAGCCGGCCGCCTCCACCGTGTCCACGACGCCCTGAAGGACTTCCCCCATCCACGCCCAGGTCAGCGAGGGCACCAGCATCCCGACCGTACGGCTGTTGCCGCGGGCCAGTCCGACGGCGCCCGAGCTGGGCACGTATCCAAGAGATGCGATCACGTCACGGACCCGCGCGGCCGTTTTTCCGTCGACCTCGCCCTTGGTGTTGATGACCCGGGACACGGTCGTCTTGCTGACGCCGGCCGCGCGGGCCACATCCGCAATGGTGACGCGCATCGGAGGGCCTCGAATCGTTGGGTGGAACCGGTTCCGGTACCGGTACCGGAACCGGTTCCAATTTGAGCGGTGAGTTAACCGGTCCAGACCAACGTCGTCAAGACTTCACACCGAAATTACTCGGGAGGTGACTCCTGGGGGCTCAGAGGGGGTTATGCGTTCAGGTTCTGAATGTTCAATCCCTTGACTGGAGTTCATATCGGAGTTCACGCTCGCCTCACGATCCATGGAAGCCCCCCCACCCCTCTGTCGAAGAAGGGCAGCGCCCCATGATCAGACCGAGTGGCACGAGCAGACGGAGCGGCCGGAGCGGACAGAGAAGCCCCCGGCGGCGGCTGACGAGGATGCTTCTCGCCGGTGCGCTCACGACGGCCGGGCTCACCGGCGTCTCCGCGGGTACGGCGCAGGCCGCGGGCGAGCAGGTGAACATCTGGCTGACGACCACCAGCGACGGCGGTGGCCGCACCGTGACCCGCGGCCTCCAGCCGCAGACGCCGGTCGCGTTCCAGCCGGGCAACGGCGGCAGCGGCACGAATCTCACCGTCAACGAGAACACCAAGTACCAGACCTTCACCGGCGGCGGCGCCTCGTTCACGGACACGGCCGCCTGGCTGATGAAGGGCAGCGGCGCGCTCTCCCAGGCCACGCGCGACGACACGATGCGCAAGCTGTTCTCGCCGACCGGCGGCATCGGGCTCTCGTTCATCCGCAATCCGCTGGGCGGCTCCGACCTCGCGCGGTTCGGCTACACGTTCGACGACATGCCGGCCGGCCAGACCGACCCGGACCTGTCGGAATTCTCGATCGCACATGATCTCCAGGACGTGCTGCCGCTGACGAAACAGGCGAAGCAGCTCAACCCGGCGCTGACGACGATGGCGTCGCCCTGGACCGCCCCGGCGTAGATGAAGGACAACGGCCAGCTCAACGGCGGCTGGCTGAAGGCGGAGAACTACGGCGTCTACGCCGACTACTTCGTCAAGTACCTCCAGGCGTACCGCGATCAGGGCGTTCCGATCGACTACGTCTCGGCGCAGAACGAGCCGACGTGCTGCTCGTCGTACCCGTCCATGAGCTGGAACGCCTCGGGGCTCGCGTACTTCACCAAGGCCGAGCTGCTGCCCGGTCTCCAGGCCGCCGGCCTGCCCACCAAGGTCATGGCGCACGACTGGAACTGGGACACCTACGAGGCGTACGCGGCGGAGACGGTGAACGACGCGGCGATCCGCAGCCACCCCAACTTCGGTGGCATCGCCTGGCACGGCTACGGCGGCGACGTCGCGAAGCAGACGCAGGTGCACAACCAGTACCCGCAGCTGGACGCCTTCCAGACGGAGCACTCGGGCGGCACCTGGATCGGCGATCAGCAGACCGAGGACATGTCCAACATCATCAACTACACCCGCAACTGGGCGAAGTCGGTGACCAAGTGGTCCCTGGCCGTGGACCAGAACCGCGGTCCGCACAACGGTGGCTGCGGCACCTGCGACGGGCTGATCACCGTCAACAACGGCGGGGCCCAGCACGGTCAGGTGAAGTACAACATCGAGTACTACACGATGGGGCACCTCACCAAGTTCGTGACGCCGGGCGCGCACCGTATCGAGTCCACCGCCGGCACCACCGTGCCCAATGTGGCCTGGCAGAACCCGAACGGTTCCAAGGCGCTGATCGCGTACAACGAGTCGTCGCAGGCGCGGGAGATCCGGGTCAACTGGGGCGGCCAGAACTTCGGTTACTCGCTGCCCGGCAAGACGTCGGCCACCTTCACCTGGGCCGGCGGCCAGTCCGGCGGCGGTGGCGGCACCTCCGGCACCCTGAACGGTCTCGGCGGCAAGTGCCTCGACGCGGCCGACGGGAGCAGCGCCAACGGGACGGCGGTCCAGCTCTGGGACTGCAACGGCTCACAGGCGCAGCGCTGGACGGTCGGCGGCGACGGGACGGTGCGCTCGCTCGGCAAGTGCCTGGACGTCGCGTCCGGGTCGACCGCGAACGGAGCGAAGGTGCAGCTGTACGACTGCAACGGCTCCGGGGCGCAGCAGTGGAGATACGAGTCCGGCAGCGGTGATCTGGTGAACGCTCCGGCGGACAAGTGCCTCGACATCACCGGGAATTCTTCGGCGAACGGGGCGAAGGCGCAGCTGTGGAGCTGCACCGGGGCGGCCAACCAGAAGTGGCGGCTCCAGGCCTAGCCGGGGTGGCAGCAGGGGGCAGGAGCCGGGGCTCGCGGGTCCTCTCGCGGGCTCCGCCTCTTACGGAAGGGGTGTCGGTGGCCGGGCGGTCGCCGACACCCCGTACGCGGTACGTACGACGCTCGCCCCTACTCGGCCGGTTCGACTCCCGCCCGCAGCAGCCCGTAGGTGTACGCGTCCTCCAGGGCCTGCCACGACGCGGCGATCACGTTCTCCCCGACGCCCACGGTCGACCACTCCGCGGTGCCGTCCCCCGTGGTGATCAGGACGCGCGTCGTGGACTCCGTGCCGTGCTTGCCTTCCAGGATGCGGACCTTGTAGTCCACCAGCTCCAGCTTGGCCAGCTGCGGGTAGATGCGCTCCAGGCCGACCCGCATGGCCCGGTCCAGCGCGTTGACCGGGCCGTTGCCCTCGGCGGTGGCGACGATGCGCTCGCCCTTGGCCCACATCTTCACGGTCGCCTCGTTGGCGTGCGAGCCGTCGGGGCGGTCCTCGACGATCGCGCGCCACGACTCCGTACGGAAGTAGCGCCGGGCCCTGCCCTCGGCCTCCTCGCGCAGCAGCAGTTCGAAGGAGGCGTCGGCCGCCTCGTACGTGTAGCCCTTGAGCTCGCGCTCCTTGACCCGGCCGACGACGCGGCCGACCAGATCGCGGTCCTCGCCGAGGTCGATGCCCAGTTCCTTGCCCTTGAGCTCGATCGAGGCGCGCCCCGCCATGTCGGAGACGAGCATCCGCATGGTGTTGCCGACCTGGGTGGGGTCGATGTGCTGGTAGAGGTCGGGGTCGACCTTGATCGCGGAGGCGTGCAGCCCGGCCTTGTGCGCGAAGGCGGAGACGCCGACGTACGGCTGGTGGGTCGAGGGCGTCAGATTGACGACCTCGGCGATGGCGTGCGAGATCCGGGTCATCTCGGCGAGCGCGCCCGGGGGCAGGACCTGCTTGCCGTACTTCAGCTCCAGCGCGGCGACGACGGGGAAGAGGTTCGCGTTGCCGACGCGCTCGCCGTAGCCGTTCGCGGTGCACTGCACGTGCGTGGCGCCCGCGTCGACGGCGGCGAGGGTGTTGGCCACGGCGCAGCCGGTGTCGTCCTGGGCGTGAATGCCGAGCCGGGCGCCGGTGTCGGCGAGCACGGTGGCGACCACGGCCTGGATCTGGGCGGGCAGCATGCCGCCGTTGGTGTCGCAGAGGATGACGACGTCCGCGCCGGCCTCGGCGGCGGCCCTGACGACGGCCTTGGCGTACTCGGGGTTGGCACGGTACCCGTCGAAGAAGTGCTCGCAGTCGACGAAGACCCGTCTGCCCTGTTCACACAGGTGGGAGACGGTGTCGGCGACCATGGCCAGGTTCTCTTCGAGCGTCGTACGGAGCGCGAGCTCGACGTGCCGGTCGTGGGACTTGGCGACCAGCGTGATCACCGGGGCTCCGGACTCCAGCAGGGCCCTGACCTGCGGGTCGTCGGCGGCGGCTCCACCGGGGCGGCGCGTGGCGCCGAAGGCGACGAGCTTGGCGTGCTTGAAGTCGATCTCGTCCCGGGCGCGGGCGAAGAATTCGGTGTCCCGCGGATTGGCGCCCGGCCAGCCGCCTTCGACGAACCCCACCCCGAAGTCGTCCAGGTGCCGCGCGATGGTCAGCTTGTCGGCGACCGTCAGATTGATGCCTTCGCGCTGGGCTCCGTCGCGCAGCGTGGTGTCGAAGACATGGAAACTGTCGTCGGTGACCGTTGGCTCTGTGGTCATGACTCTGTGACTCCTGTCGAGTGATGGAGGGTCTGGCTCCACTGCCACCGTCTTCGCGTGCTTCCCGTTCCGGCCGGGGTGGGGCCGTAAAACGAAAAGACCCCTCGCGGGTGCGAGAGGTCTGCGCGCGGGTCTGGGGCACGATGCCCGCTCCGTACGTGGTGGTACGTAGCGGTCACTGCGGACCGGCGCGCCTGCTGCCCATAATCATGGCGAACGAGAACACGCCAGCAGTCTGGCACGTTTGCCCTCCGCCGGAAGCCCCGTCTCACGATGCGGGCGGTGCGGGTGCGCCGTGTGGGTGGTGCGGGTGTCCTGGGACAGCGGCGGCGGAGCGGCTCCACGCCCTGCTCAGAGCAGCGAGTCCTCGATGAACTCGCGAACATGTCGCAGGACTTGGACCCTGCCGGTGCCCGGTATGCCGACCACCACATGGACGCTGAAGCCGTCGAGCAGCGCGCGGAGCCTCGCGGCGAATCTGTCGGGGTCGACCGCCCGCAGTTCGCCGTGCGAGATCCCCTCGGCGAGCAGCGCGACGAGGTCCCGGTGCCAGGACCGTTCGATCGCGGCCTGCCGGGCGCGGGCGTCGTCGGCGGCGTCCTGCGAGCGGTTCCAGACCTCCAGCCAGAGCGTCCAGTGCGGATCGCGGTGGCCGGCGGGAACGTACAGATCGACGTACGCGTCCAGCCGCTCGCGCACCGTCGCCTGCCGGGACAGCAAACCGCGGCGCTCGACGCCGCGCCGGGCCTCGCTCCACTCCAGGGTCTGGAGCAGCAGCTCGTCCTTGGTACGGAAGTAGTAGAGGAGGTGCCCGCTGCTCATCCCGACGTCACGGCCGAGCCCCGCCATGGTGAGCCCGTCGAGCCCGCCCCCGGCGATGGTGTCCATGGCGGCGGAGAGCACGGCCTCGCGGGGCGGGGCGGCGTTGCGGCGGCGCGCGGTGGGTGTCACTCGTCCGTTGTACCCGATGCGGACACACGGGGTTGCCGGTGGGTCACGCGGTGAATCCCGGCACGGCGTTGCGCACGGATACGGACCGGGCACGGATGCGGAACCTCTCTTTGCGCGGAGAGGTTCCGCATCCGTCGCCGGTGAAGTCACGGCTGCCGCGTCAGCCGACCCGGTGCATCCACCCGTGGACGTCCTCGGCCCGGCCCGTCTGGATGTCGAGCAGCGCCTCGCGCAGCCTCGACGTGACCGCGCCCGACTTCCCGCCCGAGTGTGTCCACTCGCCTCCCGCCGACCTGACGAGCCCGACCGGGGTGATGACGGCGGCCGTGCCGCACGCGAAGACCTCGGTGAGGGTGCCGTTCTCCGTGTCGCGCCGCCACTCGTCGATGGAGATCCGGCGCTCCTGCGACGTGTAGCCGAGGTCGCCGGCCAGTCTCAGCAGCGAGTCGCGGGTGATTCCGGCGAGCAGCGAGCCGGTCAGCTCGGGAGTGACGATCTTGTCCCCGTACACGAAGTACAGGTTCATCCCGCCCAGTTCCTCGACCCACTTGTGCTCCACGGCGTCCAGGTAGGCGACCTGGTCGCAGCCCTCCGCCGCCGCCTCGGCCTGCGCGAGCAGGGACGCCGCGTAGTTGCCGCCGGTCTTCGCGTCGCCCATGCCGCCCGGCACGGCGCGCACCCGGTTCTCGGAGAGCCAGATGGAGACGGGCTTCACGCCGCCGGGGAAGTACGCGCCGGCCGGGGAGGCGATGACGAGGAACAGGTACTCGTTGGCGGGCCGCACCCCGAGGCCGACCTCGGCCGCGATCATGAACGGCCGCAGGTACAGCGACGCCTCACCGCCGTGCGGCGGGACCCACGCCTGGTCCTGCTGGACCAGCGCGTCGCACGCCTCGATGAACGTCTCGACCGGCAGCTCCGGCATCGCCAGCCGGCGCGCGGAGGTCTGGAAGCGCCGGGCGTTGGCCTCGGGCCGGAAGGTGGCCACGGTGCCGTCGGGGCGGCGGTACGCCTTCAGCCCCTCGAAGATCTCCTGCGCGTAGTGCAGCGTCATGTTGGCCGGGTCGAGGGAGAGCGGGCCGTACGGGACGAGCTGCGCGTCGTGCCAGCCCCGGCCCTCCGTCCACCTGATCGTCACCATGTTGTCGGTGAAGTGGCGGCCGAAGCCGGGGGCGGCCAGGATCGCCTCGCGCTTCGCGTCGGACAGCGGATTCGACGACGGCTTCAGCGCGAGCGTGGGCAACGGTGTCGTGGGCGTGGTCATGAGTTCTTGTCCTTCACCGGTTGTGTGTGACGGACCGCGCTCACGCCGCTACAGGTACTAGGACGTCCGAGCTTTCCCTCATGCCGCGGCCCAGAGCGATTATCGCGTCTGGCGGGGCCGGGCATGAAACGGGGTGAATGCGGCCCTACGGATGATGGTGACACCCGGTGGCCGCAAAGCACAGCCGCCGGGTGCTGTGACCCGGCGGCTGTGGGGAGTCGTCGGGTCAGCTCGCTACTCGTACGACGAGCGCGTCACCGATCTCGTCGGTCGTACGGGGCGCACCGCCGCGCTCCGCGAGGTCGGCCGCGACGGCCTCCTCGACGCGGACGGCCTCGGCGTCGAAGCCGAGGTGCCGCAGCAGCAGTGCGACCGAGAGGATCGTGGCCGTGGGATCGGCCTTCCCCTGGCCCGCGATGTCCGGCGCCGAGCCGTGGACGGGCTCGAACATGGACGGGAACGCCCGGTCGGGGTTGATGTTCGCGGAAGCGGCCAGGCCGATGCCGCCGGTCACGGCGGCGGCGAGGTCGGTGAGGATGTCGCCGAAGAGGTTGTCGGTGACGATCACGTCGAAGCGCTCGGGCTGGGTGACGAAGAAGATCGTCGCGGCGTCGACGTGCAGATAGTCGGTGGAGACCTCTGGGTACTCCTGGCCGACCCGGTCGAAGATCCTCTTCCAGAGGTGGCCCGCGTGGACGAGGACGTTGTTCTTGTGGACCAGCGTCAGCTTCTTGCGGGGACGGGAGTCGGCACGCTCGTACGCGTCGCGTACGACACGCTCCACGCCGTATGCCGTATTGAGGCTGACCTCCGTGGCCACCTCGGCGGGCGTATCGGTGCGCAGGGAACCGCCGTTGCCCGTGTACGGGCCCTCGGTGCCTTCGCGGACGACGACGAAGTCGATGTCCGGGCGGCCGGCGAGCGGGGTCGCCTGGTTCGGGAAGAGCTTCGACGGGCGCAGGTTGACGTAGTGGTCGAAGGCAAACCGCAGTTTCAGCAGCAGCCCCCGCTCCAGGATCCCGGACGGCACGGACGGGTCGCCGATGGCGCCGAGGAGGATCGCGTCGTGCGCCTTGAGCGCGGCGAGTTCCGAGTCCGGGAGGGTCTCCCCGGTACGGTGCCAGCGCCGGGCGCCGAGGTCGTACTCCTTGGTCTCCAGCTTCACATCCTGCGGGAGCACGGAGCCGAGGACCTTCAGGCCCTGGGCCACGACCTCCTGGCCGATGCCGTCACCGGGGATCACTGCGAGATTGATGCTGCGAGACATGACGGGCACCTTACTGCGCGTCCCAGTGCCTGACACGCGCGGTCCACGATTCGGACGGAGGCGTGTTGCGCGCGGACATGGGCCCGTGAACGCGGTGCACGGGACGGCGGCGGCGCACGTACGGCCCGGGAGTGCAGCACGAGGGTACGGCGCCGGCGGTGGGGTGGGGCGGCCCCGGCTCAGTGGCCGGTGGAGCCGCCGTTGTCCCTGCGGTCGAGGGCACGCTGGAGCGCCGCCGCGGCGTTCTTGCGGTCGGACTCACTGCTGCGGGGGGTGTGACGGACACGTCGGCGGATGGTCGTCTCGGCCATGGTGATCGACTCCTTGAGGCATCTGAGGCATACGGCCGGGGGAAGCCGTATGAGGCATCTGCGAGGCGCCGGTTGGGCGGGGAGCACGCGCTACAGGGGTTGCCTGTGTGGGGGCGATTGCTCGCGTCCGCCGTTCGCTGGGTCGAGCGAGTCGTTCGGCTTCTACAAAGCTAAGGGAGCGAAGCCGTTCTGTCTCCACAGTTAGTCGGACGTCCTACTATCTGAGACGGCCGCACCGATCCGTCATCGCCACCTAGATTGCATTCCTACCTAGATGGTGGTGGAGTGCAGGCATGGCAGCAGACCGCAGATCCAGCTGGCTCAAGGGCGTCCTCGACCTTCTCGTCCTGTCCTGTCTCACCGGCGGGGAGAGCTACGGGTACGAGATCTCCAAGGCCCTCGCCGGTGCCGGTCTCGGCGACATCAAGGGCGGGACGCTCTACCCGGTGCTCAACCGGCTCGAAGAGGCCGGACTGGTCGTCGGTGAGTTCCGCGCGGCCGAGCGCGGACCGGGGCGGCGCTACTACCGGCTGACGGACGAAGGCCGGCGCCGGCTCGCCGCCGAGAGCGGCAACTGGCTGGAGTTCCACACCACCGTTCGGAAAATGCTGAGCGCCGAGGGGGCGTCATGAGCGACCGGAAGCCGTCCACCAACGGGACCGGCTACTTCGAGGAACTGGCCACCGCCCTGCGCGCCGGCGGCATGGCCGAGCGCGAGGTGGGCGTCACCGTCACCGACCTGACGGCGTATCTGGCGGAGACGGACTCGACCGCCGAGGAGGAGTTCGGGCCGGTCGAGGAGTTCGCCGCGCGTCTCACCGGTGGCGACGGCGCCGACGGCGGGCCCGAGGAGCCGGAGGCCACGGCCGAGACATGGAAGTGGACCACCGACATCTACAACGACCGCAGGCTGCTCAACGTCTACGGCGCCCAGGGCTGGGAGGTCGAACGGCTGGACTCCTTCGGCCGCTTCGTGTGCCGCCGCACCGTCGGCGCGGCGCTGCGCTGGGAGTACCGGCGCGAGGTGCTGACCGGCCGGGGGCGCGGCACGGTGGAGGCGGAGCTGGCCCCGGACGGCTGGGAGCCGTGCGGACAGTGGACGTACTACCTGTATCTCAAACGGCCCGGGGCGGCGAGCACGGGACCGGCCGCGACGGTCACCACGCGGCCCGGGACGCCCCGGTGGGGCTTCTACTTCGGCAGGAAGACACGCGCACTGCTGGCCGTGACCGCGGTGAGCGCGCTGATCCTGGCGTTCCTGTACGTCTCCGGGGCCTCGGAGTTCAACCTGGCGCTGTTCATCCCGATCGCCCTCGCCGCGGGGATCGCGGCCCAGTCCGGTGTCCGGAAGGACGTGATCGACGGCGCCGAGGACAAGGACCGGGGGAAGAGGGGCTGAACGGGGCCGCCGGGCGGCGGCCCGCGGCGTAAGGCCGGCAGTGTGCGGGTCCGCGGACTACAGCACGTCGCCGTCGCGCCAGTCGAAGATCAACGCGTCGTCGGCGGACGGGAGTTCACGCCCCGGCACCGGCCAGAGACAGGTTGTGCCCTCCTCCTCCGGCAGCCGTACGACCCCGTCCGGGCTCAGCGCCTCGACCCGGCCCTGCCACAGGTGCCAGCCGCGCGAGCCGTAGAGCCCGGCGCCGGAGTCGGACGCGGACAGCGCGCCCAGGTCGTACGCCCGGGCGATCACCCGCTCCAGTACCTCCAGGACCCGGCCGCCGAGCCCGTCCCCGCGCCGGTCCGCGCGCACGGCCACCGCTTCGACGTAACCCACTCGGTATGAACACCCCGCGTGCGTCAACCGGCGCTGGATCACGCTGCCGTGGGCGACGAGCGCGCCTGTCCCGTCCCGTACGAGGACATGGACGCCGCCGAGCCCGTGCGTCCAGTCCTCCTCGCTGAAGGCCCCGTCGAAGGCGTCGTCCAGGAGGGCGCGGATCTCGCCGAGGGTCGCCGGGTCGAGTTCGAAGGTGTGGGCGGTGCGCAGCGGGTCCGACATGCCTCTCACTCTTCCAGGCCGGGCGCCCGCGCACGTACTCAGTGCGCGGTTGAGTAGTTGCTCCGTGTCGAAAAAACGTGCCCGCCGCGACAGTTGGCGCATGAACGGCCTCTACGCACTCAAGCCCTGGTACGCGTCCCGGCTCTCCGGAGTCCGGGCCGCTCTCGTCCATCGTGAGGTGTCGCCCGACACGCTCACCGCGGCGGGTGTCGTCAGCGCGGCCGGTGCGGCAGCCGCCGTGGCGTGGCTGCCCGCCGGACCGCTCGCCGCGCTCCCCGTCGCCGCCCTTCTCGCCGCCCGGCTGGCCTTCGCCAATCTCGACGGGGCGCTGGCCCGCGACAGCGGCCGGACGACGCGGCGCGGCGCCGTCCTCAACGAACTCGGCGACCGCGCGGCCGACTTGGTCGTCCTGGCCGGTTTCCTCGCGCTGGCGCCGCTGTGGCTGGTCGCGGTGGCCGCTCTGGCGGCGACGCTGCCGTCCTGGGTGTCACTGGCGGGTACGGCGGCGGGCGCGCCGCGCCGTAACGGGGGCCCCGTCGGCAAGACCGAACGCTGCCTGCTCGTCGTCATCGCCGCCGCGACGGGCTGGGCGGTGCCCGTGCTCGTCGTGATCGCGGCGGGCTCGGCGCTCACCGCGGTCGTGCGGTTCTGCTGGGTCTGGAGGAAGCTCGCGTGAGCGCCGTCACGATCGCGGGCGAGGCCGTGGGGCGCGCCGTCCCCCTCGTCGCCGGCGCCCTCGGGGCGAGCGGGATCGCGGTGGCGACGCTGCCGTCACGGGTCGCGCTGCGCGCGGAGCTGCGCAAGCGGTGGCGGACGTGGGCGATCGCCGCTCCGGTGTTCCTCGGGGCGCTGTTCCTCGGCGCCGGGGGCGCGTTCGCGCTCGCCGCGGCGCTCGGGGTGACGGCGGTGAGCGAGTACGTACGGATGACGGGGCTGCCGCGTGCGGAGCACGCCGTGCTGGCCGTGGCCGCCGTCGTACTCCCGGCACTGGCGTGGCTGGTGCCGGACGCGCTGGACCCGCGGGCGGTCGATCTGAGGGTGGTGGCGCTGTTCCTCGTGGCGGCGGCGCTCCCGGCGCTGCTGGCCGGTGACCACGAGCGGGGCTTCACCCGCTCCGCGCGCACCGCCTTCGCCCTGTTGTGGATTCCCCTTCCCCTCACCGGACTTGTGGTGCTCGGGGACACGGCGGTCGCGGTCGGGCTGGCGGTGGCGCTCGGCGACGTCGGGGCGTGGTGCGGCGGTACGGCGCTGGGGCGGCGTGGCCCGCTCGCCCGGCCGCTGTCGCCCCTCTCCCCCAGCAAGACATGGGCGGGGGTGCTCGGCGCGGCGGGTGCCACCGCGCTCGTCCTGGCCGCCGTCGGAGCCTTCACGCCGCTGCTGTGGGCGGCCGTGCTGGCCGGCTGCGTACTCGGCGATCTGCTCGAATCCATGGTCAAGCGGGAGGCGGGCGTGAAGGACGCGGGCAGTTGGCTGCCGGGCTTCGGCGGGCTGCTCGACCGGATCGACTCCCTGCTGCTGGCTCTGCTGCTCGCGATGGTGGTGACGGCATGACGGCGGCGCGTTTCGCTTCCCGCGAGGGGGCCGGGGCACGTACGAGGCCGCGACGGCTGCGGCGGCGCTCGGCGATGGCCGGGCAGCGACGTGGGCGCGCGGGGGCGGCCGGCGGCACTGGTTCGGGCGCGGCGGCGGTCGCGTTCGCGGCCGGCCGGGCCGGTGATGTCCGCGGGCGCGAGTCACGGCGGGTTCGGGGAGCCGGGCGGCGCGGTCCCGCGTTCGACCGTGGGCGGACGCGAGGGCGAGGGCGGCGCGCCGTCTCCGGCGGCCCCGGTCCGGCGCCCGCGCCCGCCCTCGCGCCCTCGCTCCTCGGCGCGGTCCTGCGGCGCGCTCTGTGGTGGGTGGTCCTCACCGTCACCGGCGGCGTGCGGCGACGGGGCCAACTGCCGCCCCGTGGCTGCGTAGTTGTGGCCAACCACTCCTCGCACGCCGACACCGCCGCGCTCCTGGCGGCGCTCGGCGCCCGGCACCGTCCCGCCATCGGGGCGGCGGCGGACTACTGGTTCGCCTCGCCGTGGCGACGGCGCGTCTGCCGGGTGCTCGCCGCCGGGTTCCCGGTACGGCGCACCGGCGGCGGCATGGATGACCTGATGTCGATGGCGGACGGGCTGCGGGCCGGCCGCGCGGTCGTTTTGTTCCCCGAGGGCACGCGCGGGGCGGACGGCGGGGTCGGGGCCTTCCACCGCGGCGCCCTGGTGCTCGCGGAGCGCGCGGGTGTCCCGGTCGTCCCGGTGGGGATCGCGGGCACGGACCGGCTGCTGCCCAAGCACGGGCGGCTGCGCTCCTCGCTGGTGCGGGTACGGATCGGGGACCCGCTGCCGCCGTCGGCGACACCGCAGGACGCTCGGGCGGCGGTCGCGGCACTGCACGCCCGGACAGGTGCGGAGCCGCCGCGCGACTCCCCCGTACGGCGCCGCGTGGCGGCGGTGGCCGCGTCCCGCTGGGGGCTGCCGCTGGCCGTCGCGTGGGCCTTCGCAGAGGCGCTGAGCTGGCCGCTGATGCCCGAACTGCTGCTGGGCATCGCGTGCGTGGCCCTCCCCCGTGCGGCGCCCCGGCTCTCCCTCGCCGCGCTCGCCGGAAGCCTCGCCGGTGGGCTGCTGGCCCTCCAACTGGCGAACACGGGGCACCAGTTGCCCGCGCCGCTGACGACGGACCGGATGCGCGCGGAGGTTCGGCACGAGCTCGCGGCCGAGTCGGCTTCCGCCGTACGCCACCAGCCGTGGAACGGCATCCCGTTCAAGGTGTACGCCGCCGAGGCGGGCCGCGCCGATGTGTCGGCGGGCGACTGGCTCGCGGAGTCCGCGCGAGCGCGCGGCGCGCGGACCCTGACGGTCGGCGCCGGCTTCGGAATGCTCGGTCTGCTGCTGCACCGTTTCCGCCGATACTACGGCGCGTACGTGGCTCTCCTGGGTGCCGGCTTCGCCGCCGGTCTCTCCCTCATCGTCGCGGGCTGGAGCTGAGCCGACCCGCCGCGCCGTTTCCGGGCCCCGTTTCCGCGCCCGAGTCGGGGGCACTCGACGGACGATGGGGAGGGTGCCAAATGAACGCAGACACGATGTCACTCAGAGGCCGTGGCAAGGGCCGTCAGGCGGCGAACAGTTCGGCGATGGACGCCGCGGCACGCTGGGGTTTCGCCGCGCGCGGCGTCATCTATCTGCTGATCGGGTTGCTGGCGTTGCAGATCGCGTTCGGAGGCGGCGGACAGCAGGCCGACCGCGGTGGCGCGCTGGCCGAGATCGGCGAGAAGCCCATGGGCTCGTTCGTCCTGTGGGCACTGGGAATCGGTCTCGTCGGAATGTGCCTGTGGCGGCTGTCCGAGGCGCTGTTCGGCGCTTCGGGGCCCGACGGCCACAAGACGAGCACGCGGCTGCTGTCGGCCGGGCGCTTCCTCTTCTACGGCTTCGTGGCCTACTCGGTCCTCACCTTCGCCGCCGGTGACAAGGGCGGTTCGTCGGGCGACCAGCAGTCGCAGGACGTCACGGCCAAGGCGATGGAGCTGCCCGCCGGTCAGTGGCTGGTCGGCGCCGCCGGTATCGGGATCCTGGGCGCCGGTCTGTGGATCGGGGTGCGCGCCGCGAAGCGGTCGTACCACAAGCACCTCAAGCTCGGTCAGATGTCCCGGGGGGCGAAGCGCTACATCGACGTGACCGGGGTCGGCGGCGGACTCGCGCGCGGGGTGCTGTTCGCGGCGCTGGGCTGGTTCGTGATCAAGGCGGCCATGGACTACGAGCCCGACAAGGCGAAGGGCTTCGACGCCACGCTGCGCTCGTTCACGGACACCCCCGCCGGTCCCTGGCTGCTCGTGCTGGTGGCGCTGGGGCTGGTGCTCTTCGGGATGTTCTCGTTCGGCATGGCGCGCTACCGCAAGGTCTGAGCCGGGCAACCGGGTCGTGCCGGTGCCCTCACCTCCGTACGGAGGTGAGGGCACCGGCACGACCTCTTTGTCAGGAAGACACCGCCCCCGAACCGGGGTTCGGGCCGGCACGGGGGCGGGGGTTGTGGGGCCGACGGGCCGGGGCGGCTCAGCCCATGTGCGGGTAGCGGTAGTCCGTCGGGGACACGAGCGATTCCTTGATCGCACGGGTCAGGGTCCACCGCATCAGGTTCTGCGGGGCGCCCGCCTTGTCGTTGGTGCCGGAGGCACGGCCGCCGCCGAAGGGCTGCTGGCCGACCACGGCGCCGGTCGACTTGTCGTTGATGTAGAAGTTGCCCGCGGCGTAGCGGAGCTTGGCCATCGCGTCGGCCGCCGCCGCACGGTCACCGGCGATGACGGCGCCGGTCAGCGCGTACGCGGAGACGGACTCCATCTGCGTCAGCATCGCGTCGTACTCCGCGTCCTCGTAGACGTGGACGGCGAGGATGGGGCCGAAGTACTCGGTCGTGAAGACCTCGTTGGCCGGGTCGGTGCAGGCGATGACCGTGGGGCGTACGAAGTATCCGACGGAGTCGTCGTACGTGCCACCGGCGATGATGGTGCACGTCGGGTCGGCGGCGGCACGGTCGATCGCGGCCTTGTTCTTCGCGAAGGCCCGCTCGTCGATCACGGCGCCGATGAAGTTCGACAGGTCGGTGACGTCGCCCATGGCGATGGCGTCGACCTCCGCGCCGAACTCCTCCTTGAAGCCGTCGTTCCAGATCGAGGCCGGGACGTACGCGCGCGAGGACGCCGAGCACTTCTGGCCCTGGAACTCGAACGACCCGCGGGTCAGCGCCGTCTTGAGGACACCGCGGTCGGCACTCGGGTGGGCAACGACGAAGTCCTTGCCGCCGGTCTCGCCGACGATGCGCGGGTAGGAGCGGTACTTCTCGATGTTGCCGCCGACGGTCTTCCACAGGTGCTGGAAGGTCTTCGTGGAGCCGGTGAAGTGGATGCCCGCCAGCTCGGGGTGGCCCAGCGCCACCTCGGACACGGCCAGTCCGTCGCCGGTCACCAGGTTGATGACGCCCTTGGGCAGCCCCGCCTCTTCAAGAAGGCTCATCAGCAGGACGGCGGCGTGCGTCTGGGTGGGCGACGGCTTCCAGACGACGACGTTGCCCATCAGCGCGGGCGCGGTCGGCAGGTTGCCCGCGATGGCGGTGAAGTTGAAGGGCGTGATCGCGTAGACGAAGCCTTCGAGCGGCCGGTGGTCGAGCCGGTTCCACACGCCCGTCGAGTTGGCGCGCGGCTGCTCGGCGAGGATCTCGCGCGCGTAGGAGACGTTGAAGCGCCAGAAGTCGATCAGCTCGCACGGGGTGTCGATCTCGGCCTGCTGAATGGTCTTCGACTGGCCGAGCATCGTCGAGGCGGCCAGCGTCTCGCGCCACGGCCCTGAGAGCAGCTCGGCCGCGCGCAGGATGATCGCGGCGCGGTCGTCGAAGGCCATCGCGCGCCAGCCCGGCGCAGCGGCGAGAGCGGCGTCCACGGCGGCCTGGGCGTCCTGCTCGGTGGCATTGCCGTACGTACCGAGAACGGCCTGGTGGTTGTGCGGCTGTACGACGTCGAAGCGCTCGCCGCCGCCCATCCGCTTCACGCCCCCGATGGTCATCGGCAGGTCGACGGGGTGGTCGGCCAGCTCCTTGAGCTTGGCTTCGAGGCGGGTGCGCTCCGGGGAGCCGGGGGCGTAGCCGTGCACCGGCTCGTTGACCGGCGTGGGGACCTGGGTCACAGCGTCCATGGTTGCCGAATCTCCTTGATCAGTAGACGGTTCACGGTCGACGGTCGTGGGCGGCGGTGGCGCCGTCGTGACGGGTGCTCAGCCGCGGGTGGCGAGCGAGCGCAGGAAGAAGGCGAGGTTGGCGGGGCGTTCCGCCAGCCGGCGCATGAAGTAGCCGTACCAGTCGGTGCCGTACGCGATGTAGACACGCACCCGGTGGCCCTCGGCGGCCAGACGGCGCTGCTCGGCCTCCCGGATGCCGTAGAGCATCTGGAACTCGTACGCGTCGGGCGTGCGTCCGGCCCGTATCGCGAGCTCCTGCGAGATCGCGATCAGGCGCGGGTCGTGCGTCCCGATCATCGGGTGTCCTTCGCCGGCCATCAGGGTCTTGAGGCAGCGCACGTACGCCTTGTCGACCTCGCCCTTGTCCTGGTGCGCGACGCGTGCGGGTTCCTTGTAGGCGCCCTTGACGAGCCGTACTCGCGAGCCCGAAGCCGCGAGCGCGCGGCAGTCGTCCTCCGTACGGAAGAGGTACGACTGGACGACGGCGCCGGTCTCCGGGAAGCGCTCACGCAGCGTGGAGTGGATGGCGAGCGTCGAATCGACGGTCGTGTGATCCTCCATGTCCAGCGTAACGGTGGTGCCGATCTCGGAGGCCGCCTCGACGACGGTGGTGATGTTGCGCAGCGCGAGGTCGTGGCCGCCGCGCAGGGTCTGTCCGAAGGAGGAGAGCTTCACCGACATCTCGGCGCGGGTGCCGAGGCCCAGCGGCGCGAGGGCCTCGATCAGCTTCAGGTAGGCGTCGCGGGCGTGCAGTGCCTCGGCCGGGTCCGTGATGTCCTCGCCGAGGACGTCCATGGTGACTTCGAGGCCGCTGTCGGCCATGTCCTGGATGACGGGCGTCGTACCGTCGACGGTCTCGCCGGCGATGAAACGGTGCACGACGGGCCTGGTGACCGGCGCGGCCGAGACGACGCGCCGCATCGTGTCGCTGCGCGACGCGGCGAGAATCACGGGACCCAGCACAGGGCACCTCCACGGAAGAGAACGAGCAGGCCGTACGGGGCGCGAACGCCCGGCCGCGGCACGGAGAACCACTGCGAAATCTAGGGACCGCTCCGATCCTCTGCCATCGACACCTGTCACGCATCCGTGGCCGGGATCTCAGACATATGTCTGAAGGCGGTGCGAGAATATCCGGATGAAGGACGATTACCAGGAGCTGGTCGACGAGATCTCGGCGCTGCTCGGCATGCCGCTCACGCTGGAGAACCGGGACTTCGGGCTGATCGCCTTCGGGGTGCACGACAGCGACGACGAGGGCGTGATGGATCCCGTCAGGACGCGGTCGATCCTGACGCGGAAGTCCACCCCCGCGGTGCGCGACTGGTTCGAGGGCTTCGGTATCACCCGGGCGACCGGCCCCGTCCGTATCCCCGCCGCGCCGGACGCCGGGGTCTTCCGGGGGCGGATCTGTCTGCCCGTACGGCACCGGGGCACGGTGCTCGGCTACGTATGGCTGCTCGACGACACCGGCCGGGGCCTCACCGACGACCGATTGGCGGCGGCCATGGAGGTGACGGGGCGGATCGGGGCACTGCTCGCGGAGGAGGTGCGGGCGGGCACGGACCTGGCGCGCGAGTTCCGTGCCGTACTGATGGCGGAGCGCGGCTGGCAGCGCGACATGGCGGTGGACGCGCTGCGTACGGCGCTGGGGCCGGGCGGGGACGGGCCGCACGTGGTGCTGTGCGTCACGCCGTGGCGGGGCGCGGACCCGACGGTGCGCGCGGTGGCGGGCACGGCGGCGCTGTGCACGCTGCCGGATCTGTCGCTGGCCCTGCTCGTACGGCTCCGGTCGGCCGACGCCCTGGGCCCCGCGCTGGCGGCGACGGAGCGGCTGCGTGACGCCGCGGGCCCGGAAGCCACCGCCGGAGCGGCGACGCCGCGCCGCGGCCTGGCCGAACTCCCCGACGCCTGGCACGAATCGCTCTCGGCGGCCCACGCCTCGGCGGCGCAGCCCCGCTACGGCCCCGTCGCCCAGTGGTCGGAGATCGGCCCGTACCGGCTGCTGACCTCGGTGCCCGCGGTCACCGACCCGGTGGTGCGCCCGCTGCTGACACCCGCGCACACGGACCTGACACACACGGCGGAGGTCTACCTCGACCTCGCGGGCCAGGCGGGCCGTACGGCGTCGGAGCTGGGCATCCACCGTCAGACCCTCTACTACCGGCTGTCCCGCATCGAACAGCTGACGGGCCTGGACCTGGCGGACGGCGAGGACCGGCTGCTGCTGCACATGGCGCTGAAGTCCGCCCGCCTGGAGTCCGCCCGGCTGAGGTCCTGAGAACCGTTGGGGATCCAGTAAATATCCTGTCAAATAAGCGTAAATCGGCGTTACCGTGGAGGCGGGAGCTCCGACCCACCCGACGGCGCGCGAACGTCCCCGCACCGACGCATAAAGTTGATCATGAATGCCCACCTGGACCGGCTGACCGCCGAAGGTGTGGCGATCTGGCTCGACGACCTGAACCGGGAGCGGCTCGCCGGTGGCGAGCTGGCCGAACTGGTGCGCGAACAGCGGGTCGTGGGGATCACCAGTAATCCGACGATCTTCGCCAAGGCGATCCGCTCGGGATCCCGCTACCACGCACAGGTCGCCGATCTGGCCCGGCGCGGCGTACGGGTCGAGGAAGCCGTCAGGGCGCTGACCGCGTTCGACGTGCGCTGGGCCTGTGACGTACTGCGACCGGTGTACGAGGCAGGCGACGGGGCGGACGGACGGGTGTCGCTGGAGGTGGACCCGCGCGTCGCCCACGACACGGCGGCGACGATCGCCGAGGCGCGCGCCCTGTGGTGGCTGGTGGACCGACCGAACATGTTCGTGAAGATCCCCGCCACCGAGGCCGGGCTGGAGGCGATCAGCACCGCGCTCGCGGAGGGCATCAGCGTCAACGTGACGCTGATCTTCTCCCTCGACCGCTACGACCAGGTGCGGCGCGCCTTCCTCGACGGCATGGCCCGAGCACGCGCGGCAGGCCGTGACCTGGCGTCCATCGCGTCGGTCGCCTCCTTCTTCGTCAGCCGGGTGGACACCGAGGTCGACAGCCGGCTGGACAAGATCGGCACGCCCGAGGCGCGAGCGCTGCGCGGACGGGCCGCGATCGCCAACGCGCGCCTCGCCTACCAGCACTTCGAGCGGGCCGCCGCGTCCGAGGAGTGGCAGGCGTTGGCGGCGGCCGGGATGCGCCCGCAGCGGCCGTTGTGGGCCTCCACCGGGGTGAAGGATCCCGCGTACGCCGACACCCGTTACGTCGACGAACTGGTGGCGCCCATGGTGGTCAACACGATGCCGGAGCAGACCCTGCGCGCGGTCGCCGATCACGGGCGCGTCAGCGGTGACACCGTCCACGGCACGTACGCGGCGTCCCGGCGGCTGCTGGACGATCTGGGGGCCGTCGGAGTGTCCTACGACGACGTGGTGCGGGTGCTGGAGGACGAGGGCGTCGGCAAGTTCGCCGCCTCCGGCGAGGAGCTGTTCGGGCAACTGGACTCGGAGCTGCACGCCACACACCCGGCCGCCGCCTGACGCCGCCGGTCACCGGTCACCGGTCACGGCGCACCATTCACCGAGCACGCGATCACCACCGAGCACGCGATCACCGATGACTCGAGCGGCTGTGGCCGCGCTCGGACACACCGGTGAACAGACCAACCGCCCCCGGACCACCGTCATGAACGACGATGACCTCGCCGCGCGCGCCGCCGACAGGGACCCGATCGCCGAGCGCACCACCATCGACCTGCGGGCAGCCGACGCAGCAGAGGAGAGAGCATGGCCGCCAACCCAGCATTCGTGATCGTCGGAGCCGGCCTGGCCGGAGCGAAGGCAGCGGAGACCCTCCGTGAAGAGGGCTTCGACGGCCCGATCGCGCTGCTCGGAGAGGAGAGCGAGCGCCCTTACGAACGGCCGCCACTCTCCAAGGGCTATCTGCAGGGCAAGGACGAACGCGAGACCGCCTTCGTCCACCCTTCCGGGTGGTACGCCGAGCACGACGTCGATCTGCGGCTGGGCACCACGGTCACCGCGATCGACCCGGCCGCCCACGAGGTCACGCTCTCCGACGGCGGCCGCGTCGGCTACGCGAAGCTGCTCCTGACCACCGGCTCCTCGCCCCGCCGTCTGTCGCTGCCCGGAGCCGACCTCGGAGGGGTGCTCCATCTGCGCCGGTTCGCCGACAGCGACCGCATCAAGGAGACGTTCGGGTCCGCGTCCCGGGTCGTGGTGATCGGCGCGGGCTGGATCGGCCTGGAGACGGCTGCCGCCGCCCGCGCGGCCGGACTTGAGGTCACGGTCCTGGAGACGGCGGAACTCCCGCTGCTCCAGGTGCTGGGCCGGGAAGCCGCCCGGATCTTCGCCCGTCTGCACACCGATAACGGGGTCGAGCTGCGCTGCGGCGTCAAGGTCTCGGAAATCACCGGCACCGACGGCCGGGCGACCGGTGTGCTGCTGGCCGACGGCAGCCGCCTCGACACCGACGCGGTGATCGTCGGCGTCGGCATCACCCCCAACACCCGACTCGCCGCGGCGGCCGGCCTGGAGGTCGACAACGGCATCCGCGTCGACGCCCATCTGCTCACGTCCCGGCCGGACGTCCACGCCGCGGGGGACGTCGCCAACGCCTTCCACCCGTTGCTGGGCAAGCACATCCGCGTCGAGCACTGGGCCAACGCCCTCAACCAGCCCCGGACCGCGGCGAAGACGATGCTCGGCCAGGACGTGACGTACGACCGCGTGCCCTACTTCTTCACCGATCAGTACGACTTGGGCATGGAGTACACCGGCTACGCCGAACCCGGCTCCTACGACCAGGTCGTCTTCCGCGGCTCGACGCAGACGCGGGAGTTCATCGCGTTCTGGCTCGCCGGAGGTCGTGTGCTGGCCGGGATGAACGTCAACGTCTGGGACGTCACCGACCCGATCCGCGACCTCGTCACCTCCGGCCGGACGGTCGACGCGAACGAACTCGCCGACACGGACGTGCCCCTGACGGACCTTCTCGCACGCGCCGAGAAGACCGGCTGACCGGGCGACGGCGACCCCTCGCGGGCCTGTCGGGCATGAGCGGCGCGAGTCCGCTGTTGGCGGCCAACTCCCGCACCGTCTTGGCGAGTCGACGCTCGGAAGCGCCCGTGGCACGTTCGAACGCGGGACTCGCCGCGCCCTGGCCGAGCGCCCTGGCCGAGCGGCCGGCGCGGACGCCCGTCGCCACCGACAGACCGCCCCCGCCCGCGGCGCGGTGAGGGACGCGGCGAGGGGCCCCGGGATGCTCTCCCGGGGCCCCTCGCCGTGTTCAACGGTCGGGCGCGGCCGATCAGTCGGTCAGATCCACCGAACGCGCCGAGTTCGCACCGATCTCGGCGGAGATCTCCGCCAGCACCGCCGGCGGCACGTTGTCGTCGACGGACAGGACGACCAGTGCCTCGCCGCCCTCCTCCGCGCGCGAGACCTGCATCCCCGCGATGTTGAGCCCCGCCTCACCGAGGATCCGGCCGACGGTGCCGACGACACCCGGACGGTCCTCGTACCGCAGGACGACCATGTGGTCGGCCAGGGACACGTCGACGTCGTACTCACCGATCGCGACGATCTTCTGCAGGTGCTTCGGACCGGCCAGCGTGCCGGAGACCGACACGTCCTCGCCGCCCGAGAGCGTGCCCCGCACGGTGACCACGTTGCGGTGGTCGGGCGACTCGCTCGACGTCGTGAGGCGTACCTCCACGCCGCGCTCCTGCGCGAACAGCGGGGCGTTCACGTAGGACACCGTCTCGTCGACGACATCCTCGAACACGCCCTTCAGCGCGGACAGTTCGAGCACCTTCACATCGTGCTGCGTGATCTCGCCGTAGACCTCGACATCGAGGCGTACGGCGACCTCGCCCGCCAGCGCCGTGAAGATCCGGCCCAGCTTCTCGGCGAGCGGCAGACCCGGCCGTACGTCCTCGGCGATGACCCCGCCCTGGACGTTGACCGCGTCGGGCACGAGCTCACCGGCGAGCGCGAGGCGCACCGACCTGGCGACCGACACGCCCGCCTTCTCCTGCGCCTCGTCCGTCGACGCGCCGAGGTGCGGGGTGCAGACGACCTGGTCGAACTGGAACAGCGGGGAGTCCGTGCAGGGCTCCTTCGCGTAGACGTCCAGACCGGCGCCCGCGACGCGACCCTCCTTGAGCGCGGAGGCCAGGGCCTCCTCGTCCACGATCCCGCCGCGTGCGGCGTTGACGATCCGCACAGTCGGCTTGACCTTGTGCAGCGCCTCGTCCCCGATCAGGCCCAGGGTCTCGGGGGTCTTCGGCAGGTGCACGGTGATGAAGTCCGACACCTCCAGCAGCTCGTCCAGCGAGAGCAGCTTGACGCCCATCTGCGCGGCTCGCGCGGGCTGCACGTAGGGGTCGTACGCGACGATCTTCATCCCGAACGCCGACATGCGCTGCGCGACCAGGACACCGATGCGGCCGAGGCCGACGACGCCGAGCGTCTTCTCGCTCAGCTCGACGCCCGTGTACTTGCTGCGCTTCCACTCGCCGTTCTTCAGGGCGGTGTTGGCCTGCGGGATGTTGCGCGCCGTGGCCACCAGCAGACCGCAGGCCAGCTCGGCGGCGGTGATGATGTTGGAGGTCGGCGCGTTGACGACCATGACGCCGGCCTTGGTGGCGGCGGAGACGTCGACGTTGTCGAGACCGACACCGGCGCGGGCGACGACCCTCAGCTTCTTCGCCGCGGCGACGGCCTCGGCGTCGACCTTGGTCGCGGAGCGGACGAGGATCGCGTCCACGTCGGCGATGGCGGGCAGCAGTTCGGCGCGATCGGCGCCGTTGCAGTGCCTGATCTCGAAGTCCGGGCCGAGCGCGTCGACAGTGGCGGGCGACAGCTCTTCGGCGATGAGTACAACCGGCTTTTCGTTGGAACGCGAGCTCACGTGGGTCCTCACAAGTCCATTGCGGACGGCCGTCCCGACGGCCGCAGGCGGCGGAGGGTGCCAGGCCCTGGTCCGGGCCTGATCGCGTGGAAGACGCACGACATTGTGGGCCTGACGCGGATGTATGCAGCAGTGTAGTGGTGTCGGCGGCAGGGGTTTCCCGCCTCGGCGGGCAGATCACCCGTACGTGGTCGGACCCCGCCACAAGCGCTCACCGACGGCCGTCCGGCGACCTCTTCGAGGGCCTGGCGACGGGCCGTTCGACGGCCGGTCCGGTGCCGGGCCCGCGCTTTGGGCCCGGCACCGTGAACGCCTCAGGCGTCGTCGTTGTCGACCCAGCTCATCAGCTTGCGCAGCTCGCGGCCCGTGCTCTCCAGCAGCGAGTCGCTGTCGGCCTTCTTGTACTCGTTGTACTTCTTCAGACCGCCGTGGTACTCGTCCATCCAGTTCTTGGCGAACGTGCCGTCCTGGATCTCGGCGAGGACCTTCTTCATCTCGGCCTTGGTCTGGTCCGTGATGATTCGCGGGCCGGTGACGTAGTCGCCCCACTCGGCGGTCTCGGAGACCGACCAGCGCATCTTGTCCAGGCCGCCCTCGTACATCAGGTCCACGATCAGCTTCAGCTCGTGGAGGCACTCGAAGTACGCGATCTCCGGCTGGTAACCGGCCTCGACCAGCGTCTCGAAGCCGGCCTTGACCAGCGCGGACGTACCGCCGCAGAGGACGACCTGCTCACCGAAGAGGTCGGTCTCGGTCTCCTCGCTGAAGGTCGTCTTGATGACGCCGGCGCGCGTGCCGCCGATGCCCTTCGCGTAGCTCAGCGCCAGCTCGAAGCCCTTGCCGGTGGCGTCCTGCTCGACGGCCGCGATACACGGCACGCCGCGGCCCTCCTCGTACTGACGGCGGACGAGGTGGCCGGGGCCCTTCGGGGCGACCATGGCGACGTCGACACCGGCGGGCGGCTTGATGAAGCCGAAGCGGATGTTGAGGCCGTGTCCGAAGAAGAGCGCGTCGCCGTCCTTCAGGTTGTCCTTGATGGACTCCTCGTAGACCTGCCCCTGGATCGGGTCCGGCACCAGGATCATGATGACGTCGGCCTCGGCCGCCGCGGCGGCGGGCGTCACCACGCGCAGGCCCTGCTCCTCGGCCTTCGCCCTGGACTTGGAACCCTCGTGCAGGCCGACCCGGACGTCGACACCCGAGTCACGGAGCGACAGCGCGTGGGCGTGGCCCTGGCTGCCGTAGCCGATGACCGCGACCTTGCGGCTCTGGATGATGGACAGGTCGGCATCGTCGTCGTAGAACAGCTCGGCCACTGGGTCTTCTCCTTGGTGTGCAAACTGGGGTGTCGCGGTGTGAGCCCCACCGTACGGCGGAGCGGGTGAAGGGAGTCTCACGGTCTCGGCATGCGAACCGGGGTGCCGTACGGCTCCGACGGCGCGGGCTCCGCGCGCCGTCGGAGCGGGTGCCTACGCGCTGCGGTCGAGCGCCCGCAGGCTGCGGTCGGTGATGGACCGCGCGCCGCGCCCTATGGCGATCGTGCCGGACTGGACCAGCTCCTTGATGCCGAACTGCTCCAGCATCTTCAGCATCGCGTCGAGCTTGTCACTCGATCCGGTGGCCTCGATGGTGACGGCCTCGGGCGAGACGTCCACGGTCTTGGCGCGGAAGAGCTGCACGATCTCGACGATCTGGGAGCGGGTCTCGTTGTCGGCGCGGACCTTCACCAGGACGAGCTCGCGCTGGATCGCGGCGCCGGGCTCGAGTTCGACGATCTTCAGGACGTTGATCAGCTTGTTGAGCTGCTTCGTCACCTG
Source organism: Streptomyces sp. S4.7 (assembly GCF_010384365.1). Classification (NCBI taxonomy): domain Bacteria; kingdom Bacillati; phylum Actinomycetota; class Actinomycetes; order Kitasatosporales; family Streptomycetaceae; genus Streptomyces; species Streptomyces sp. S4.7. Next base: position 5,488,615 of record NZ_CP048397.1, on the reverse strand, counting down.
TTCGAGCGGCAGGTCCTCGACGTTGACCACGATGGTGATGCGGGAGATGTCGGGGTGCTCGGTGACACCCACCGCGAGTGAGTCGATGTTGAAACCGCGCCGGGAGAACAGCGCGGCGATCCTGGCCAGGATGCCGGGGGTGTTCTCCACCAGGACGGAGAGGGTGTGCTTGGAAGACATTTTCGTCGTTCTTTCTCTCGCTCTCGGCATCCGGCTCAGTCGTCCAGGCTGTCGCCGAAGTCGGGGCGCACACCCCGGGCGGCCAGGACCTCGTCGTTGGAGGTGCCCGCGGCGACCATCGGCCAGACCTGGGCGTCCTCATGGACGATGAAGTCGACCACCACGGGGCGGTCGTTGATGGAGTTGGCCTTGGCGATCACGGCGTCCAGCTCGTCCGGGGACTCGCAGCGCATCGAGACGCAGCCCATCGCCTCGGACAGCTTCACGAAGTCCGGGATACGGGTGCCGCCGTTGGGCTTGGCGTCGTCCGCGCGGCCCGAGCCCTCGAAGGAGCCGCCGGCGGCCACTTCGGGGCCGCTGTGGAGGACGGTGTTGGAGTAGCGCTGGTTGTAGAAGAGGGTCTGCCACTGGCGGACCATGCCCAGCGCGCCGTTGTTGATGATCGCGACCTTGATGGGGATGTTGTTGAGCGCGCAGGTGACCAGTTCCTGATTGGTCATCTGGAAGCAGCCGTCGCCGTCGATCGCCCACACCGTGCGCTCCGGCTGCCCGGCCTTGGCGCCCATCGCGGCCGGGACCGCGTAGCCCATCGTGCCCGCGCCGCCGGAGTTGAGCCAGGTGGCGGGCTGCTCGTAGTCGATGAAGTGGGCGGCCCACATCTGGTGCTGGCCGACGCCCGCCGCGTAGATCGTGTCGTCCGGGGCGAGTTGGCCGATGCGCTGGATGACGTGCTGCGGGGAGAGGCTGCCGTCGGCCGGCTGGTCGAAGCCGAGGGGGTACGTCTCGCGCCAGCGGCTGAGGTCGCGCCACCAGGCGCTGTAGTCACCGACGTTGCCCTCGGTGTGCTCGGCCTGGACCGCCTGGACGAGGTCGGCGAGGACCTCGCGGGCGTCGCCGACGATCGGCACGTCGGCGGCGCGGTTCTTGCCGATCTCGGCCGGGTCGACATCGGCGTGGACGATCTTCGCGTACGGGGCGAAGCTGTCCAGCTTGCCGGTGACGCGGTCGTCGAAGCGGGCTCCGAGGGCGACGATCAGGTCGGCCTTCTGCAGCGCGGTGACGGCGGTGACCGCACCGTGCATGCCCGGCATTCCCACGTGCAGCGGGTGGCTGTCGGGGAACGCGCCCAGCGCCATCAGGGTGGTGGTGACGGGGGCGTTGGTCAGTTCGGCGAGAACGCGCAGTTCGGCGGTGGCACCGGCTTTGATGACGCCGCCGCCGACGTACAGCACCGGCCGCTTGGCCTGCGTGATCAGCTTCGCCGCCTCGCGGATCTGCTTGGCGTGCGGCTTGGTGACCGGGCGGTAGCCGGGCAGTTCCTGGGTGGGCGGCCAGCTGAAGGTGGTCTTGGCCTGGAGTGCGTCCTTGGCGATGTCGACCAGCACGGGTCCCGGGCGGCCGGTGGCGGCGATGTGGAACGCCTCGGCGATGGTGCGCGGGATGTCCTCGGCCTTGGTGACCAGGAAGTTGTGCTTGGTGATCGGCATCGTGATGCCGCAGATGTCCGCCTCCTGGAAGGCGTCCGTGCCGATCGCCTTGCTCGCGACCTGGCCGGTGATCGCGACGAGCGGCACGGAGTCCATGTGCGCGTCGGCGATCGGGGTGACCAGGTTGGTGGCGCCGGGGCCCGAGGTGGCCATACAGACGCCCACCTTGCCGGTGGCCTGCGCGTAGCCGGTGGCCGCGTGGCCGGCGCCCTGCTCGTGGCGGACCAGGATGTGACGGACCCGGGTGGAGTCCATCATCGGGTCGTAGGCCGGAAGGATGGCGCCGCCGGGGATGCCGAATACCGTCTCGGCCCCGACTTCCTCAAGAGAGCGGATGAGGGACTGCGCGCCCGTGACGTGCTCAACGGTGGCGGACGAGGGTCCGCCGTTACGGGCGCGCGGCGTCGGGTGTGCCCCGGTGGCCTGCTCGGTCATCGTCATTCTCTTCTCGAGGCTGAGGGTTTTTGCGGGGGTTTGGGCTGTGCTGGTACAACAAAAAACCCCTCGTGCCGGGAGGCAGGCGAGGGGAGCGCGTCGGTGCGGTCTGCAGAACCGGTGAGGGCCACTGCTTCAGCCGACGCGCTGTCCAAGTACGAGAATTCGGGTGCGCATGGCATTGACCCTCCCTCCGACGCGCTACCACTGTCAAGTGGGTGGGACTGGCGTCTCAACATTTGAGCGGACGGACGGACGGGTGATCGGTCGGGGGATCATGTCCGGGGTGGCCGCCCAGGTCCGGCGGACGGGCAGCGAGCCGCCGCTGAGCACGGGCAGCGGGGTGGCCCCGGGGAGGGGGAATTCGCCGCGGATCAGCGCACGGCGCAGCCGGTACTCGTCGAGGGGGCCGGAGAAGGCCATGCCCTGGCCGTGGGTGCAGCCCATGGCGCGGAGCGCGAGGACCTGTTCCGGTACGTCGACGCCGTCGGCCACCGAGACCATGCCCAGATCGCCGGCGATCCGGAGCAGCCCCGCGGTGATCTTGTGCAGCCTGGCGGACTCGACGACGCCCTCGACCAGCCCGCGGTCCACTTTCAGTACGTCGACGGGGAGGCGGCGCAGCGCGTTGATCGCCGCGTAGCCGCTGCCGAAGCCGTCGAGGGCGATCCGTACGCCCAGACGGCGCAGCGCGAGCAGGCGGTGCTCCAGCTCGTCCAGGGACGTGCGCGGGTCGCTGTCCGCCAGCTCGATCAGCAGGGAGCCCGAGGGGAGCCCGTGGCGGGTCAGGAGGGCTTCGATGGAGCCCAGTGGCATGGACCGGTCGAGCAGTCTGCGGGCGGAGAGACGGACGGTCACCGGTACGAGGTGGCCCGTCCTGCCGCGCTCGGCGGCCTGCTCGACGGCTTCTTCGAGCAGCCAGCGCCCTAACTCGGCGGTGCGGTCGCTGTCGTCGGCGACCCGTAAGAACTCGGCGGGGGTGAAGAGGATGCCCTGGGCGGAGCGCCAGCGGGCCTGGGCGGCGACGGCGGAGACCTGTCCGGTGGAGAGGTCGACGACGGGCTGGTGGAGCAGGGCGAATTCGCCGTCCCGCAGGGCGGTGCGGAGCCTGGTGGCCAGTTCGGTCCTGCGGACCACGTCGGCCTGCATCTGGGGGGCGTACAGCTCGACGCGGTCCTTGCCGCCGGCCTTGGCGCGGTACATGGCGAGGTCGGCGTTGCGCATGAGGTGGGTGGGGGTTATCCCGGGCTCGGCGAACGCGACTCCGATGGAGGCGGCGACGCGGACATCGTTGCCTTCGATGCGGTACGGCTGCGACAGCTTCAGGCGCAGCCGGTCGGCGATCTCGTGGACCTGGTACTCGCGGGCGGTCTGGTCGTCGGTGCCGTCGCCGAGGATGAGGGCGGCGAACTCGTCCCCGCCGAGGCGGGCTGCGGTGTCCCCGGCGCGTACCGAGTCCTGGAGGCGGCGGGCCGCGTTGATCAGCAGTTCGTCGCCGACCTGGTGGCCGAGGCGGTCGTTGACGCCCTTGAAGCCGTCGAGGTCGATGAAGAGGACCGCTGTGCCGGGGTCGCCCGACCGGCGCCCGGAGAGTGCCTGGCGGACCCGCTCGGTGAACAGGGCGCGGTTCGGCAGGTCGGTGAGCGGGTCGTGCTCGGCGTTGTGCTGCAACTGGGCCTGGAGCCTGACACGTTCGGTGACGTCGCGGCTGTTGAGGATCAGGCCGCCCTGGTGGCGGTTGACCGTGGATTCCACGTTCAGCCAGTCGCCGGTGCCGGACTTGAAGCGGCACTCGATGCGGGTGGTGGGCTCCTCCGTGGGAGGCGCCGCCAGGAAGCGGCGTACCTCGCGTTTGACCCGGCCCCGGTCGTCCGGGTGGATGATCGATTCCAGTGCCGCGCCGACGAGGCCGTCCGCCTCGCGTCCGTAGACGCCGGCCGCCGCGGGGCTGACGTAGTCCAGGGTGCCCTCGGGCCCGGCGATCATGATGACGTCGCTCGATCCCTGGACCAGGGAACGGAAGTGGTTCTCCTTCTGGGCCAGTTCATGGGTGAGCGCGATGTTGTCGACGAGCATGATGCCCTGCCGTACGACCAGGGCGAGGACGACCGTGCAGCCGGTGAGGACCACGACGCGGTCGACCCGGCGGCCCTCGATGACGTTGTACAGGATCCCCAGGGTGCACACGGCGGCGGCGAGATACGGCGTCAGCGCGGCCAGGGAGCCCGCGATGGGCCTGCCGGGCTGCCGGGGGGCGCGGGGCGGCCGTACCGGCTCGGGGACGATCTCGGCGGTCTTGCGCACGCCCCAGGGCGCGTACGCGAGCAGCAGGGACCCGGCGAACCAGCCCGCGTCGAGCAGCTGGCCCGAGCGGTAGTTCTCCCGGAGCAGCGGGGAGGTGAACAGGGCGTCGCACAGGACCGTGAGGGCGAGGGCGGCGATGGCGGAGTTGATGGCCGTACGGTTGCCGGTCGAGCGCCGGAAGTGCAGGGCGAGCACCATGCTGACGAGCACGATGTCCAGCAGCGGATAGGCGAGGGAGAGAGCGGCGTGGGCGACGGTCTCGCCGTCGAAGTGCGTGGTGTGCGCGAGGGCCAGGCTCCAGGAGAGCGTGAGGAGCGAGCCGCCGATCAGCCAGGCGTCGAGGCAGAGACAGACCCAGCCGGCCTTGCTGACGGGACGTTTGGCGAGGACGAGCAGACCGACGATGGCGGGTGGCGCGAAGCAGAGGAAGAACAGGTCGGCGAGGGAGGGGCTCGGTACGGGGCGGCCGAGCACGACCTCGTACCAGCCCCAGACCGCGTTCCCGCCGGCGGCCATCAAGGAGGAGAGCGAGAAGAGCATCCAGGCGGGGCGGAATCGGCTGTCGTTCCCGCGGGCGTAGAGGAAGCAGGAGACCGAGGCGATGAGGGCGGCGATGCTGAGGCCGAAGTCGCCCATGAACAGGGCCACTTCGGGGGAACCCCAGCCGAGTGCCGCGCCGGTCGCGTAGCCCCCGCAGATGAGGGCGAGGAGGAGTTGCGCGAGGAGGCCGGTGCCGCCTCCGCCGGCGTCGGCGCCGCTGCCGGGGTCGCTGCCGTCCTCCGGGGCGACGCGGGGGCCGAGGAGCGCCCCGGGGGGGCTCACGGGGCCACCTCGGGGGGTGTCGCCGTCACCGCCGCCGCGGCGGGTCCTCGCGCCGTGGAGGGGCGCTCCGGTGACGTACGCGTCGGTGAGGTGCGCCTCGCCGGGGTCCGGGCCGGAGCCTGGGCCGTCGGCGTGTGGCCTTGTGTCGTTGGGTTCGAAGGCCGCCGTGGACGGCCCTTCCGCGTCGGATCGTTCGCGCATCGGCAGTACATCGCCCGTCGCCCCCTCGGATTCTGATCGCTCCGCCACGTCGCCCCTCGCGCGACGCGACCCCCAGATCGGGACGATACACCAGACTCGTCACTCAGGGACATAGTTCTTCTACTCTCCGTGACGAGCAGCGGAGTTGTCGCCCTTCAGCGCGGACCGACGGTGGCTCAGCCGGTGGTGAGCACCTCGTTGCGCAGAGCGTCCCCCGCGGCGTAGCGGGTGAGTTGGTCGGCGAGCAGACGCTTGGCGCGCGGCATGAAGGCCGAGGTGGATCCGCCCGCGTGAGGGCTGATGACAACACCCGGAGCATGCCAGAGGGGATGACCCGGCGGGAGGGGTTCCGGATCGGTGACGTCGAGCGCGGCCGTGATCCGCCCGCTCTCCAGCTCCGCGAGGAGCGCCTTGGTGTCGGCGACCTGGCCCCGTGCGACGTTCACGAACAGCGCGCCGTCCTTCATACGGGCCAGGAACCCGGCGCCCGCCAGGCCCTTCGTCTCCTCGGTGAGTGGCGTCGACACGATCACGACGTCGGCCTCGGGCAGCAGGCCCGGCAGATCGGTGAGTGCGTGCACGGGGCCGCGCTCGGTGGCACGCGCGGAGCGCGCCACCCGCGCCACCCGCGCGCACTCGAACGGCGCGAGCCGGTCCTCGATGGCGGCGCCGATGGAGCCGTAGCCGACGATCAGCACGGACTTGTCGGCGAGCGCCGGGTAGAAGCCGGACCGCCACTCCTCGGCATCCTGGCCCCGGACGAAGCCGGGGATGCCGCGCAGCGAGGCGAGGACGAGCGCGACGGTGAGTTCGGCGGTGCTGGCCTCGTGGACGCCCTTGGCGTTGCACAGACGCACACCGGGGGGCAGCGAGCCGAGTCCGGGCGCCACGTGGTCGATCCCGGCGGAGAGGGTCTGTACGACGCGTACGGAGGTCATCGCGGCGAGCGGCCGGAGCGCGATGTCCATGCCCTTCATGTACGGGACCACGTAGAAGGCGCAGTCGGCCGGGTCGCCGGGGAACTCGGGAGCACCGTCCCAGTGGAGATAGTCCAGGCCGGCGGGAAGCCCTTCGATCTCGTCGGCCGGTATCGGCAGCCATACGTCTGAAGTCATGGGCAGGAGGCTATGCGAAGCCCATGGCGTCGATGAAGGGCGTTCCAGGGACCGGTACGGCCCGGCACCGGGGCGGAGGGGCACCGGGGCGCAGCGGCGTCGGCGGGCCCATGAGGTTAGCTGGGGTGTGTCCGGTGGGAGCGGACACGCCAGGAAGCGGGAGGGGCGGGGCAGTTGGAGCGCAGGGCGATCGGTGCGGCAGCACTCACGGTGGGCGCCGTCGGACTCGGCTGTATGCCGATGAGTTGGGCCTACAGCGCCTCCGAGCAGCGGGGCGACCGTTCGTCGCGGACCGTGCACGCGGCGCTCGACGCCGGTACGACACTGCTCGACACGGCCGACATGTACGGCCCCTTCACCAACGAGCTGCTGCTGGGGCGGGTGCTCACGCAGCGGCGCGACGACGCGTTCGTGTCCACCAAGTGCGGTCTGCTGGTGGGCGATCAGCACATCGTCGCCAACGGCCGTCCCGGCTATGTGCGCCGGGCCTGCGACGCGTCGCTGCGGCGGTTGCGCACGGAGGTAATCGACCTCTACCAGTTGCACCGGGCCGATCCGGAGGTGCCGGTCGAGGAGACCTGGGGCGCGATGGCGGAGCTGGTGGCGGCGGGGAAGGTACGGGCCCTGGGGCTGTGCGCGGTGGACGCCCGCGCGCCACGCCGTACCGGCACGGACCGTTACGGGGCGACGATCGCGCTGCTGGAGCGGATGCAGCAGGTGTTTCCGGTGAGCGCGGTGGAGGCGGAGCTGTCGGTGTGGGCGCCGGAGGCGACGGAGCGGCTGCTGCCGTGGTGCGCGGCGCGGGGGGTGGGGCTCCTGGCGGCGATGCCGCTGGGAAGCGGCTATCTGACCGGCACGCTCACCCCCGGGCAGGGCTTCGAGCCGGACGACGTACGGGCCAGGCATCCGCGCTTCACCGCCGAGATGATGGCGTCGAACCAGCCGGTGGTGGCGGGGCTGCGGCGGGTCGCCGAGCGGCACGGGGCGACACCGGCGCAGGTGGCCCTGGCGTGGGTGCTGGCGCGCGGGCCCCAGGTGGTGCCTGTTCCGGGGGCGAAGCGGGAGCGGTGGGCGGTGGAGAACGCGGCGGCGGCCGGGCTGGCGCTGTCGGCGGCGGATCTGGCCGAGATCGCCGCGCTGCCCCCGGCGTGGGAGTCGTGGCACTGATACCGGCCGGATGGGAACCTGGACGCGGGCCGCGGTGTATGAAACGTAGAGACGCAGCCGTCGAAGGGATCAAGACCGTGCAACGTGCTCCAGTGACCGCCGTGTTGGCCACAGCGGCGCTATTCGTCGTGACCGCCTGCTCGTCCTCCGACGACACGGCGCGGCCGGGGAGCCCGTCGGGTTCCGCGTCCTCGTCGGTGTCCGACGGGTCGACGCCCCCAAACGGCGCGGCGAAGCCGTCGGCGCCGCCCGCGAAGGGTTCGGCGAAGGTGGTGTCGACGCTGACGGAGGGCCTCAGGTCGCCGTGGGGTCTGGCGGCGCTGCCCGAGGGCGATCTGCTGGTCTCCTCGCGCGACGAGGGGACGATCACGCGGGTCGACTCGGAGACGGGCGAAAAGACGGAAGTGGGCGCGGTGCCCGGCGTCGCTCCGGGCGGCGAGGGGGGTCTGCTGGGCCTCGCGATCTCCCCGTCGTTCGCCTCGGACACCTATGTGTACGCCTACTTCACGACGGAATCGGACAACCGCATCGCCCGGATGCTGTACGACCCGAAGAGGCCGGTGGGCCGGCAGCTGGGCGCGCCCGACACCATCCTGCGGGGCATTCCGAAGGGGAACATCCACAACGGCGGCCGGATCGCCTTCGGCCCGGACAAGATGCTCTACGCGGGCACGGGCGAGACGGGTGAGACGGGACTCGCGCAGGACAAGGAGTCCCTGGGCGGGAAAATCCTGCGGATGACGCCGGACGGCCGGCCGGCGCACGGCAATCCGGAGGCGGATTCGGTCGTCTACACCTACGGGCACCGCAATGTGCAGGGTCTCGCCTGGGATTCCGACAAGCGGCTGTGGGCGTCGGAGTTCGGCCAGAACACCTGGGACGAGCTCAATCTGATCGAGCCGGGCAAGAACTACGGCTGGCCGGAGGCCGAGGGCAAGGCCGGGAAGTCGGGCTTCGTCGATCCGGTGGAGGAGTGGCGGACGGGCGACGCCTCACCGAGCGGTATCGCCTTCGCCGAGGGCTCCATCTGGATGGCGGCGCTGCGCGGCGAGCGGCTGTGGCGGATCCCGTTGGCGGGCGTGAAACCGTCGGCCGCCGCACAGGCCTTCTTCGAGGGCGAGTACGGCCGTCTGCGCACGGTGGTGGCGACGGGTGACGGTGCGCTGTGGCTGATGACGAGCAACACGGACGGCCGGGGCAGCGCGAAGCCCGGAGACGACAAGATCCTTCGGGTGGACGTGACGTGACGCGGGCGACGTGGGTCGAGGCGTCTCCTAGGTGCGTGTCGGCTCCAGGTCGCTGAAGAGGTGGAGGCGGTGGGTCATCGCCGCCGCCTCCGTGCGGCCCGAGACGCCGAGCTTGGCCAGGATGTTGGAGACGTGCACGCTCGCCGTTTTGGGTGAGATGTACAGCTCCTCGGCGATCTGGCGGTTGCTGAGGCCGTCGGCCACCCGGCGCAGGACGTCCTGTTCGCGGGGGGTCAGACCCAGAGAGCTGACGGCGTCGGTCTCCGGGGCGGGGGCCGGGGCGAGTTCCGGGGTGGTGGAGAGACTGATCCGTGCCCGGCCCGCGAGGAGTTCCGTCTCCTCGACCAGGTGCCGCGCGCCGAGCCGTTTCGCCGCGGCGTGGGCCTGGATCAGGAGCGCGGTGGCCTGTTCCCGGTCCGCCGACGCGGCGAGGAGGTCCGCCGCCCAGCGGTGGCGGGCCTCGGCGAGTTCGTACGGACGTGGAAGCGCCTCGAAGGCGGCCACGGCGCGGGCCCACAGCTTCGGGGCGACGATGCCGTCGGCGCGGGCGAGTTCGGCTTCGAGCAGCAGGTCGTACGCCCGCCAGATCGGGACGAGGGCGGGCAGTCGCTTCGCGTGGTCGCGGACGATCGCCAGGATCGCCGCCCGCCCCGCGTCGGCCTCCGGCAGCCCGCGCGCGTCCGCCTCCATCGCCGCGGCCGAGCAGAGCAGCGGCAGCGCGTACCGCTGCATGCCCGGCGGGAAGCCCTGCGCGGCGACCTGTTCGAACTCGGCGCGGGCCTCGGCGAGCCGGCCCTGGCGCGCGGCGCTGACCATCGCCAGCCTGGCCGGCGCGATGACATGCTGCGGCTGGGGGTCGTGCGGACCGAAGACCGCCCGGGCCAGGGTCACTTGGCTCGCGGCCTCCGCGGCGTCGCCGCGCCCGAGGGCGAGCAGCGCGCGCCGTACGGCCACCAGTGCGCGGGCCTTGGGGGCGTGCGCGATCCAAGCCGCTTCGTCGATCGCCGTCCGGGACTCGTTCCAGCGGCCGAGCGCGAACAGCGATTCGCTCAGATTGACCCGGACCCAGGCTTCCTTGTCGGACAGGCCTCGCTGATGGCAGAGGGTGATGCCGAGCTCGGCGGCGGCGACCGCCTCCTCCGAGCGGCCCACGCTCTCCAGCGTGGACGGCAGGTTGATGCTGATGCGGCCCAGGATGCCGAGCGTGCCGAGGTTGCCGAGTTCGAAGACGCGGTCCCGTACCGCGTACATCTCGGCGAGTCCCTCCTCGATGGATCCCGACTCGGTGGCGAGCCAGCCGCGGGTCGCCCTGGCGTTCAGTTCGATGTGCTCGGCGCCGACGAGGCGCGCGTACTCCACGGCGCGGTCGGCGGCGGCCAGGCTGTTGGGGCCCGGCCGGTGCAGGGCGCCCCAGCTCGCGACGTCGGAGAGGACGGAGGCGTGCACGGCGGACGGAGGCAGGCCGCGCACCAGGTCCTGGGCGGTGGCCAGTTCGTCCCAGCCGTCGCCGCGGGTGAGGTCCTGCACCAGCCGTGAGCGCTGCGTCCAGAACCAGGCGGCGCGCAGCGGGTCGTCCACGGTCTCCAGGACCCGCATGGCCTTCTTGGACAGCGCCAGGGCCCGCTCGCGTTCGCCGCCGGAGCGGGCGGCGACGGTCGCCTCGGCCAGCAGGTCGAGATAGCGCAGCGGGGCGCTCGCCCCCTCGGCGGTGGGCGGGTAGACCTCGGTGTCGTCCGGGGGTCTGAGGCAGGCGCGGATGTCCTCGGGTGCGGCGTCCCAGAGCTCCATGGCGCGCTCCAGCAGCCGCAGTTGCTCGGCGTGGGCGTAGCGCCGGCGGGCCTCGACGGAGGCGAGCAGGACGACGGGCAGGGCTTTGGCCGCGTCGTGCGCGTGGTACCAGTACCCGGCGAGGCGGGTGGTGCTCTCGTCGCCCCGTACGAGCGAGGGGTCGGCCTCCAGGGCTTCGGCGAGGCGGCGGTTGAGCCGGGAGCGTTCGCCGGGGAGCAGGTCGTCGCTGATCGCCTCGCGTACGAGCGAGTGCCGGAAGCGGTACCCGTCGCCGTCCACCGGGAGGAGGATGTTCGCGCCCACGGCGGCCCGCAGCGCGTCGATCAGGTCGTCCTCGGAGAGCTGTGCGACGGCCAGCAGCAGGGGGAACTCGACGGTGGCGCCGCCCTCGGCGACGATCCGGGCCACCCGCTGGGCGTTCTCCGGCAGGGTCTCGACCCGGACGAGCAGCAGATCGCGCAGGGAGTCGGTGAGTCCGGAGCGGCAGCCCGACTCGATGGCGACGGCCAGTTCTTCCACGAAGAACGCGTTGCCGTCGGAGCGCCCGAAGATCTCGTCGACGAGTTGCGGCGCCGGCTCGTCACCCAGGATGCCGTGCAGTTGTCGCCGGACCTCGGCCCGGCTGAAGCGGGAGAGCTCGATCCGGCTGACCGTGCGCAGCCGGTCCAGCTCCGCGAGGAGCGGGCGCAGCGGGTGGCGGCGGTGGATGTCGTCGGTGCGGTAGGTGGTGATGACGAGGAGCCGTCCGCGGCGCAGCGTGCGGAACAGATAGGCGAGCAGATGGCGGGTGGAGGCGTCGGCCCAGTGCAGATCCTCCAGAATGAGGACGACCGTGCGGTCGGCGGCTACGCGCTCCAGCAGCCGGACGGTCAGTTCGAAGAGGCTCGCGGTGCCGTGCTCACCCAGGGCGTCGCTCGCCGAGGGGCCCAACTCGGGCAGGATCCTCGCCAGTTCGCCTTCCTGGCCGTCCGCGGCGGCGGCGATCTCCTCGGGCAGCAGTCGCCGCAGGCCGCGCAGGGCCGCGGAGAAGGGCGCGAAGGGCAGGCCGTCGCCGCCGATCTCCACACAGCCGCCGACCGCGACGACGGCGCCGTCGCGGCAGGCCACCGAGATCAGCTCCTCGATGAGCCTCGTCTTGCCGACCCCCGCCTCACCGCCGACGAGAAGCGCCTGCGGCTGGCCCGCGGCGGCGCGGGCGAGCGCTTCGGTGAGTGCGGTCAGCTCGCCGTCGCGACCGACGAACACGGGACTGACTGACTTGGTCTCCACGGTTCCGAGCATCGCACAGGGGTATGACAGCGCGGCACTCGTTATCGCGGTCGCCGCGGGTGCCGTTGGCACCCTCGGCGGCCCTGGATCCGGCGTCCTTCGGAGGTCGGGGCGGGCGGCCATCTCCGTACGCCCGTCACGCCGCGCTGACGAACCGGCCCCGGTGCGATTCCACCCGCCTCTCGCCCTCGTTCCCGGCGTTGCGCGCGGCCTCCTTGCGGGCCTTGCGGACCTGGCGGACCAGCCGCCGGTTGTCGGCCTCACGGATCAGATCGGCCGCTTTCATCTGGTGCATCTCGTACTCGAACATCTCGACTCCCCTGTTCACGAAGTGCTTCGGCGTCCTTGCGATGCCTCAACATTCGTCTCCCAGGGGGTACGCCCGCATCGGGCGAGTGCCGCATCTTCGCGGCGCGTGCGCCTTAGGCGGACGCGTGGCGGCCCGGCGGCGGCCTAAGGCCCTGCCCCGAAACGCCTCACGCGCCGCACGGGGTGGTGCCCGTGCGGCGCGTGAGGAGGTGGGCTCTCGGCGGTCCGTGAAGGACCCGGCGGGCCCGGTGGGACCGTGTCAGCCGGTGGTCGGCGGGGCGGCCGGGGGCGGCTCCGGCAGGGAGACGAAGACGTCGAAGTACATGCCGATCGAGATCAGCAGGGCGAGCGCGCCGAGTGCGATACCGGCGACGGCGAAGGGCTGTACCCAGCTCTTGCGCTGCGGCAGGCCGAGCGCCGCGAGGCCGACGATGAGCGCGAGCACGGCGAAGATGCCGTTGGTCAGCGCGGTGGCGTGCCAGGCGTCGCCGTAGATCTCGGAGATCTGCTGCTGCGCCGTGCCGGTCTGGCCGAGGTCGATCTGGCCCACGAGCGTCTCGCGTTCGGCGATCACCTTGCCGGACCAGGTGCCGATGAGCGCGACGAGCGAGAGCAGTACGGAGATCAGGGCCGTGGACGCGGCGGCGAGGCCGCTGGAGGGCGGCGGGGTGTACTCGCCGTCCGGGTCGTCGACGAGCAGATCACCGTCGTCGCCGTCGTCGTCCGAGGCGGCGCCGTCGCCGTCCGCGTCGCCGGCACGGTGGGCGCCCTGCGCGCCGCCCGCCTGAGGGCTCTCCCCCGAGTCCTTGGCCAGGCTCGGGCCCGGTGCGTCGTTCTTGTCGGCGACGGCCGGAACGGCACGCTCCGCCTTGTTGTCGCCGCTTTCGTCCGCGGGCTCTTCTGGCTTGGTCGTGGGGTTCATGCGCCGCACGGTAGGCGGCCCGTATGAGAGATCCATGAGAGTTTCCTCAAGGGGTGTCGCGCCGCAGCTCACGCCACTCGGGAGCCAGTACGGCCCAGACCTCGTGGTCCTGCCGGCGGCCGTGGTGGAGGCTGCTCTCGCGCAGGATTCCGTCGAGCCGCAGGCCGAGCCGTTGGGCAACCCTGACGCTCGCGAGGTTGGCCGACGAGGCCACCCACTCCACACGGTGGATGCCGCGCCGGTCCACCGCCCAGTCGATGAGCACGGTTATCGCGCGAGTCACCAGACCGCGCCCCGTGGCCGCCGGTTCGAGCCAGCAGCCGACCTCGCAGTTACCGCCCGGCGCGTCGAAGATCCGGAAGAGCACGCCGCCGACGAGGATGTCGTCGAGCCAGATCCCGTAGATCCGTCCGGCGTCGGCGGCCTGCTTGTTCGCGTACGAGGTGAGGAAGTTCCGCGCCGATTCGAGGTCGGTGACGGCGTCGGCGAGCCCGACGTGTTCGGTCACCAGCTCCCTCGCACGGTCCATGTGCGTGAGGAACTCCTCGGCCTGCCACGGCTCCAGCGGTCTCAGTTCCGCGTTGTCACCCAATGATGTCGCGAACATCGCGCTCCTCCTGTCCGGCGGGCTCAGTTTCGGCCCGTGCTCCCCGGCACGTGTTCCGCACGCTCCGCGTGCTCCTCGCGCCGTGCGGGGATCTTCCCAGACGTACGACGGCGGGCGGCGGGCGCCTCGATGCTGATCCGCGGCAGCCAGCGGTCCAGCGTGCGCGGCAGCCACCAGTTGGCGCCGCCGAGCAGATGCATCAGGGCGGGGACGAGGAGCGTACGGAGTACGAAGGCGTCCAGCGCGACCGCCGCGGCCAGTCCGACGCCGAACATCGCGATGACGCGGTCCCCGGTGAGGACGAAGGCGAGGAAGACCGAAATCATGATCACGGCGGCCGAGTTGATCACGCGGCCGGTCTCGGCGAGGCCGACCCGCACGGCACGTCTGTTGTCACCGGTCTCCAGCCACTCCTCGTACATCCGGCTCACCAGGAAGACCTGGTAGTCCATGGAGAGGCCGAAGAGGACCGAGACCATGATCACGGGCAGGAACGGCTCGATCGGGCCCGCGCTGCCGAGGCCGAGGAGTTCGCTCCCCCAGCCCCACTGGAAGATCGCGACGACGATCCCGAAGGAAGAGGCGACGGCGGCCACGTTCATCACCGCCGCCTTCAGTGGGATGCCGACGGAGCGGAAGGCCAGCAGGAGCAGCAGACAGCCGAGGGCGACGACGACGCCGACGAAGAGCGGGAGTTTGCCGACGACGACGTCGGCGAAGTCGTCGTAGCTCGCGGTGACCCCGCCGACCGACACTTCCAGGGAGGTGCCCGCCTCGGCGCGGGACAGCACATCCTTACGGAGGTGGTCGACGAGATCGCTGGTGTGCTCCGACTGCGGAGACGATCCGGGGACGACGGTCAGCAGGGCGGTGTCGCCGCTGCCGTTGAAGACGATCGGCCCGACGGAGGCGACGCCCTCCGACTCGCGCAACGTGTCCGGGAGTTGGTCCATCGCGAGCCGGTCGTCGGCACCGTCCAGCTCGGCGACGAGTGTCAGCGGACCGTTGACGCCGGGTCCGAATCCCTCGGCGAGCCGGTCGTACGCCTGCCGGGTGGTGCTGGTCGCCGGGTTGTTGCCCTGGTCCGAGGTCCCCAGGTGGAGCGAGAACGTGGGCAGGGCGAGCACGAGCATCACGACCACGGCGGCGGCGCCGAGCAGCCGGGGGTGGCGTGCCACGAAGGCGGACCAGCGGGCGGCGAAGCCGGTGGGGGTCTCGGGCAGCGGACCGTGTTCGGCGAGCCGGGCGCGTTCGCGGCGGCTCAGCGCGCGCCCTCCGGTGTACGAGAGCAGGGCCGGCAGCAGGGTCACGGACGCGGCCACCGTCAGCGCGACGGTGAGCGAGGCGGCGATGGCGACGCCGTTGAGGAAGCTCAGCCGCAGCACCAGCATCCCGAGCAGTGCGATACAGACGGTGGCCCCGGCGAAGACGACGGCGCGCCCCGTGGTGGCGACGGCATCCGTGGCCGCCCGCGTGACCGTGAGGCCCTGTTTGAGGCCCTTGCGGTGCCTGGTCACGATGAACAGCGCGTAGTCGATGCCGACGCCGAGCCCGACGAGCAGACCGAGCAAGGGCGCGAAGTCGGCCACGGTCATGAGGTGACCGAGGAGAGCGATGCCCGCGTACGCCGTCCCGACCGACACCAGCGCGGTGGCGATGGGCAGCAGGCTCGCCGCGAGCGAGCCGAAGGCGAGGAAGAGGACCACGGCGGCCATGGCGACGCCCACGATCTCCGCCGTGTGCGTGGTGGTGCCTTCGGTGAGGGCGACGGCGCTGCCGCCGAGCTCCACCTGGAGGTCGTCGGTGGCGGCCTTCTTCGCCGTGTCGACGACGGCCCGGGCCTGGGCGACGGGGATGTTGTCGACCTGCTGCTCGAAGGTGACGACGGCGAAGGCGGTGCGGCCGTCCTCGCTGATCTGACGGGCGCCCTCGCCGTCGTCCGGGCCGGGTGTGTACGGGGGCGTCCCGGCACCGTCGGTGAGGGCGTACGGGCTCGTCACGGAGGCCACGCCGGGCAGCTTGGCGATCTCACCGAGCGTGACGCCCATGCGCAGTTCGACGTCCTGCGCGCGGACGGAGCCGCGTTCGGTGTGCCAGACCACGGTGTCGCTGTCGCCGCCGGCGCCGGGGAATCCGCTCTCCAGGAGTTCGACGGCGTGGCCGGACTCGGTGCCGGGTGCCTCGTAGTCGTTGGAGTACGAGGTTCCGGCCGAGACGGCGCCGACGGCGGTGGAGCCGAGGGCCAGCAGCCACAGGAGTACGACCAGGAGCCGGTGCCTGACGCACCACCGCGCGACTGCTGCCAACGGTCTGCTCCCCTGCGTGGTTCGGAGAGCCCGATTCTGACATCGAATCGTGATCGTTTGCCCGTTTGGTGGGGTTACTCACACAGTGTTGACCTGGCCTTCGATCGGCCGGAGGGGAGAATTACGGTTCAGCCGGAAACGCTCGGCTTGCCGTTCTCGATGTGCCCCATCAGCCGTCGCCGGAAGCCCCGGCCCGCCGTCACCTCGATGTCGTACCACCCGTGCGCGTCCGCGGCCGAGTGCACCACGCTGCGGCGCCGTCCCGGCTTGACCGTGAACTCGCGCTTCCAGTCACGGAGATCGGCCTCGTCGGCGTAACCGAGCGAGCGCACCGTGAAGGTGAGGGGCAGATCACCCTCATTACGGAGGGTGAGATGGAGATCGCGGTCGTGGTGGTCGACGGACGAGGTGACCTCGGCGCCGCCGCCCGCGACGGGGCCGGCGAATTCACGGCGGAAGCCGTTGGGGCCGGTGATCGTGAAGCGGTAGGCGTCGCCGGTGAGGGGCACCGTCCAGTGCGCCGTGCCCCTGACGTCCCGGTGCTGCGGGACGTCGAACTCGCCCTCGTACGGATAGAGCGCCAGGTGCGCGCTCGCCCGGCCCGTGTTGCGCAGTTCGAGCCGCAGGACCCGCTCCCCGGCATCGCCCGTCGCGAGGCGGCCGTGGACGTCCGGCTGGTACGGCAGCGGCCTGGCGGGGCGCGTGCCGGGCTCCTGCACCGGCATCCGCTGCACGGTGGGCGGCACGGGCCGCCAGCGCCCCGTGAACGGGGGGACGGGCCCCGGCTGTTCGACGTCCGGGCGCGGCCGGCCCCGTCCGAAGTCGAAAGCGGACGTCAGATCGCCGGTGACGGCGCGCCGCCACGGCGTGATGTTGGGTTCCTTCACGCCGGTCCACGTCTCCAGGAAGCGGACGACCGACGTGTGGTCGAAGACCTGCGAGCAGACGTAACCGCCCACGGTCCAGGGCGAGACGACGAGCAGCGGTACACGGATGCCGAGCCCCGTCGGACGGCCCTCCCAGCGCTCGTCGGGGTCGTCCACGGGCGGCACGGGGGGCGGCACGTGGTCGAAGAAGCCGTCGTTCTCGTCGTAGTTGATCAGTACGACCGTGTGCCGCCAGACCTCCGGGTGCGAGCCGAGCGCGTCCAGCACCTGGTGGACGAGGCCGGCGCTGGCGACCGGTGAGGAGGCGCCGGGGTGCTCGGAGTCGACCGCCGACGGCACCAGGTACGACACCTCGGGCAGCCGCCCGGCGGCCACGTCGGCGCGGAACGCCGCGGCGAGGGTGCCCGACTCGACGCGCCGCAGCCCGCGTTCGAAGAGCGAGCGTTCGCGGGCGGTCAGGGCCTCCACACCCTCGTCGAGCGCGGCGAGGAGCCTCGCGCGTACGGCGGGGTCGTCCGTCTCGCGCACGGCGGCGTAGAAGGACTCCATGTAGCCGAAGTCGCCGGCGCCTTCGAGCTCACGGGCCTTGGCGAGCGCCTTGCGCGCGATCTTCTTGAAGGAGGTGAAGAACTCGATGTTGTTGTCGGTGAAGTTCTCCCACTCGGTGTACGTCTTCCAGCTCCGCCCGGCCTTCTCCAGCCGCTCGGCGTACGTGGGCCACGCGTAGCCGGGGTGCCTGCCCTCGTCGTACGCGTCGTTGCCGACCGCGCGCCGCCCGTCGGCCTCGTGGCCGGTCCAACCGCTCCACAGATGGTTGCGGTTGGGGCTCGTGGAGGTGTGGATCGACGAGTGGTAGGCGTCGCAGACGGTGAAGGTGTCCGCCAGCTCGTAGTGGAGCGGGATGTCGGCGCGGTCGTAGTACGCCATGGTGGCGGCGGTCTTGGCGGAGACCCAGCCGTCCATCCAGCCGTTGTTCCACGCCTTGGCGCCGCCTCTCCAGGAGTGGTCGAGGTCGCCTATGTACTGAAGGTCCTTGTGCTGCGCCTCGGCGGCGTCGCGTACGGGGAAGGGCAGGACGGTCGTGTCGTCGTCGCCCCGCGCCGTGGGCGCGGCGCTCGGCTGGGCGAACACGGGGCGGCCGGTGGGCAGTTCCACGGCGTTGCGGTCCCCGAAGCCGCGTACGCCGCGCAGCGTGCCGAAGTAGTGGTCGAACGACCGGTTCTCCTGCATCAGCACCACGACATGTCTGACGGCGTCCAGTCCCCCGGCCGGCGCCCCGGCGGCGATGGCGGCCCGCAGGGACGGCGGCAGCAGGGAGCCCGCCGCGGCGGCGCCGACGGCGCCACCGCCGAGCGCGAAGAGCCGGCGCCGTGAGATGTCAGTGGCCAAGAGGTCCTCCCGAGTCAGGTGCTACGGCCCGGAAGCTAGCCACCGCAGGTGGCGGCGGGAAGACCCATGGACGGCCCGCCGGTGAACGTCCGGGAGTCGCCCCCGCCGGCGCCATGTCGAAGCGCGTTCCGGCCGCGGGGTCCGGGCCGATCCGTAGCGGTCCGGACGCCCCGTGGCGCAAGCTGTGCGGGTCCGCCGACCGCACCTCCCGAAGAAGCCCTCGCGGGCCGAACACGGGCGGGGCCGATGATGGGACCCATGATGAGAAGACCCATGAAGACGACAGGAACAGCCGGCCCATGAATGTCACCGTGTTCGGCGCCACCGGGCGTACCGGACAAGCCTTCCTCACCGCCGCCGCACGCTCCGGGCACCGCACGACCGCACAGGTGCGGGACCCCGCGCGGCTCGGCGGCGCCCCCGTCGACCGGGTGGTGACCGGCAGTCCCTTCGACGAGAGCGCCGTGTCCGACGCCCTCACCGGAGCCGACGTCGCGGTGATCGCCTTCGGCCTCAAGGGCAACCGGACGACGCCTCTGTACTCACGCGGCACCGAACTGATCGTGGACGCGATGCGCGAGCCCGGCGTACGGCGGCTGATCGTCGTCTCGGAGGCCGGCTACGGCTCGCACGTACGCGGCCTCTCGGGCCGGACCATCGCCGCCCTCTACCGGGCGACGGCCCGCCCCCTCCTGCGGGAACGGGAGGCGCAGGACGCGGTGATCCTCACCAGCGGTCTGGACTGGACCGTCGTACGGTCCGGGGTGCTGCACCACGGCCCCGCGCGGGGCAACCGGTCCCGGTCGTTCACGCCGCACCGGGGCCTCGCGCCCCGTACGACCTACGCGGACCTCGCCGACCTCGTCCTGGACGCGCTGGACGACCCCGCGACGTACGGCCGGGACCTGTACCCCTAGGTCCTGTCTTCGAACTGGCGTCTGGCTCACGACGCCTGGCACGCACGCCCGCCGCGTTGTCGGACTCGCCCGAGTACGCACAGAACGGATGCGATCCTCCGCCTTGCGATCGCACGCACCGGACGCCGTGAGCCCCGCCCTGCGGGCGGACGACGCCACTTTGAAGACAGGGCCCAGCGGCACGCTCACGGGCCCTGAACGACCTCGCGCAGGTCCTTGGCGTAGTGGCTGATGGCTGAGCGGTAGGAACGCACACCGGGGTCCTCGCTGGTCGAGGCGAGCAGCTCCAGCAGGATCCGCATCGCTTCGTCGTGCTGCCCGGTGTTGAACAGCGCCATCGCCAGGAAGGTCCGCAGGGCGCCGTCGTCGGGAAACTCCGCCAGCCCGCCCCGCAGGGTCTCCACGGCCTTCTCGTACCGGCCGAGGATGCGGAACGTGCTGCCGAGACCGACCAGCGCGCCGCGTCGGTCCTCGTCCGACAAGTCCGTTCCGGCCAGGGCGGTTTCGTAGTAGGCGACGGCCTCCGCCTCCAGGCCCAGGCCGTCGTGGGTCCAGGCGGTCTGATAGGCGATCACGGCGTCGCCGGGGTAACGGTCGGCGAGGGCCACCAGTCGCTCCCGGGCCTGCTCCGCCTCCCCGCGGGTGCGCAGTGCGACGGCTTCGGCCAGCAGCTCGTCCCTGCCCGGCCCGCTCTCCGCGCTCTGCGCGTGCTCCGCGTTCTCTGTCTTCTCTGTGGTCACGCGGGGATTGTCGCACCGGGCCGGTGGGCGCCGCCGCTCAGTTCCGGTGCGGCCACACCAACAGGACCGGGCACGGCGCGTGATCGACCACGAAGCGGGACTCGGGGCCGAGGCTGTGCGGACCCGGTCTGTCGGGGTCGCCGTCGCGCGCGCAGATCAGCAGGTCCACGTCGGCCGCCGCGCGGACGACCTCCTCCTGTGGACTGCCGTGCCGGTCGAGCAGTTCGCAGGGCCGGCCGAGGCGGTGCGCGGCCTCCTCAAGGAGGTCGGCGCCCGCCACGCCGGACAGCGCCTCCAGTCGGCTGCCGGGGTCGCGCTCGGGCCCGTGGCCACGGCCGAGCAGCCCCGCGTACGCGCGGTGCGCCTCGGCGGCGATCCGGTCGTCACCCACGTGCAGCAGCACGACGTGGTCGTCCGGCGCCCTGTCCCGCGCCGCGTCGACGCACGCGGGCCAGGTGGACGGACTGATCCAGACGAGGGCGGTTGTCTTCACGTCACTCACAACTGGAGCGTGCCCCACAGAGCGACGGTCGAAGCGATCAGCGTCGCGGGAACGGTGAGCAGTCCGAGCCGGGTGAACTGCCCCAGCGAGGGCGCGGAATCGTGTTCGTGCAGGACACGCCGCCACAGGAGAGTGGCGAGGGAACCGACGTACGTGAGGTTGGGGCCCAGATTCACCCCGATGAGCGCGGCGAGTACGGGGCCGGGGCCCGCGGGAGCGACGACGGGCAGCAGGGCCAGGATCGCGGGCAGGTTGTTGATCAGGTTGGCCAGGAGCGCGGCGACGGCGGCGATCACGAGCAGGGTGGTCAGGGATTCGCCGTTCGGGAGGATCCGGTCGATTCCGGTGTCGAGGCCGTTGTCGACACGGCCTTGACGACGATGCCCAGCGCGAGCACGAAGAGGCAGAAGAGCGGGGACGCGGCGCGGAAGAGGGCGGGGACCGTGGTGCGTCGGCGCCGCAGCGCGCGGGCGGCGAGCACGGCCGCACCGGCGCAGGCCGCCCAGAGGGGTTCGATGCCGATCAGGGAGGTGACGGCGAACGCGACGAGTATCAGGCCGAGGACGACGAGCGTGAACGTCGGTACGGCTCGCGGCTCGACCTCTTTGGGAGGGTGCGCCACGACGGCCAGGTCGGCGGCGAAGAAGCGGCGCAGGACGACGTACTCGACGGCGATCGCCGCGAGCCACGGGAGCGTCATGAGCAGGGCGAACCGGGTGAAGGAGAGACCGCTGGCCGTGAACGCGAGAAGGTTGGTCAGATTGGAGACGGGGAGCAGCAGTGACGCGGAGTTGGCGAGGTGGGTGCAGGCGTAGACGTGCGGGCGGGGGTGGGCTCCGACCCGGCTCGCGGTCACGAAGACGACGGGCGTGAGGAGGACGACGGTGGCGTCGAGGCTCAGTACGGCGGTGGTGACGGCGGCGACGCCGAAGACGCCGCCGAGCAGACGGCGCGGGTGCCCGCCGCAGAACCGGGCGACGATGTCGCCTGCCGCGTCGAACAGACCGTCGTCGTCGCAGAGTTGAGCCAGGACGAGAATGGCCGCGAGGAACCCGACGACGGGCAGGAGGGTGTGGGTCTGCTCCCACGCCTCGGCGGGTGAGACGGCGCCGAGTACGACGACCAGCCCGGCGGCGGGGGCCTCGGGCGGTCCCCTCGGCCGCGCGACGGCGAAGACCAGCACGCCGAGCAGGAGCCCCACGGACACGATCTCGGCGACGAGGCTGTTCACGGGCGGCGCCGCGGCCTTTCTCGCTGGTGCGGGTGGGGGGACGGAGCGGTCGCGGGCGCGACGCCCGCCCAACTTACGGCCCGCGCGCGGGTCTGCCCCGCAACGTCCCCGGCGGGGTGCGCGGGGAGGCGGATGTGCCTGGGGCGGGGATCGTTGGCCGGGTCGCGCGACCACGAGCCGCGCCTGTCCTCGAACGCCGGACGGACTGGACATGCCAGGGCCCCTGGCAGCGATACGCGACCACCGGCCGCGCCTGTCCCCGGACGCCGGACGGGCTCGATGTGCCAGGAGCGTTGACAGGGTTGGGCGACCACCGGCCGCGGTCGTCCTCGAACGCCGGACGGGCAGGGTGTGTCCTCACACGCCGGGCGGGCCGCACATGCGGCCCGCCCGGAATCGAAGACCGTTCACCGACCCCCTCTCAGCCCTCCGCGCCCAGGCGTTCCAGGATCAGCTCGCGTACCCGTGCCGCGTCCGCCTGGCCTCGGGTGGCCTTCATGACCGCTCCCACCAGAGCGCCCGCCGCCGCGATCTTGCCCGCGCGGATCTTGTCCGCGATCGCCGGGTTCGCCGCGATCGCCTCGTCCACCGCCGTGCCCAGCGCGCCCTCGTCGGAGACGACCTTCAGGCCGCGCTTCTCGACGACGGTGTCCGGGTCGCCCTCGCCCGCGAGGACACCTTCCAGGACCTGCCGGGCCAGCTTGTCGTTCAGATCGCCCGCCGTGACCAGTTCCGCCACCCGGGCGACCTGCGCCGGGGTGATCGGGAGCGCCGCGAGGTCCGTGGACCTCTCGTTGGCGCTGCGCGCCAGCTCGCCCATCCACCACTTGCGCGCCTGGTCGGCGGGGGCGCCGGCCTCGACGGTGGCGGTGATCAGCTCGACCGCGCCCGCGTTGAGCATCGACTGCATGTCGTGCTCCGAGACGCCCCACTCCTCGCGAAGCCGCTTACGCCGCAGCCGGGGCAGCTCCGGCAGACCGCCGCGCAGCTCCTCCACCCACTCGCGCGGGGGAGCGACCGGGACGAGGTCGGGCTCGGGGAAGTACCGGTAGTCCTCCGCCTCCTCCTTCACACGGCCGGACGTCGTGGAACCGTCCTCCTCGTGGAAGTGCCGGGTCTCCTGGATGATCGTGCCGCCGCCGTCGAGAACCGCGGCGTGCCGCTGGATCTCGTAACGCGCCGCCCGCTCCACGCTCCGCAGCGAGTTGACGTTCTTCGTCTCCGAGCGCGTGCCGAACTTCGAACGGCCGTGCGGGCGCAGCGACAGGTTGACGTCGCAGCGCATCTGGCCCTGTTCCATACGGGCCTCGGAGACGTCCAGCGCCTTGATCAGCTCGCGCAGCTCCGCCACGTACGCCTTCGCGACCTCCGGAGCACGCGCCCCGGCGCCCTCGATCGGCTTGGTGACGATCTCGATGAGCGGGATGCCGGCGCGGTTGTAGTCCAGCAGGGAGTGAGACGCGCCCTGGATACGGCCGGTGGCGCCGCCGACGTGCAGCGACTTGCCGGTGTCCTCCTCCATGTGGGCGCGCTCGATCTCCACACGGAAGATCTCCCCGTCCTCCAGCTGAACGTCCAGATAGCCGTTGTAGGCGATCGGCTCGTCGTACTGGGAGGTCTGGAAGTTCTTCGGCATGTCCGGGTAGAAGTAGTTCTTCCGGGCGAACCGGCACCACTCGGCGATCTCGCAGTTCAGCGCGAGACCGATCTTGACGGCCGACTCCACGCCGATCGCGTTGACGACCGGGAGCGCCCCCGGCATGCCGAGACAGGTGGGACAGGTCTGCGAGTTGGGGTCGGCGCCCAGCTCGGTGGAGCAGCCGCAGAACATCTTCGTCCTGGTGCCGAGCTCGACATGGACCTCAAGGCCCATGACGGGGTCGTACGTCGCGAGAGCGTCCTCGTACGGGACGAGCGACACGTGTTCAGTGACGGTCACGGTGAAACTTTCCCTCTCTGCGGGCTCAGCCCAGCAGGACGTCGTCGTCGCCCAGCCGCTTCAGCTCGCGGTAGAGCAGAGCGATGCCGGTGACGATGGCGGCGGCGGAGACGGCGGCGTCGATCAGCCGCAGCGTGTCGTTGTCCTCGCGGGCCAGCTTGGCCTGCTTGAGAACGCTGACGGCTCCGAAAGCGGTCGTGCCGATCGACAGGTACATGCCGGACTTCGACTTCTTGAAGCTCTTGGCCTTCTTGGTCATTGCGCTCATAGCGACGGTGCCTCCTCCAACAGCGGATGTCCCCAGCGTTCCACGAACGCCGCCTCGACCGCGGCGCCTACCCGGTAGAGACGGTCGTCCTTCATCGCGGGGGCGATGATCTGCAGCCCGACCGGCAGACCGTCCTCCGGCGCCAGTCCGCAGGGCAGCGACATGGCGGCGTTTCCGGCCAGGTTGGTCGGGATGGTGCACAGATCGGAAAGGTACATCGCCATCGGGTCGTCGGCGCGTTCACCGATCGCGAACGCGGTGGTGGGTGTGGTCGGCGAGACGATCACGTCGACCTGCTCGAAGGCCTTCTCGAAGTCCCGGACGATGAGGGTGCGGACCTTCTGAGCGGAGCCGTAGTACGCGTCGTAGTAGCCGGAGCTGAGCGCGTACGTACCGAGCATGATGCGGCGCTTGACCTCGTCGCCGAAGCCCGCCTCACGGGTGAGGGCGGTGACGTCCTCGGCCGAACGGGTGCCGTCGTCGCCGACGCGCAGGCCGTAGCGCATCGCGTCGAAGCGCGCGAGGTTCGAGGAGCACTCGGAGGGGGCGATCAGGTAGTACGCGGAGAGGCCGAGGTCGAAGGACGGGCAGTCCAGCTCGACCACTTCCGCGCCGAGCTCCTTCAGGAGGTCGACGGACTCGGCGAAGCGCTGCATGACGCCGGCCTGGTAGTGCTCGCCGGAGAACTGCCGGACGACGCCGACGCGCATACCGGCGACGGTGCCGTTGCGGGCGGCCTCGACCACCGGGGGCACGGGGGCGTCGATGGAGGTCGAGTCGAGCGGGTCGTGCCCGGCGATGACCTCGTGGAGCAGGGCCGCGTCCAGGACCGTACGGGCGCAGGGACCGCCCTGGTCGAGCGAGGACGAGAAGGCGACCATGCCGTAGCGGGAGACGCCGCCGTAGGTGGGCTTGACGCCGACCGTGCCGGTGACGGACGCCGGCTGGCGGATGGAGCCGCCGGTGTCCGTGCCGATGGCGAGCGGCGCCTCGTACGCGGCGAGGGAGGCCGACGAGCCGCCGCCGGATCCGCCGGGGATGCGGGTGAGGTCCCAGGGGTTGCCCGTGGGACCGTACGCGCTGTTCTCCGTGGAGGATCCCATGGCGAACTCGTCCATGTTGGTCTTGCCGAGGATGACGACTCCGGCGTCCTTCAGACGCCGGGTGACCGTCGCGTCGTACGGCGGGATCCAGCCTTCGAGGATCTTGGAGCCGACGGTGGTGGGGATGCCCTCGGTGGTGAAGATGTCCTTCAGCGCGAGGGGGACGCCGGCGAGCGGGCCGAGCTTCTCGCCCCTGGCCCTCTGCTCGTCCACGGCGCGGGCCTGCGCGAGGGCGCCTTCGCGGTCGACGTGCAGGAAGGCGTGCACCTTCTCGTCGACGGCCTCGATACGGGCGAGGTGGGCCTCGGTGACCTCGACGGCCGTCAGCTCGCCGGAGACGACCTTCTCGGCGATCTCGGCGGCGGTGAGCCTGATGATGTCGGTCTTGATGTCCGTCATGGCTGTTAGTCCTCCCCCAGGATCTGCGGCACCTTGAAACGCTGCTGTTCCTGGGCCGGGGCGCCGGAGAGCGCCTGCTCGGGGGTGAGCGAGGGGCGTACCTCGTCCGCGCGCATGACGTTCGTCAGCGGCAGCGGGTGCGAGGTCGGCGGGACGTCTTGGTCGGCGACCTCGGATACGCGGGCGACCGCGCCGATGATGTCGTCGAGCTGACCGGCGAAGTGATCGAGCTCTTCGCCCTTCAGCTCCAGACGCGCCAGCCGTGCGAGGTGGGCGACCTCCTCGCGCGTGATGCCAGGCATGCAGCGATCCTCTGGGTGAGTGTCGGGATTTTGACCCAATCCTATGGGGCGCGGCACCGTGCCCACGAAACGGTTTCCCGCATCCCGGATCCGGCTCCGGCCCGGGTCCCTGTCCCGGCCCTCGGCGGGCGCGGGCGCGGGCTACTGGACGACGCGGCTGGACGGGCCCGACGCGTCGCTGCGCGGGGGCTCCAGGGCCGGTGCGGGCGGCGGGCGGTGCCAGCCCGTCTCGCCGCGGGCGAGCAGCCAGGACGTCGCCTCGTGCGGGGGCATCGCGGCGGCCACGAGCCAGCCCTGGACGGCGTCGCAGCCCAGATCGCGCAGGCGCTCCCAGGTCTCGTCGTCCTCGACGCCCTCGGCGACGACCACCAGGCCCAGCGAGTGGGCGAGGTCGATGGTGCAGCGGACGATCTCCGCGTCCTCGGTGTCGATGGCGAGGCGGGCCACGAACGAGCGGTCGATCTTCAGCTCGCTCACCGGCAGGCGGCGCAGATGCACCAGCGACGAGTAGCCCGTGCCGAAGTCGTCGAGGGACATCTTCACGCCGTGGCCCGTCAGACCCGCCAGGGTGTCGGCGGCCCGCTGCGGGTCCTCCAGCAGCACGTGCTCGGTTATCTCCAGTTGGAGCGCGCCGGCCGGGACACCGTGCCGGGCGAGCCGCGCGGCGACCGCGCCGGCGAAGCCCGGGGTGTGGACGTCACGCGGCGAGACGTTGACGGCCACCGGGACGAACAGGCCCTGGGACCGCCAGCGGGCGACCTGGCCGAGAGCCGATTCCAGTACGTACTCGGTGAGATACGGCATCAGACCCGAGGACTCGGCGATGGCGATGAACTCGTCCGGGGGCACCCTCCCCCGGTCCGGATGCACCCACCGTACGAGTGCCTCCAGACCGACGACCTGGCCGTCGAAGCGGACCTTGGGCTGGTAGTGAAGCTCCACGTCACCCGCGTCGAGCGCGCGCCGCAGATCGCCCAACAGACCGAGCCGGTCGGGGGTGTTGGAGTCGCGCTTGGACTCGTACACCTCCACGCCCGTACGGTCCCGCTTGGCCTGGTACATCGCGACGTCGGCCCGCTGGAGCAGCCCTTCGGCGTCCACCGCGTGCTCGGGGTAGACCGCGACGCCGGCGCTCGCCTCCAGGACGAGCGTCAGGCCGTCCAGATCGAGCGGCGAGGACAGCTCCGCCGCGAGATGGCGGGCCACGCGCTGGGCGCTGGTCGTGGAGTCGACCAGCGGCAGCAGTACGGCGAACTCGTCGCCACCGAGCCGCGCGGCCTCCGCCCCGCGCGGCAGGGCCAGCTTGAGCCGGTCCGCTATCTGCAACAGCAGTCTGTCGCCCGCGAGATGGCCGAGCGTGTCGTTGACCGAGCGGAACCGGTCGAGGTCGATCAGGACCAGCGCGGAGCGTGCGCCGAGGTTCTTGGCCTCCTCCAGCGCCGTCCATGTCCGTTCGAGAAGCCACTGCCGGTTGGGCAGCCCGGTCAGGGGGTCGCGCAGCTGCTCCTCGGCGCGCGCCCTGGCGATCCAGAGCGTGGAGTCGAGGGCGATCAGCGGGACGGCGAACAGCGGCAGCACCACCGGCCGGGACACGGCGACCACACAGATGAGCGGGGTGATCCCGAGCAGCGCGACGGCGAGCAGGCCCTGGCGCAGGAGTGCCGTGCGGGCCACGGTGGGCAGGCCGCCGCCCTGCGGGGTCAGCGAATACCACAGGAGCAGCCGGGTCACCAGCAGATACGCCCCGGCCGCCAGGACGATTTCGGGGACGGTGCCGATCCCCCAGTGGAGGGGCTGCCACGGCTCGGCGACCGTCGGTACGTCGTCGAAGGCGAGCAGGACCAGCGCGGCGGCCCCGATGCCGAGGATGTCCACGGCGCCGTGCAGCGCGCCCTGCCGCCAGCGGTGTCTGCGGGCGATGCCGACCAGCACCACGACCGCGAAGCTGACCAGTCCGGCGGCCACCCAGCCGTACAGGAGCAGCACTGCGAGGGTGAGGGCGGCGCCGGAACCCGTGCCGCCCCACCAGCGGTCGCGGCCGAGTGCGACGAGATGACCGACCACGATGCCGGTGAGCACGGCGAGCGACCAGCCGGTGGTGCCGCCCGGGAAGAGCGCGTCGCCGTCCCGCAGCTTCAGGGATACGCCCAGTGCCAGCACGGCGGCGGCGAGTCCCACCACGACGAGGGGCACTCTGGCCGACATGCCTCCAGGCCCCGCGAATCCACGCGGGCGTGAGACCGGGGCGGCGCTCTCGGTCGGTTTCATTCCCGTCCCTCTCACAGCCGGCAGTGCCGTTACCACGCGATGGCACGTTGTCATGCCACCACGGCTGATTTCCCACACGCAGCCGTGCACGACAGGCGTACCCCTCAACAGTAGGCCGCGAACGGCGTCGGCGGGCAGCGCTCTACCGCTGTTGCCCGAATGCAACCCGCCCTTCCGTATCCATCTGGTATGCGTCCGAACGGGTGACCTACGAGGGCTTGTTGTGCCCGTTCGGTCAGTCGGTCCCGCTCTCGGCAGACGTACCGTCAGCCGTCCGGGGGACGTCCTTGGCCGGTTCCCGCGCACCGTCCTCAGGGGCCTGTGGCGCCTGTACCGCGGCCTCTCGCGCCGCTTCGGGGCCCTCGGCGAGCAGGACGGCGAAGCCCGTCTCGTCGAGCACCGGCACCTTCAGCTGCATCGCCTTGTCGAACTTGGAGCCGGGGTTCTCACCTACCACCACGAAGGCGGTCTTCTTCGACACGGCGCCGGTGACTTTCGCTCCGAGCGTCTGGAGCGCCTCTTTCGCGCCATCCCTGGTGTGATTTTCCAACGTGCCCGTGACGACCACGGTGAGACCCGCCAGCGGGCGCGGACCCTCGTCCTCGCCGCCGCCCTCGTCCTCCATCCGGACCCCGGCCTCCCGCCACTTGCGCAGGATCTCGCGGTGCCAGTCCACCTCGAACCACTGCTTGAGCGAGGCGGCGATGGTCGGGCCGACGCCCTCGACGGCCGCCAGCTCCTCCTCGGTGGCCCGCTCGATCCGGTCGACGGACCGGAATTCCCTGGCCAGCGCGACCGAGGCGACCGGTCCCACGTGCCGGATGGACAGTCCGGCGATGATCCGGGCCAGGGGGCGTTCCTTGGCGGCCGCGATGTGCTCCAGCATCGCCAGCGCGTTCTTCTTCGGCTCGCCCTCCTGGTTGGCGAAGACGGTGACGACCTTCTCCTCGCCGGTCTTTGGGTCGCGCTTGGGCAGGCCGCTGTCCATGTCGAGCACATACGCCTTGATGGGCAGCAGCTGGTCCACGGTGAGGGTGAAGAGGTCGCCCTCGTCGAGCAGCGGGGGCGTCGAAGGCTCCAGAGGCTTGGTCAGCGCGGCGGCGGCGACATATCCGAAGTTCTCGATGTCCAGGCATTTACGGCCGCCGAGATAGAACAACCGCTCGCGCAACTGGGCCGGGCAGGAGCGGCCGTTGGGGCAGCGGAGGTCGATGTCGCCCTCCTTCATGGCCCGCAGCTCGGTGCCGCACTCGGGACACACGGCCGGCATCTCGAACTCGCGCTCGCTGCCGTCCCGCAGATCGGCGACCGGACCGAGGATCTCCGGGATGACGTCGCCCGCCTTGCGCAGCACGACCGTGTCACCGATGAGGACACCCTTCGCCTTCACCACCTCCTGGTTGTGCAGCGTCGCGAACTCGACCTCGGAGCCCGCGACATGGACCGGCTCGACCACCGCGTACGGAGTGACCCGGCCGGTGCGTCCGACGCCGACCCGGATGTCGACCAGTTTGGTGTTGACCTCCTCCGGCGCGTACTTCCAGGCGATCGCCCAGCGCGGGGCGCGGGAGGTCGAGCCGAGTCTCCCCTGAAGGGAGATCTCGTCCAGCTTGACCACGACACCGTCGATCTCGTGCTGGACGGAGTGGCGGTTCTCCCCGAAGTAGGAGATGAACTCCCGCACCCCCGCCAGGTCTTCGACGACCTTGTTGTGCTGGGCGGTCGGCAGGCCCCACTCCTCCAGCAGTTCGTAGGCGTGCGACAGGCAGTCGATGTCGAAGCCCTCGCGCGCGCCGATGCCGTGCACCACCATGTGCAGCGGGCGCGACGCCGTGACCTTCGGGTCCTTCTGGCGCAGCGAACCCGCCGCCGCGTTGCGCGGGTTGGCGAACGGCTTGTCACCGGCCGCGACCAGCCGTGCGTTGAGCTCCTGGAAGCCGTCCATCGGGAAGTAGACCTCGCCACGGATCTCGACCAGCTCAGGAACGCGGTCGCCCTTCAGCCGGTGCGGGATCTCGGCGATCGTACGGACGTTGGGTGTGATGTCCTCGCCGGTGCGGCCGTCGCCGCGGGTGGCGGCACGCGTCAGCCTGCCCTGCTCGTACGTCAGATTGACGGCGAGTCCGTCCACCTTCAGCTCGCACAGGAAGTGGTAACCCGGCGCGCCCACGTCCCGGGCGACGCGCTCCGCCCAGGCGGCCAGCTCCTCGTCGTCGAACGCGTTGTCCAGGGAGAGCATGCGCTCGCGGTGCTCGACCGCGGTGAACTCCGTCTCGTACGCCCCCGCGACCTTCTGGGTCGGCGAGTCGGGCGTACGCAGCTGCGCGTACTGCTCCTCCAGCGCCTCCAGGGCGCGCAGCAGCTTGTCGAACTCGCCGTCGCTGACGACCGGCTGGTCCTTCACGTAGTAGCGGAACCGGTGCTCCTCGACCTGTTCGGCGAGGTGCGCGTGTCGCTCCCGCGCTTCCGCGGGCACTGCCGTCTGCTGTTCGCCGGCCACCGTTTCGTCCTCCCGTTTCACCGCGATCACCGCGAGTCCCGCGATCAGCGCGACCCGTGTCTCGGAAATGTCACTCAGGGTTGTCCGCGAGGGACCGCGCCGCCCTGACACAGTGCGCCATCGCGGCACGGGCATACTCGGGCGAAGCACCCGCGAGCCCGCACGACGGGGTGATCACCACGGACTCCGCGAGAGTCCCCGGATCCAGCCCCAGCCTGCGCCACAGCGTTCTGATACCCATGACGCTACCCCCCGGGTCTGACAACGGGGTGTCCGTGCCCGGCACGACTCCGGCGAGGAGTTTCACGCCGCCCTCCACCGCCTCACCGATCGGCTCCTCGTCACGCTCGGTGAGGAGCGAGAAGTCGAACGACACGGCCGCCGCCTCGGCACGGCGCAGCAGCGCGAACGGCACGTCGGGGGCGCAGGAGTGCACGACGGCGGGGCCGTCGTTCGCCCTCATCACCTGGCGCAGCGCGTCCTCGACGACCTGCCGGTCCACCGCCCGGTGGGTCCGGTAGCCGCTGGCGGTTCTGATCTGCCCGCGCAGTACGGCGGTGAGGGACGGCTCGTCGAGCTGGAGCACGGGCGTGGCGCCGGGCACCCTGCGCCGTACGTCGGCGAGATGCGCCGTCAGGCCCTCCACCAGGGATCCGGCGAGGTCGCGGCAGGCGCCGGGGTCGCTGAGCGCCGACTCGCCGTTGCGCAGTTCCAGCGCGGCGGCGAGCGTCCACGGACCGACCGCCTGGACCTTGAGCGGGCCCTCGTACCCCTGGGTGAACTCTTCGAGCGCGTCCAGGTCCTCGCCGAGCCAGGACCGGGCCCGGCGGGTGTCGCGGCCGGGGCGGTCACCGATGCGCCAGCCGCTGGGCTCCACACGGGCGAAGACCTCGACGAGCAGGCCGGCGGTCCGGCCGATCATGTCGGCGCCGGGGCCGCGCGCGGGCAGTTCGGCGAGGTGCGGGAAGTCCTCGTAGGTGCCGGTGACGCCCTTGGCCGTCTCACGCGCGTCCTCGCCGGGCATCGACCCGACGCCGGTGGCGGCGCCCCACAGGGCTTTCGCCGGGGCGCGGGTGCCGCTCTCGTCGTGGGTTGCGCTGTCGGTCGCGTTCATCGTCCCGGCCGCACCGTCAGGTCGTTGATCTCCGCGTCGCGCGGCAGGTCCAGGGCGGTGAGGATCGTCGTCGCGACCGACTCCGGGTCGATCCAGCGGGAGGCGTCGTACTCCTTGCCCTCCTGCCCGTGCACCTTGAGCTGCATGGGCGTGGCCGTGCGGCCCGGATAGACCGAGGCGACGCGGACGCCGTTCGGTCGCTCCTCCTGACGGAGGGCGTCGGCGAGCGCCTTCAGTCCGTGCTTGGAGGCGCCGTACGCGGCCCACCCCGCGTGGGCGGTCAGACCGGCGCCCGAGTTCACGAAGACCACCTGGCCCTGCGAGGCGCGCAGTTGGGGCAGGAAGAGCCGGGTCAGCTCCGCGGGCGCGACGAGATTCACGTTCAGCTGGCTCGTCCACGCCTTGGGGGTCAGCTCACCGACCGGGCCGAGGTCGACGATGCCCGCGATGTGCAGGAGTGAGTCCAGCCGGTCGGGGAGTGTCTGGTGCGACAGCGCCCAGGACAGCCGGTCGGGATTCGTGAGGTCGCCGACGAGCGCACGGGAGCCGGGGTGGGCCGCGGCGAGTTCTTTGCCGCGGGCCGCGTCGCGGGCGAAGAGCAGCAGGTCGTCGCCGCGCTCGTGCAGCCGGCGCGCGACGGCGGCGCCGATGCCGGAGCCCGCACCGGTGATCAGATGGGTAGCCATGGGGTCATGTTCGCATCACCCCATGCCGCGGTCGTACGGTCCCGCCCCCGGTCCGCCACGGCCCCGTCGCCGGTCAGCGGACGCCGACCGACTCCTCCAGATAGGCGAGGGCTCCCACCGCCTCCTCCGCGAAGAAGACCAGCTCGGTCAGCGGCAGCGGGAGGAAGCCCTCGCGGTCCATACGGACGAACTGCTCCTTGAGTCCGTCGTAGAAGCCGGCCGTGTTGAGCAGCACGACGGGCTTGTCGTGCAAGCCGTGCTTCTTCAGTTCGAGGATCTCGGTCGCCTCGTCCAGCGTGCCCGTACCGCCGACCATGATCACTACGGCGTCGGACTTCGAGAGGAGCAGCGCCTTGCGCTCGGGGAGGTCCTGGGCGATCACCATCTCGTCGGCCCGCTCCCGTACGGAAGCGCCCAGGAAGCCGACGGAGACACCCACGAGCCGCCCGCCGGCCTCCTCCACGCCGTCGGCGACGACCTTCATCAGGCCGACGTCCGAGCCGCCCCAGACGAGCGTGTGCCCCCCCTTGCCGAGGAGTTCGGCGAACTCCCGGGCGGGGCGGGTGTAGCGCTCGTCGAGATCGGCGGCGGAGAGGAAGACACAGATATTCATGGATCCACGGTATCCGGGTGACCTCCTTGGGAAGAGGGCGTGCCCGGCCGTTGCTGACGGTAGAAGGGACCAGCGTGACACCGGCGTCACGACAGGGACCGAGTCCACCGAAGGAGCGGATCGCCATGGCCAAGGGCCACACCATCACCGTCGAGCAGGGCACGGAGCACGTACGGGTGGTGCGCGACGGACAGGTCGTCGCGGACAGCCGCCGCCCGCTGCTGCTGCACGAGACCGGGCTGCCGGTCCGGTACTACCTGCCGCCGGAGGACGTACGTACGGAGTTGCTGAGCCCCTCGGACACCACGACCCACTGCCCGTTCAAGGGCGACGCCTCCTACTGGTCGCTGCCCGGCGCGCCGGACCTGGTCTGGGCGTATCCCGAGCCGAAGGACCAAGTGGCGCGGATCAGGGACCACTTCTGCTTCTACGAGCCCGAGGCCGTCGGGAGCTGAGCGGCGGGCGGGGACCGCCCGAAAAAAAACTTCTCAGATTTCCGCCCGTCGGCGATGAGTTCCGGTGAGCCCGCCGGTCCACCAGCGTATGGACCAAGTGGGCAAGGCGGAGTCGGGTGACGGCACCCTCATCGCGTACCGGCGGACGAGCGGCGGCGGACCGCCGGTGATCATGGTGGGAGGGGCGTTCAGCACGGCGGAGGCGGAGGCACCGCTGGCGGCGCTCCTCGCACCGCGCTTCAGTGTGATCACCTATGACCGGCGGGGGCGCGGCGGCAGCGGTGACACGGCGCCGTACGCGGTGGAGCGCGAGGTCGAGGACATCGCCGCCCTCCTGAAGAAGGCGGGCGGCACTGCCTCGGTGTACGGCATGTCGTCGGGCGCGGCCCTGGCGCTGGAGGCAGCCGCGGCGGGGCTGCCGATCACCCAACTCGCGGTGTACGAGCCTCCGTACGGCACCGGCGCGGTGAATGCCACGGACGGCGCGGCGTACACGGCGCGGCTCGACGACCTGCTGGTGCGGGGACGGCGGGACGAGGCCGTGGAGCTGTTCCTGTCGATGGTCGGGGTGCCGCCCGACGTGGTGGCGAGGATGCGCCGGGCGACGATGTGGCGGGGCATGACGGCGCTGGCGCACACCCTCGCGTACGACAACGCCGTGATGGGTCCCGGCCCCGTCCCGACGGAGCGGCTCGCGCGGATCACCGCGCGCGTGATGGTCGTGGACGGGGGCGCGAGCCCGCCGCCGATGCGGGTGGCGGCGCGGGCGGTGGCCGCCGCGCTGCCGCGCGGTCGACACCGCACCCTGACGGGCCAGGTGCACGAGGTGGCGCCGCATGTGCTGGCGCCGGTCCTCGCGGAGTACTTCGCCGGGGCGGCGTGAGCACGGTGACGCCGGGAACGGTGACGCCGGGAACGGTGACCGGCGGCGTGCTCGCCTCCCACGCCCGCTACCGGCACGGGCGCGTGGGCTTCAGCGGATCGCGCCGTCCGGCAGCACCGCGTGCACGCCCCACACCTGATTGGCCACCTGTGTCACCCGCAGATCGACCGTCGTACTCGCCAGAGCCAGCGCCGTCCCCCTCTTCACCCCGTACAGCGACGTCATCCACGTCAGCATCGCGTCCAGGGCCCGCGCGGAAGCCTCGTTGAGGTCCGTGTCGAAACCGAAGGTGATCCGGCCCGCCGGGGTGACCGCGTGCGGTGTCGGGATCGGCGGGGAGTGCCGGAGGCCGACGGTGAGGCGGGTCGTCATGCCGCACTCGATCGCCGTGCCGGAGACCTCGCCGTCGCCCTGCGCGGCATGGCCGTCACCGATGCCGAGCAACGCCCCCGGCACGGTGACGGGCAGGAACAGGGTTGATCCGGCGACCAGTTCGCGGCAGTCGATGTTCCCGCCGCCGAGGGTGCGGGGCGGCGTCGTGGAGTGCTCCCCCGGCTCGTCGGGGGGTGTGCCGATGACGCCGAGGAAGGGCGCGAGGGAGACCGTGTGGCCGTACTGGTCGGTTCCGGTGCCCTTGTCCGCGTCGAGGTCCCACAGCAGCCACTCGGCGTCCTCGGCGGCCATGCCCAGCCGGCGGGCGAGCGGGGTGTCGGACGTCGCCGCCGCGGTGAAGCCCCACTCGTCGGGGCGCAGCGACTCCAGTCCTACGGACAGGGCCATGCCCGGCTCGGCGCCGCGTACGGCGATCGGGCCCACCAGACAGTGGCCGCGCCGCTCGTCGAACATGCGCGGCACGTTCTCGTCCGCCGTACGGCGCCGCTCCAGATGGCCCGCGCAGTCGAGCGTGTGGACGGTGAGGGTGTCCCCGGGGTCGACGGTCAGCACCGGGGGCAGTTCGCGCGAGAAGACGTCGCTCACCGTGCCGGGCACGGATTCGAGGATGTGCTCGGCCACGGTGGGCTTCCTTCGGTCGGAGAGACGGGTGCGGTCGGTACGGGACGTCCGGCGCGCACGGTGCGGGCACGGAGCCCGTGACCGGCGCCCCGTCACCGTAATCCGCCCCGCGGCCCGGCCCCCGCCGGCCCCCGCAGGACGCGATCACGCGGCCCGGGGTGCGGAGGAGTCCCCGGGCCGCGCGGTCCTGGGTCAGCCGCGGCGCACGGTGAACTCCGCCCGGCGTACGCGCAGTACGGTCCGGCCGCCCTCGGTCGAGACACGCGCGCCGTCGCACCGCGCCGCGCCCTCCACCACGACCACCGATTCCCCGCCGGGAGCGCCGAGCGCGCGGAAGGCCGCCCGGCCGTCGGCGGCGCCGGTGATCTCCGCCGTCGCGTACGCGACGCGCAGCCCGCCCGCGGTCAGCCCGAGCGGCAGGATCGCCGCCGTACGACCGGGCAGGTGCAGCTTCTCGCCGCCGAAGAGGGGCTTGCCGTTCTCCGTGACGGTGAAGTCCTGGTCGTAGCCCGAAGAGACGTTGAAGGCGTGCAGCAGCCGTCCGCGCTCGCCGTCGGCCGTCGTCAGCAGGAAGACTCCCGGGTCGGTCGCGCTGTGCCGGAGGGCGGGGGCGGCGCCCAGGGCGCGGAAGGCGCGGCCCCAGAAGGTCAGGTCGCACTGGTAGTCCGTGGTGATCACGACGGCCCGCCCCCGGCCGAGCGGGATGTCGAAGCCGCAGCCCTTGCCCGTGGACAGCTCGCGCAGCACGGTCTTGCCCCGGGAGGGCTCGCACAACTGGGTCCGTGACAGCCGCACTTCGGGGAGCGGCGCCGCCCAGCCGTGGGCGGTGACCGACAGCCAGAAGCGGTTCGCGTCGGTGAGTGTCTTCCCGGCCTTGAGGCCCAGCGCGTCCGCGAGCACGGTGCAGCGCTTGTCGGCCATGTCCTTGACCGGCAGCCGCCCGGACAGCAGCAGCTTTCCGCCCGCCTCGACGTAGCGGACCAGGCGCCGCTGGAGTTCGGCCCCCAGGTGCTCGCCCGTGGCCAGCGCGAGCACCGGTACGGACTTCGGGTCGAGGTCGCCCGCCTGGAGGTTCACGCTCGGGTAGCGGAAGCCGCCGAGCAGCATCGCGCGGGCCAGGGTGCCGCGCGGGCCGGCGCCGCGCGTGTCCACCGCTTCGTCCAGCACGCTCTGTACGGAGGCCAGCTCGGGCGGGTGGTATTCGGTCAGATAGTGATCCGGTACGAAGCCGAGCGCCACGTCGTCGTACGTCGTGCGCATCGGTGCGAGGACATCGGCGAGAGAGCCCATCGCGCGCACCGTCCGCCGCGTCGGCTCGTAGCTGACCCCCGGCCGGCCCTCCGGATCGACCGGCGCGGCGAAGCCGTGGCGCTCGCCGGTGATGCCGATCCGGTCGTTACCGTCGCCCGTCGGCTTGTCGAGCTTGGGATTGAACCCGCCCGCGAACAGGTAGTAGTTGACCATTTTCGCGCCTTGCGCGATACACAGACGGGTCTTCAGATCCACGCCCGAGGGGCTGGTCTGACTGTCCAGGTTCTGGCCGTAGTCGGCGTGCCCGGCATCGAACTCCTGCGCCGTGACCGGCTGATCCTTGTCGTTGACCGCGTCCATGAAGGCGTTGATGAGATACAGGTCGGTGACATTGCGCAGCGTCAGATCGCCGAGGTAGAAGTCCGCGCCGGAGATCGTCCCCTCGATCCCCCCGTAGGTCTCCATCAGCTGGCTGATGCCGATGGGGAACGGCTCGGCCCGGCTGTCGGAGGTGCCGTGGATGTTGATCACGAACGGGACGCCGGTGACCCCGTACTCCCCGGCGGCAGAGCGCAGTTCGGCGACATACCGCGCGAAGCGGCCCCGCATGAAACGGCCCAGGTCGTGCATCAGAGCGGCGCCGTACGCGTCCTTCGGGTTGCGGATCGCCTTGCGCCGCCCGGCCAGGTCCTCGCCCGCGAAGGGGTAGCGCCCGGCGAGCCCGTCGCCGTACTCCTCGCGCAGCCAGCCGTCGAAGTCGGCCGTCAAGTGGTCGGTGAGGTCGGGGGAGTTGCTGACCCAGGCGAGCATCCCGATCTCGTTGTCGAGCTGTACGGCGATGACGGGGCCCCCGCTGCCGTGCAGCCGTTCCGCGAGTACGGGCATGACCGCCGCGTACCAGTGCCGCATCTCCTTGAGGAACGCGGGCGCGAGGTAGTCGACGGTGGGTGTGGTGGCGGGAGCGTCGTTCCAGCCGGTGGAGACGATCTCGGGGTGGTCCTTACGCACCCGCTCGGGGACGCCCTCGCCCTTCAGCTCGGCCATGGTGAAGGGACCGGGGCGGGCTATGAAGAGGAAGCCGTTGCGGTGGCAGAGGTCGATGAAGGCGCCGAGGTCGCGCTCCGGGCGGGTGCGGCCGGTGACGTCGATGGTGCCGTCGGGCAGTTCGTGCCACATCCAGGGGATGTAGGTGGCGATGGTGTTGAGGCCGGCGGCCTTGGCCTTGTCGAGCCTGGACTGCCAGTCGGCCTTCTTCAGACGGAAGTAGTGGATCTCTCCGGCGAGTACGAGCACGGGCTTGCCGCCGATGAGGATCTGCTTGTTCCGGTACGTGACCGCCCCCGGGGCGGTGTCGCCGGGGGCGGCAGGAGCTGCGACCGGGGCGGCCAGGGCTTCCTGTACGGACAGGCCCGCGGTGGCGAGCGTACCGAGGGCGGCCCCGCCCAGAACGGTTCGGCGGCGTGGGGCGGGGACATGCGTCATGGCGTCGTACTTCCTTGGGGGGAGCAGAACGGGGGGCGGCTCGACGGAGCTGGAGGGCGGCATGTATGCGCTGCCTGTATGCGCATACATGCACCCTGGAGCAGGCCCCTCACGGGGCACAAGAGTCCGCCTGATCACGCTTGGGTAACGGGCACGGCGGGCTGAAGCCCCCGCGCGGCGCGGCCGGCGCTCCTCGGCAGGGAGCCCTCCAGGAGCCGGTCAGCCCCGAAGGGCGGCGAGGCCCGAGCGGCAGAGTTGCAGCTCGGCACACCGCACGGCCGCTAACGAACCGCCCCGCGCCACAGATGAGGCTCTTCCTCCTCGAACCAACGCTCCCGCTCCTCGGCGTCCGCGAGTGCGAGGCGCACCTCCCGCCGAAACGCGGCGCCGTGTCCCGCGGCGCGCACATGGCACAACTCGTGGACAAGGACCAAGTCCACCAGAGCCGGGGCCAGTTGCATGGTCGCCCAGTGCACCGTGATCGATCCGTCGCGTTCACGAGCGCCCCAACGGCGGCCGAGATCGCGCACCCTGACCGAGCCTGGGGTCACCCCTACACGCGACGCGAGAGAAGGGATACGCGCCGAGAGCCACCGGCTGCCGCACACCGCGTACCACTCGGCGATCCGCAGCGCCCCCTCGTCCGGCGTGTCCGGCCGGGGCAGTTCCAGCCGGCCGCGGTACAAACGCACCCGCTGACCCTCCCCCGCAGGGACGAGCTTCAGCCGGTGGCGACGCCCGAGGTAGGCCATTCCCGTGCCTCCCACCAGCTCCTTCACCGGCTCCGCCGACCGCTCCTGCCTGCGCCTTACCTCATGCACAAGTCGCGGCAAACGGGACCGTACGGCGTCGGCGACGGCCGCCGGGTCGGCATTCGCCGGTACCGCGAACAGCACTCCGCCGTCAGGCGCCACCTCAATGCCCAAGGTGCGCCTACGGGGCCGTACGACGACCTGCCACAGCCAATCCCCAGGTACCGGAAGAGCCGCGATCGCCTGCTGGACGGAAGTGGTCACCGGCCATTCCTACCACTCGCCCCGGACAGAGCCGCCCCGGGCTCGGTCGCGGCGCTCATCCACCCCCGTGGCCCAGGAAATCGTCCCTCCGCCGCAGCGCGAGTTCCAGCAGGTGGTTCGCGAGGGGGCTGGTGTCGTCCCAGTCCATGCCCAGGCCTTCTTCGAGCCTGGCGCGCAGGTTCCGGCGCACCAGGTCCTGGGCGTCATCGCCGGTGAGGAACTGGGGCGGCCGTACCCACAGCGCTATGTCGGCCGCCAGCCCCCGTGCCGCCTGGTGGAAGTCCACACCTGGCGGCATCTCGACGGCCCCGGCGTCCACGAGCCGCTGCCGCAGCAACCGGTAGATGGGCTGTTCGGTGTGCGGGGCCAGTCCACTTGAGTCGTCCTGCTCTCCCTCCGCCGTGTTCACATCGCCGATCAGGCGGGTCAGGTCGGCCGCGGCTTGTTCGAAGTCCTGCGCCATGCGGCGGGTGATCTCTTCGAGCCGTTCACTGAACTTCGTGTACCGGCCCCGGTCGGCAGCGATCTCCGCCGTGATGTGCAGGCTGAGCCGGCTCGTCATGTACGCGGTCCTGGCACGTGTGTCGCTGTTGGCGTCGACGCGCGCCATGAAAGTGGGGTCGGAGATCTCGAGGGGTGGGATGCGCTGCTCGATTCCGGTGACCTTGAGGTGCTGCGAGATCAGCTGCCGCACCTTGGCCCCGTAACGTCGCGGGCTGAACTGGTCGCGCCCGTCCAGATATCGGTGCCTGGCCAGGATCTGGGTCTCGCCAAGCAGTCGTGCGGCGTGTTCGTGGCGCAGCGCCTCGGGGCGCGGCAGCACCGCGTTGACCGAGGTGAGGAAGTCCCTGACGAGTTCGTCGAACTCACCCCGCAGGTATGGATCCGCGAGCGAGGCGAGCAGGTCCTCGCTGGGGCCTTCGTCGGCAAGGTCGGTGACGTCCTCGATGCCTCGCAGCGCCAGGAACTCACCGATCCTCCGTTCCAGATCGGCCAGCAGCGCATCGGCGGCGGCGTCGGACTGGAGCAACAGACCCTCGCGCGGCTGCTGTTCGCCTCGGGGCTCCCCGTGCGAACCGTCACTTGAGTCCGCACGGTTGAGGTGGTCGACCGTCACTTCGTCATAGCCGTACACGTGGCGCAGATGCGCCTGGTCGTATGCCGCGAGGGAGCGTGCCAGCTCGGGGCCGATGCCGACGAAGTCGACGACCTGGCCCCATGCCTTGGCGTGGTGGGGGCGGTTGGTGCGGGCGACGGCCTGAAGGAGCCCCGCACCCGCCATGCCCCTGTCCAGGTAGAGAACCTGTTCCACAGGCGCGTCGAAACCGGTGAGCAGCATGGACTGGACGAGGAGAAAGGCCATCGGCCCCTCCTCTGTCTCCGGAGATCCGGCCGCGCCCCTCGCCGCGTTCTCATCTCTCTTCTCGCTCGTATCATCGACGCGGTTCTCGTGCCAGACCTCTCCGCTCCCGGTCGCCGTGCCCCACCCCGGCGACACCGTTCCATGCGGGTCGACGTACCACGAGGGGTCGTCCGTTGCGGCGTGCGGGTCGCCGACACCCCGCTTGAAACGCTCGATGTGCGCGTCCTGGTGGGACTTGGCCGTCCAGGCGCTCCAGCACTCGGGGTCCTTGGGCTTGCCGGGCTGGGCCGGGGAGATCACCACCGCGGCGTCGATGGACGCGAGAACGTCGCGGTGCGGCAGGATGTCGAGCAGCTCGCGCTGCTCCTCCGTGGCGTTCAGCGCGGCGAGGGGATCGTGGATGAGGTCCGGAGGCAGCGCGTCGAGACGTGCCAGTAGCAGGTCGCGCTTGTCGAGCAGAGCCTCCTGGTAGCGGACAGCGGCCAGCCTGGACACGGCCACGACTTGCGCCCCGAAACGGTCCGGCAGAGCTGAGCGTGCCCAGTGCCGCAGTATGTGGTCGGCCTTCTCCGCGATGACGGAGGGTGCTTCCAGGATCTCTTTCCTGCGTGCGAACCTCTTGAGCACCCGGACGCGCCGTTCCGGGTCGTCCGGGACCTTCTCGTCGAACTCGGCGTCCAGTGCGGCCTTTTCGACCACTTCGAGCGGCACGCTGAACGCCTCGTACCGTACGGGCACCACCGAGCGGTCCCGCTCGGCGTCCCGCAGCGTGTAGGTGTCGGCGAACGGCCCGAAGATCTCCTCGGTCGTCTTTCGACGCTTGTCGATGATGGGAGTGCCGGTGAAGCCGATCAGTACGGCGTTCGGCAGCATGGCGCGCAGCCGGGCATGCTGCCAGCGGGCATGGCCGCGGTGGGCTTCGTCGATCAGGACGACGATCTCGTGGTCCGCGTTGGCGACCTGGTTGTGGAGGTGGGGCCCGGTGTGCTGTGCGTCGGATTCGTCTTCTTCCTGACCGTCCGCACTGTCCGCCGTCTCCTCCTCTCCCAGGGACTCCGCCGTCCCGTCATACGCGGTGTCGTCCCGTTGCGCCTTCTGGATCATCACCAGCGTGAGATCAGGCACAGGGACGGCCAGAGAACTGCGGGCGCCCTTGACGCTTCCCGCCCGGTGTACCTTCTCGTCGCTCGCGGCGAGGCTGGTCCGGATCTGTTTCTCCAGGTCGATCCGGTCGGTGATGACGACCACCTTGTGCCCGGACAGGTCCGGGTTGCTACGCAGGTGCCGTACGAGAAACGCCATGGTCAGGCTCTTGCCCGAGCCCTGCGTATGCCAGACGACCCCGCCCCGCTGATCGGTCACCAACCCCGCCGAGACGGCGGCGTTCCGGTTCCGGAGCCGCCGCGCGATGGTCGACACGGCCCGGAACTGCTGATAGCGCCCGATGATCTTGACAGTGCGGGAGCCGCTCCCGGTCCAGGTGGTGAAGTCCCTTACGAGAGTGAGCAGATGGGCGGGGCGCAGCACTCCGGCGACGAGTACGTCCTGGGCAGTGAGAGGTACGGTCGCGGCCTTCCCTACCTCTTGCCGTACATGAGCCTCGGTGTACGGGCTGACTGTCCGCCAGGGAGCGAAGTGCTGCGGCTCGGCGGTGACGGTGCCCAGCTCGGCGTGATCGCGATCCGTGCCGACGAGGACCTGCGCGTACCGGACGAACTCGCCCACGGCCGTCGCCGCGCCGACTCCGGCGTAGCCGACCGCCTCTTCGACTGCCGCGTCGAGCGCGGCGCGACTGTCGTTCGCGGTCAGTAAGGGCGCCTTGCACTCGACGACCACCCAGGGCAGGCCGTTGACGAACAGGACGAGGTCCGGCGTGGCGGCCTGGACGCCGTCGCGCTCGACGCGGAACTGGGAGACGAGGAGGAGGTCGTTCCCGCCGTACCGTCCCTTTCCCTGTCCGCTTCCTTGTCCGCCTCCGTTCTTCTGTCCGGCCCCCGTGGCGAACTCCCCGTCCCAGTCGACCAGCCGGATGTGCTCCGGGTCCCCCTTGCGCCAGCCGGGAACGGTCCGGGAGTTGACTCCCAGCCTGAGCAGCTTGGTCACTTCCGCGTTGCCCGCCACGCCGTGCTCCACGGGGCCTTGGCCGGGGGCTGTGCCACTGACTCGCGCGAGCAGGTGGTCGAGTTGCGCGCCGGAGAGCCAAGTGCCGCCGGTCGGACCGGGGTTGAAACGAGCCACGGCGGTACGGAACCGGTCCGCGTAGACGATCTGGGCGAACGAGGTACGGCCGGAGGCGGCGGGTCGTGTGGCGGGTTCACCCGGCGGCGCGCCTTGGAGGTGTTCCCACCCCATGGCGACCAGCTGGTCGATCAGCGGCTTCTCGGTCTTGTCGTACTCCGGTTGCCCCACGCTGGCCTCCCACCGCCCTCGCCCCGTCACCGTGCGTCCCGCGCGCCACCCGAAGGGACGTACGCGGAACTCTACCCGCGGGTGATCGAGGGCGCCGGTGGCACGGACGGGTACGGCGGAAGGCTTAGGCCGCGAGGGAGGAGGCGGCTCCAGCGTCGGGTGGCGGGCCCGAGTTCAGGGCGAGTTCGAACCAGATGGTCTTACCGCCCGGCCCGTACGGCCCCTCCCCTATGGCGCAGCCGCCCCACCGGTCGGCGACGAGATCGAGAATCACCAGCCCGCGCCCGCCTTCTTGTTCGGCGCCCCCGCGCGGGCCGCCGGGCCGGCGGCGGGGCTCTGGCAGATCCGGGCTCATGTCCCAGACGCTCACGCGCAGGACGGGAAACAGCCAGTGCAGGCGCACGGCGGCCGGCCCTTTGGTGTGCCGCACGGAGTTGGTGGCCAGCTCGGAGGCCAACAGCTCGGCGCGGTAGGTGAGTTCGGTGAGCCCGTGGGCGCTGAGGACGGCCCGCAGGGTGGTACGGGCGATACGGGGGCCGCGCGGATCGCAGGGGAAGCTGAGTTCGTACTGCCAGGGTTCGGTGAA
The DNA here is from genome assembly GCF_010384365.1 of Streptomyces sp. S4.7. Lineage (NCBI taxonomy): Bacteria > Bacillati > Actinomycetota > Actinomycetes > Kitasatosporales > Streptomycetaceae > Streptomyces > Streptomyces sp. S4.7. The sequence goes on along the minus strand of NZ_CP048397.1, from coordinate 5,445,139 downwards.
CGGGATCGGGACGGGGTGCAGTTGAGGGTTCGCGTCGGGGCCCAGATCAAACTCGGGGCCCGCGACGGGCTTCGGTTGCGGGTCAGTGCTCACGAGGCACCTCCTGGGTGCGTGACGTGACGTGGGTGGGTTGCGTTGGGCCGCTCGGAGTTGCGGGTGTCTTGCGGTGCGGGCGTCGGCGGTGGCAATGCCGGTGTGGACCTGCCGTCCCGGGCGGGCAGGGGGAGCCGGTGCGCTTCCGTTGACGCGGGGTGAGCGGCGCGAGTCACACACTAGAACATTGCGACTCACATGTGAGTCATCATTCACGAATGAGTGAGTCGATCGTCGACTCACTGGCGTCGGGCTGATCGCCCTGACACACTTGTGCGCGCACGGGAAGAGGACTCATGGCCCAACGAAACGCCCCCACCGGCCGTCAGCGGCGCCTGGCAAGCGAAATGCGCCGCATGCGCGAGCAGGCCGGCATCTCCATCCAGGGTGCGGCCTCCATGTTGGGCGCGGACCGAACAATGATCTCCAACATCGAAGCCGGCCGGACGGGACTGAGCGAGGACCGGGTACGGCAGATCGCTTGCCATTACAAGTGTCCGGACACAGCACTGATCGACGCGTTGGCCGCCATGGCCGCCACCCGCCGAACTCGATATTGGTGGGCTGAATACCGGGGCAAGCTTCCTGATGGCTACCTCGATGTTTCCGAGATCGAGTACCACGCCGCAGCCATCAGAACAGCACAGACCGTGCACTTGCCCGGCCTCCTACAGACCGAGGAGCACGCGCGGGCGATTTTCGACTTCGCTGTGCCGGAGCTGCCACGACTGGAGGTCGAGCTGAGAGTCGCGCATCGCATGGGGCGTCAATCCATCCTCACAGGGGAGAACCCGACCCCCTACGTCGGCATCATCCATGAGGCGGCGCTCCGGCTGGAGTTCGGCGGACATGAAGTCGCTCGCCAGCAGCTGCACCATCTGGCCGACGCAGCCGACCAACCTCACGTGACGCTGCTGGTCATTCCCTTCAGTGCGGGCGCTTTCCACGGCGCGGGCCAGTCGATCCTCTACGCCGACGGAGTTGTGCCGGAGTTGGACACAGTCCAGCTGGATACGTCGTTCGGTGCCCACTTCGTAGATGCCCCGACGCCGCTGGCGAACTATCGTTCGCTGCTGGACCTCATGGAGCGCTCCGCGCTTCCTCCTGACGAGTCACAGAAGCTCATCAGGTCCATCGCCCGCGATTTGTGAGAGGCACGACATTGACTGACAGCAAGTGGCGGCGCTCATCGTTCTGCGCGGGGGGCGGCAACAATTGCGTTGAAGTCGCCACGACGGAGGACGGCCGCGCCCTTCGCGACAGCAGCAGGCCGAGCGGGTCGTTCACGACCAAGGAGGTTGCCTTCCGTGCGCTGATACGCGGGGTGAAAGCCGGAGTGTTCACACCTCTGACATGACACCGGCGGATGTCCGCTACCTGACCGCTCAGGTCGCCGGAACGCACACCTTCCCGCTAAGCAAGTCCTCGACCAGGCCCTGCTGTACGGTTCGCAGCTTCGCGATCTTTCCCCGCAGATTCTCGACGCGACGTCGGCTTGCCTCTACGGCAGCGACAATCTGACGCTGCTCCTCCGTCGGCACATCGGGCACAAGCAATTGACGAATTGCGGCCTGCCCGATGTTCTTCATGCTGCCACTCGTACCGGTTGCCCTCGCCTTCACCTGCCTGCGAACTCCAGCGCTAAGCAGTACGAGTTCTATAAATCCGGAGTCCCCTACCGCTTCATCCGGTACAAGTCTCAGAGTCTTGTCGCTCAGCATCAGTCGGGGCTCCGGATTGCGTGCGATACATGCCAGTCCGACCAGTTGCTCGGTGTTGGCACGAGTCATGATCAGGTCACCATGACGAACTTCGTACTGCGGATTGATGAGGGCAGGGTCTCGGACGGTCTTGTTCTCCATGCTCTTGAACCAACCCGCCTGCACTGCACTGACCTTGAGCACTCCCCACTCCGCGTCTCCTGCGGGAGTGTCCTCGGCCAGGGGACTCTTTCCCGCCTCGATCCGGTCGAGCCATTTCCCTAGCGGAATTCTGTCAACGGCATCCGTCATCACTCGTGAGACAATGGCCTCTTCAGCAACACCTAGCTTGCCGAGCACCCCTTCCAGAGCGCCGATCCGCCGCGCGAACGCCGTGTGAGCGGCAACGATGCTCTGCTGCTGAGTCAGAGGAATCTCCGGCACCCGGAGCGAGCGGATATGAGCCTGGCTGATATTTTTCATGCTGGCGCTCGTACCGGTCGCCAACCCTCGAATTTGCGCGCGCGTAGCGGGCTGCAACAAGGCCAGCGCAACGAATCTCGGATCAGCTACATCCTCATCGACCTGAAGGCGGAGTGTCTTGTCGCTCAGCATCAATCGTTGGGGAGGTGAGTCCACCACGCAAGCCAGTCCGACGAGCGCCTCCGTATTGGCTCGCGTCATAAGCAGATCGCCCGACCGCACTTGAAATGATGGGCGGATATGCACTGCATCTCGGACAACTTTGTTCTCCAACGCCTGAAAACCGCCAGGCTGAACCGCACTCACCTTGAGTACCCCCCACTCGCCATCACCAGCAGGAGTGTCCTCCGCGACGGGACTCTTTCCCGTCTCAATGCCCCGCAGGTAACGAGCGAGCACTGTCCGGCCGACCCTGCCGTCCGAGTTAGTTGGTGCGCGCATAACCCAGCTCCCTCAGCCACCCCGTCAGCTCCCCCGCCGCCCCGTCGCTCTCCGCCTCAAGCTCCGTCAGGGACACCTCGTACTTCTCCGCCCAACGACGGAACGCCGCCACCAACTCCCGCCGCCCCGAAGCGACCGCCGCGCCCAAGCGGCGGCTCAAGTCGCCGTCCAGGACCTCCAGCACCACCCGCTCCGCCTCACCCTCCGTCGCGATCGCGACATCCGCAGCCGCGCGCAGGTCCTTCAGGAACTGGTCGTCCAGCGCCTTGCGCTTCTTCTTGGCGGCCGTCAGTTCCCGCTTCCGCGCCGCAAGCACCTTCTCCAGCCGGGTGATCTCCTCCGGGGACACCGGCTCCGCCGCCGCGACCTCGTCGCCCGGCTCCTCCGCGCCGTCCTCACCTTCGTCGTCCTCGGCCACCGGCGCCGGCCTGGCCTCCGCCAACCGATCCAGCGCCGTCCGCTGCGCCGTGTCCGCCGTCGCCACCGCGGAGTCGGCCGTCGCGACCGCGTCCAGGAACTCGGGGATCAGCTCCCGTACCACCGGGTGGTCCATCGCGCGGCGGCGGTCCGCCGTCGGGACCGTCGGCTTCTTCGCCGGTGTGCCACCGTCGCTCTCCGGATCCGGCGGCATCACCGGATCCACGATCGCCTCGACCGCGTCGACCCAGCCCGTCAATACCCGCTCGAACCCACCCGCCGCCAACGCCTTGAGGTCGTAGCGGTTCGCCATCCACCAGTCGGCCATGATGCCGGCCGTCGTGTAATCGTCCAGGACACCGACCCCGCCCACCGACGAGGTGAACCCGCTCACCAGCGAACCGCGAAGCTCCATCAGCCGTCGGTCCGCCGCCAGTTGGCCGAAGCGGGGCCTCTGCTTCGTCCACCAGTCTTCGTACTCCACCCACAACCGCTTCTCGGACTCCGCCGCGAGGCCGGGAATGCGCTTCGCCGTCGCCTCCGGTCCCTCGTCCAGGAAGTCGTAGTACTCCGGGTCGTCCTCCCGCTCGGCGAAGAGCGCCGCCGCGTCGACCCCGTACGCCGTGAAGAGCGGCTTCTGGTCCGCGACCTCCGCCACCGGAACGCCCCCGTACAAGTGCGCTCGTACGTCCTGGGTCTCGGCCGGCGGTGAATTGTCCACCCACCGGCGGATGTTGAGGTTGGCATCCACCGCCAGCAGGTCCGCCACGTTCACTTCTCGTGAGTAGCCGGGGAGTTGGCGCCACTCGTGGAAGACGGTGACGATCTTCTCCACGTGCTCGGGGCCCAGTTCATTCTGGTTTCGACCCACCGTATAGTCGCGGTCCGCGTTGATGAACAGGACCTTCTTCTCCCGTTTACCCCGCTTCTGGTACGGCCGTCGCAGCACGAGCACACACGCCGGGATACCGGTCCCGTAGAACAGGTTCGGACCGAGGCCGATCACCGCCTCGACGCAGTCCTTCGCGAGCAGCGCCTTACGGATGTCGCGTTCCTTACCGCCCCGGAACAGCACGCCGTGCGGCATGACGATCGCCGCCACACCGCGCTCCTCCAGCACGGACACCATGTGCTGGACGAACATCAGGTCGGCCTTCTTGCCGCTCTCGGGCGCCCAGCCCCATTCCATCCGCGTGCCGTGGTCCTTGTCGGCACGTGCCACCGCGTCCGCGTCGTAGTTCAGTGAGAACGGTGGATTCGAGAGCACCTTGGTGAAGGTGCGGAGCCGTTTGTCCCCATCCAGATGCAGTGGCTCCGTGAGTGTGTCGCCGTGCTTCAAGTCGGCGTCGCGAATGCCGTGAAGCACCATGTTCATACTGGCCATTGCCCAGGAAGGGCCGTTCTTGTCCTGCCCGTTGACGCCCAGCTCCTCGGGGTTGCCGCCGTGCTCCTCGACATGTTCGCGCGCCGCGATCAGCATGCCGCCCGATCCCGCGCACGGGTCGTAGACGGACTCCGTGGGCTTCGGATCGACAAGGCGGACCATCATCCGCACCACCGCGCGCGGCGTGTAGAACTCGCCGCCCTTCTGCCCGGCCGAGTCCGCGAACCGGCCGAGCAGGTACTCGTACGCGGCACCCAGCATGTCCGGGAACTCGAAATCCTCGTTGCGCAACCGGTAAAGGCTGAAGTGGCGGATCAGCGAACGGAGTTCCGGGTCGGTGAAGCGGGGTTTCGTGCCGACGACCTCATTGAACGTGATGTGTGAGGTGACTCCGGCCAGCTTCCTGTTGCCCTCCTGAAGGGCGTCCAGCGCCTGGTCCAGCTTCTCGCCCACCTGGCTGGTGAGGCGGCCGACTCCGGGCACGGCCTCGTCCGGACGCTCGGGATCAAGGACATGCGGGCCCTTCCACCAGCGCGCCCGTGGCGGCACGAAGAACACCCGGGGGTAGCGATCCGGGTCGTTGGCCCGCTTCAGCGCCTTGGCCTCGTCGCCGAACTTCTCCAGCGCCGCCTCGTACTCCCGCGTCCACTCGGGTTCGAACTCGTCCGAGGCCCGCTTCAGGAACAGCATCCCGAAGATGTAGTCGCGGTACTCCGAGGCGTCCATCCGTCCGCGCAGGATGTCAGCGGCCGAGAAGAGGTGCCGTTCGAGTTCGGGCAGGGTGATTCTGGCCACGCGCCATTCCTTCGTACGCTGGGAGGCCGGAGTGCTCCGGAGTGCTCCGGCAGCCTAAGCGCCCTGGCCCGCTCCCGCGTAACCGTATCCTCGGCGCGATGCCGACCGTGTGGAATCCGGAACGATCCCCAGACTCACCACCAGCCGCCATACGTCGGTCGACGGGTCCCTTCGGAGTACTTCGCATTCGGGGGCGTGCCCGGAGCGTGCGGACCACGCGGTAGTCGACTTCGCCGGCTTGTCGCGATCGTAAGGGTGCGTCTTGGCGTTGTCCGCCCTGCATGATCCGTGCTCGCACTGCTTGACCAGGCTCTTGGCGTTGGACACGGCGTCCTTCACCTTCTGCGGGTCACTCAGCGCCGCGCGCCGGTCGTCCTTGATGCTCTTGTCGTTCCTCTTGTCGAATCCCTTGAAGGCCGGATGGGCCTGCCGCAGTTTCTCGACCACGAGCTTGCTGCTCCCGCTCTGACTCCCGCCGAACGCCTGGAAGTGGAGCAGCAGCCACAGATCGAAGGACGGATGGGAGAAACAGATCTCCGTCGAGTCCTCGGCGGCTTCCCGCAGCGCCTGTGGAATGTCGTGGTGGCCGTCGCGGTCGAACAGGGCCCATGCCTCGTCCTCCTTCGCGGTGTCGCGTACGGATGCGACGGCCTGCGCGGGGGTCATGCCGTTCTTGGCATAGACCGGCTGGATACGGAAGCGCTGGCCCTCGTGCCCACTGCCGCCCCCGAACGCGGAGTTGAGGAGGTTGAGGTAGTCAGGCTCGGTGGACTCGCCCTCGCAGCCGACATAGAGCACACGCTCAGCACGGGATTCGGTCGGCGGCGGAGGCGGGGGCGGTGCCAGCGGCTGCTCGTCCCCCTTGCTCCCCCTGCGCTTCTTCCGCTTCGGCGTCGTGTTCTCCCCCGACTCGCCATCCCGCTGCCCGCCACCCCGCGTACTCACGCTGTCGCCTTCGCCTCCTGCCAGGACACTTCTCGGGCGATCTCGCCCGCACTCACCCGCGGCACACCGCCGTACCGGCCCCGCAGATAGCCGCGTTCCAGGTTCTCGCCGTCCGCCGGGTGGGCGGCGGTCAGCGGATACAACTCGGTCGCTCCCGACCGGTCCTTCGCCGTGATCCACACCTGGTCGCGGCCGAGCGGCCGGTCCAGAACCTCGCTGCCCAGCAGGGTGGCGTCATGTGTGGTGAAGATCAGTTGGGCGTTGTTCGGATTGGCCTTGGGATCCTGGAAGATCCGTACCACCTCCGCCGCCAGCGTGGGGTGCAGGCTGGAATCCAGCTCGTCCACGAGGAGCACCGCACCCTTGTCGAGCACGGTGAGCATCGGGCCGAGGAAGGCGAACCACGCGTGCGTGCCGAACGACTCCTCGGCAAGGAAGTCCAGCGATACGTCCTTGCCCCCTGTCGTGCGGTGCCGCAGGCGGATCTCATCCGTCTCACGGTCGATCTCAATACCTGTCACACCGAGGTCGGCCACGGACAGCAGATGCAGGATCCGCTCGTTGTACCCGCCCTTGAGGCCCGGGTCCTGGAGGAGACCTGTAGTCCACTTGGTCCGGTGGACAACGTCCTCACCAGGAGTCATCAGCCACAGGTTGTCGAGGAACCACCGGTACAGCGCGGACAGCTGCGGGTCGTTGGCGGTGGCGCCGGTGGACAGGAAGAGGGCATCGGGCCGGGTGAAGCCGACCAGCGCTTCCCGCTGCCCCGTGAAGGTGTCGCTCTCGAAGACGAACTCGCCACCCTCCGACTCCGGTCGGTCGGCCTCCCGGTCGAACCAGATCTCACGCACGCCCCGCGGGTACGCGTGCAGCCATTCGGCCTCCACGCGGTCGTCCGAGAGCTCGAACCCGTAGGTGAAACGGACCGGCTTCCGGCCGAGTGTGAGATCGACTTCGTAAAGGCTTGTTTCCTCGGCAGAGCCAGGATCGAGCTTGAAAGGCTTACGGGGCACGCCGGGCGACTTCTGCCAGTCGGCGAAGGAGACCCTGACGGCGTCACGCATGTCGCGCAGCGCGCTCATCAGATTGGTCTTGCCGGAGGCGTTGGCTCCGAAGACGCCGATGGCCGGAAGGGCCGTCACGGCACGCTCGTCATGGCGCAGGCCGGTATCACGAGCGGTGCCCTCGTTCAGGTCCGTGCCGATGAGCGACAGCTCGCGCTCGTCACGAATCGAGCGGTGATTGGCCACCCGAAATCGCAGGAGCACCATCGACCTCCCGACGGAACGGGGAGAGTCCCCGCCGTATAGGTACACGTGCGGACGATCCGCATGGGCAGCCTATGACGGGCGGACGGACGGGGCCAGCCCTGTTGATCGATTGACCGGCCGGTCAGCCTGCCAGGGCTCCCGTGCGGCGCTCCGTCGTCGCGATCGTGGCCGAGCCGACCACGCGCGTGCCGTCGTACAGCACGATCGCCTGGCCCGGCGCCACGCCCCGTACGGGCTCGGCGAACTCGACGTGCAGGGTGCCGTCGATCAGTTCGGCCCTGACCGCCGTCTCGTCGCCGTGGGCGCGCAGCTGCGCCGTGTACGTGCCGCGGCCGGACGGGGCGGTGCCGCCGCACCAGCGGGGCCTGATGGCCGTCAGGGCGCCGATGTCGAGGGCGGCCACGGGGCCGACCGTCACGGTGTTGTCGACGGGCGAGATGTCCAGCACGTAGCGCGGCTTGCCGTCCGGCGCCGGGTGGCCGATCCGCAGGCCCTTGCGCTGGCCGATGGTGAAACCGTGCGCGCCGTCGTGGGTGCCGACCTTGGCGCCCGCCTCGTCCACGATGTCCCCCTCGGCCCTGCCCAGACGGGCGGCGAGGAAGCCCTGGGTGTCGCCGTCGGCGATGAAGCAGATGTCGTGGCTGTCGGGCTTCTTCGCGACGGCCAGGTCGCGGCGCTCGGCCTCCGCGCGGATCTCGTCCTTCGTGGTGAGGGTGTCCCCGAGCGGGAACATGGCGTGCGCGAGCTGGCGCTCGTCGAGCACACCGAGGACGTACGACTGGTCCTTGGCCATGTCGCTCGCGCGGTGCAGCTCACGGACCCCGTCGGGGCCGGTGACGACCGTCGCGTAGTGGCCGGTGCAGACGGCGTCGAACCCGAGCGCGATCGCCTTGTCGAGCAGCGCCGCGAACTTGATCTTCTCGTTGCACCGCAGACACGGGTTCGGGGTGCGCCCTGCCTCGTACTCGGCGATGAAGTCCTCGACGACATCCTCACGGAAGCGCTCGGCGAGGTCCCATACGTAGAAGGGGATGCCGATGACGTCGGCGGCCCGTCGCGCGTCGCGCGAGTCCTCGATGGTGCAGCAGCCCCGCGCGCCCGTACGGAACGACTGCGGGTTCGCGGAGAGCGCGAGGTGGACGCCGGTCACATCGTGACCGGCGTCGACGGCGCGGGCGGCGGCGACGGCGGAATCCACACCGCCGGACATGGCGGCGAGCACACGGAGGGGGCGCTGGGGTGTCTGAGTCATAGCCACACCAGCGTAAGGGTGCCGGGGAACCAGAGTCGCGCGAGTATCCGTTGTCGGACCATGGGCAAGAGGAAGCGGGGCGCCGCGGGCAGCGGCGCGAGCGGTGACACCGCCGGTGCGGAAGGCTCCGGCACGGGCGGGGCCCCGGCCGGAGAAGGGCCGGGGATCGGGCGGCGCACGCTGCTGATCGGCGGCGTGGCCGTGGTGGTGGGCGGCACAGCGACCGCGATCGTGGCGGGGCAGGACGACGCGACGAGGCTCTGGTACCGGGTGCCGGGGGTGGAGAAGCCGCGCAAGCCGGGTGAGCTGGATCACGCGGGCGCCGAGTGGGTGGCGGCGTCGTCGGCGAACTGGCGCCGGGCAGACCGGCCCGACGACTACACCGTGGACAGGGTGATCATCCATGTCGTGCAGGGCAGCTTCCTGACGGCCCTGAAGGTCTTCAAGGACCCGGCGCACCAGGCGGCCACGCACTACGTGGTGCGCAAGGACGGGCACGTGGCGCAGATGATCCGCGAGCTGGACGTGGCGTACCAGGCGGGGAACCGCGCGTACAACGAACGCGGCGTCGGCATCGAGCACGAGGGGTTCGTGGACCGGCCGGAGGACTTCACGGACGAGATGTACGAGTCGTCGGCGCGGCTCACGGCGGGCATCTGTGAGCGGTACGCGATACCGGTCGACCGGAAGCACATCATCGGCCACGTGGAGGTGCCGGGAACGGACCACACGGATCCGGGTCCGCACTGGGACTGGGACCGCTACATGAAGCTGGTGCGGGCGGTGGGGGTTGCGCGGCGCTAGCCACTGCCGTCCGGCGGGGTGCGGGGTCCGCGTGTGCCGTCCGGCGGGGGTGCGGGGTCCGGGTGTGCCCGCGCCTGCGGGCCGGTGGTCGTTGTCCTCAAACGCCGGACGGGCTTCAAATCCGCGGGCCGGTGGTGGGGTGTCCTCAAGCGCCGGACGGGCTGGGTGGGTGCGGGTGGGTGGCCGGGGGCCGCTCCGGGGTCATGGCCGGACGGCGTGATTTACGGCGCGTGCAAGGCTCGTTGGTCTCGGGGGAGCCGGGTTGTCCACGCGCCACAAATCAGCCTGAGTGTCCGGCCACGACCCCTGCGCGTCCCCCTTCCCTCCCGCGGGAGGTGGACGGTGGTAGGTGACCGTCGGGGCCACCGGTGTGAGGACACCCCCACCACCAACCCGCACGCGCCGACACCGACCCCGTCAAGACAGCCCCGCCGTCCGCGCCCGCCCCACCGCCGGCCCGATCGCCGCCGCGAGCGCCTTGACGTCCGCCTCCGTAGAGGTGTGGCCGAGGGAGAACCGGAGCGTGCCGCGCGCCAGTTGGGGGTCGGTGCCGGTGGCCAGCAGTACGTGGCTGGGCTGCGCGACCCCCGCCGTACACGCCGATCCGGTCGAGCACTCGATGCCCTGCGCGTCCAGCAGCAGGAGCAGGGAGTCGCCCTCGCAGCCGGGGAAACTGAAGTGGGCGTTGGCGGGGAGACGGTCGACGGGGTCGCCGCCGAGGACCGCGTCCGGCACGGCCTTCCGTACGGAGGCGATCAGCTCGTCGCGCAGGGCGCCGACGTCGCGTGCGAACTCGCCCCGCCGTTCCGCGGCGAGCCGCCCCGCGACGGCGAACGCGGCGATCGCGGGAACGTCGAGCGTGCCCGAGCGCACGTGGCGTTCCTGGCCGCCGCCGTGCAGAACGGGGACGGGGGTGTACTCGCGGCCGAGGAGCAGCGCGCCGACACCGTAGGGCCCGCCGATCTTGTGTCCGGTGACGGTCATCGCGGCGAGTCCGGACGCGGCGAAGTCGACCTCGGTCTGCCCGAAGGCCTGGACGGCATCCGAGTGCAGCGGCACGCCGAACTCGGCCGCCACCTCGGCGAGTCCGTGTACGTGGAGAATCGTGCCGATCTCGTTGTTCGCCCACATGACGGTGGCCAGGGCGACGTCGTCGGGGTTGCGTTCGATGGCCTCCCGCAGGGTCGCCGGGGAGACCCTGCCGTAGCCGTCGACGGGCAGGTACTCGACGTTCGCGCCCTCGTGCTCGCCGAGCCAGTCGACGGCGTCGAGGACGGCATGGTGCTCCACGGGGCTGGCGAGCACGCGCGTTCTGACCGGGTCGGCGTCGCGGCGGGACCAGTAGAGGCCCTTCACCGCGAGGTTGTCGGCCTCCGTACCGCCGGAGGTGAAGACGACCTCGCTGGGCCGCGCGCCGAGGGCTTCGGCGAGCTCTTCGCGCGCCTCCTCGACGGTACGACGGGCCCGCCGCCCGGCGGCGTGCAACGAGGACGCGTTCCCGACGTCGGCGAACCGCGCGGTCATCGCCTCGATCGCCTCGGGAAGCATGGGGGTGGTCGCGGCGTGGTCGAGATAAGCCATGGTGCCGACGATTCTACGAGCCGTGGTGGGCGCGGGTCGCCCTGGGCTTGGCCGGGGCGCCCCGGACGGTGCTCGGGGCGCCGGGCCGCGGGCGCCCGGGGCCCCGGTCCGGATCCGGAAGAGGGCCGGACGGGGCCGGTACGGGCGGGCGGGCCCGCCATGTGAATGATGGCCCCATGACCCGTCCCAGCAGGAGAGCCGAGATGTTCGTCACCGCCGGACCCGACCGGCGGTTCGACACCCGTACCACCGGCGACGAGCGCGCGATGCTCGCGGATTTCCTCGGCGCCCAGCGGGCCACGCTGGAGGTGAAGTGCGCCGGCCTGGAGCTGCGACTGTCGCAGCGCGCGGTACAGCCGTCGACGCTCTCGCTGCTCGGCCTCGTGCGCCATCTCGCGGACATGGAGCGGCGCTGGTTCCGGTCTGTCATGGCCGGGGAGGACGCGCCGCCCCGGTTCTCCTCGGGGGCGGACCCGGACGGGGACTTCGACGGCGCGGTCCCCGATCCGGCCGTGGTCGCCGCCGCGTGGGAGGCCTGGCGCGCGGAAGTGGCCTTCGCCGACCGCTTCGTCGCGGCGGCGCCCGGCCTCGACATCGTGGGCGAGGACGCGTGGCGCGGCGCGGTGTCGCTGCGCTGGGTGCTGGTCCACATGGTCGAGGAGTACGCCCGGCACAACGGCCATGCCGACCTGCTCCGCGAGCGGATCGACGGCGCGCGGGGGCTGTGACGGGGCGGCGCCGCCCACCCCACGGCGCCCGGGAAATTGTCGGACCCGGGAATTAGCCTGGTGCGCATGGATGGATGGACTCTGGACCGCACGTTCAACAGCTCCTCCGGGGAGGTCAGGTGGGCCTCTCTCGGGCCCGCCGGCGGACCGCCCGTCGTGCTGCTGCACGGCACGCCGTTCTCGTCGTACGTGTGGCGGGGGGTCGCGCGGGCCCTCGCGGGGCGGCGCCGGGTGTACGTGTGGGACATGCCCGGGTTCGGGGCGTCGGAGATGCGGCAGGGGCAGGACGTGTCGCTGGGCGCGCAGGCGCGGGTCTTCGGCGACCTGCTGGCGCACTGGGGGCTGGAGCGGCCCGCCGTCGTCGCACACGACTTCGGGGGGTGCGTCGCCCTGCGCGCGACGCTGCTGCACGGCGCGGTGTACGAGCGGCTGGCCCTCGTGGATCCCGTGGCGCTCGCGCCGTGGGGCTCGCCCACGTACCGGCTGCTGGGCGAACACGGCGACGTCTTCTCGCGGTTGCCGGCCGGGCTGCACCGCGCGCTCGTGCGGGAGTACGTCGGCTCGGCCGGCCACCTCGGGCTGCGCGCCGACATCCTGGACGCGCTGGTGGAGCCGTGGTGCACGGAGGCGGGACAGGCCGCGTTCTACCGGCAGATCGCGCAGAACGACCAGCGTTTCACCGATGAGATCGAGGGCCGTTACGGCGAGTTGGACCTGCCGGTGCTGATCTGCTGGGGCGAGGAGGACACCTGGATCCCGCCGGCGAAGGGCAGGCAGCTCGCCGGGCTGATCCCCGGCGCCGAGCTGCGTCCCGTGGCGGGCGCGGGCCATCTCGTACAGGAGGACGCCCCCGCCGAACTCACCCTGGCGCTGGGCGACTTCCTCCGTACAGCTCCGTAACCGCGACGGTGGCCCGGCGCGTACGCCGCGGTCCCACGAGGGCTCGCCATCCATGCCGCAAGCACGTGGCGCCCGATCACCGCGCCCCGGGCACCCTGCCTTCCCTTGGCGCCCTGGCCAGTTGGCGGGACTGGGCGACCAAGCGGTCGGCGCTGTCCCAGACGTCCGCGTCCTCCTCCAGATAGCCGCCCGCCAGGTTCCGCGTGGTCACGAAGACCCGAAGCGGTCCGGGCGCGGGGCGGCACCGGATGTGCGTGGTCAGTTCGACCGTCGGGGTCCAGCCGGTGAGCCCGAGGTCGAAGGCGGTCGGCGGGAACGCGTCCACGGTCAGCAGCAGGGAGAGCGGGTCGGGCTCGCGCGGGTCGGCCAGCGAGAACCAGCCGCGCACCTCGCCCTTCCCCGACGGCTCGCCGACCGCCCAGCCCGTGGTCTCGGGAGCCAGCTTGACCACCACGCGCCGGGTGAAGCCGGAGTCGCCGGGGAAGGCGGTGGGGCCGTCCTCCGTCCCCAGGCACTCCTCGGGCGGCGGCAGCGTGGGCGGCTTCACCGAGGTGCGGACGTCGTCGCTGAGGGAGTCCAGCGCGCCGTACGCCGCGAGGACCCGGACGCGTTCGACCTCCGTGCCGTCGGGCTCGTACTGGAACAGCGACGCCTGGCCGGTGGCGAGGGTGCGCCCGCCGCGTACGGTCTCGGTGCGCACGACGGCCGGGCCGGGCCGCGACGGGGTCAGGTAGTGGGCGGTGACCGTGAACGGATCGGGGTGCGGCAGCGCGTCGCGCAGCGCGCGGGCGACGATCGCCAGCAGATAGCCGCCGTTGACGGCGGAGAGGATCGCCCAGCCCTCGGAGAGGTCCGCGTCGTAGACGCCCGGTTCGCGAAGGGTGACGGAGGTGTCGCGGTCGAACTCGTTGTCCGCGGTGGGTGCCTGCGCTGCCTGTGCCATGTGAAGCACGGTACAACAGTGCATTACTGAGCGGTAGCTTATATGTTCGGTCCCGCCGGGTCCTCGGCCGCCGTCGAACGGCGGTTGTACGCACGCGGCGCCCGCCAGTGGAAGCGCATCGCCAGCAGCCGCAGCACGAACGCGGTGACGACGGCGAGCCCGCTCGTCAGCCCGTTCAGCGCGTCGAAACGGATGCAGACGACGACCGTCGTCGCCCCGACGATCGCGGGGACGGCGTACAGGTCCCGGTCCCAGCGCAGCAGCGACGGCACCTCGTTGGCGAGCACGTCACGCAGGACACCGCCGCCCGCCGCCGTGGCGAGCCCGAGCGCGGCGGACGCGGTGAGGCCGAGCCCGTACTCGTACGCCTTCACCGTGCCGGTCACACAGAACAGCCCGAGCCCCGCCGCGTCGAAGACGTTGACCGCGCCCTGGATGCGCTCGACGTGCGGGTGCAGGAAGAACACCAGGACGGTGGCCACCAGCGGCATGGTGAAGTACCCGAGATCGGTGAACGCGGCCGGCGGTACGGCTCCGATGACCAGGTCCCGGATCAGCCCGCCGCCCAGCCCGGTGACCTCGGCGAGCACCGCGATGCCGAAGACGTCGAAGTTCTTGCGGACGGCGAGCAGCGCGCCGGAGATCGCGAAGACGAAGATGCCGGCGAGGTCGAGCGAGTGCTGGACGGAGGGGCTGAACAGTTCCTGGAACACCCGACAGTTCTACCTGGGCCGGGTGAACGCCGGACAGGCGCCTGCCGCCCCGGGCTCGTGGTGGGCGGCGGTGGCGCCGTCGGCAGGCGCGTTCCCCCCGTCGGGACGGAAGTGCGGCGGGTCGGCACCGACCGCCTGCCGCGCACCTCAGGCGCCCACCCACCGGGCCGCCGGCGGGCAGCGGCGCCGCGCCCGGCTAGGTCCTGTCCGGCGGATCTTCGGGGATCAGCCCGGGCCCGCCGCGGAGCGGCTGGTGCCACGTGGTGCGGTGCACCGCAAGGCGGAGGATCGTGCTCGTACTGGACGTACTCGGACGACTTTGACAACGCGGCGAGGTGCCGTGCCAGGCGTCCCGGGCCCCCGAAGATCCGCCGGACAGGGCCTAGGGCCGCGACCCGGCGACCGGCCCGGCCCGCCGCCTCCGCGTCAGCGCCCGCCTCAGACCGGCTCCGACACCGCCTCTGTCCCGGCCTCGTCACCGGCCCCGGTCTCCGTCACCGCCGCGATCCCCGTCGCCCTCGTCCGCTCCACCGTCCCCGCCGCGATCTCCGCCGCGAAGTGGCACGCCACCCGGTGGCCGTCGCCCAGGACCGTCAGCTCCGGGCGCTCCGTCGCGCACCGGGTCTCCTGCTTCCACGGGCAGCGCGTGTGGAAGCGGCAGCCGGCCGGCGGCGCCGCCGGGGAGGGGAGGTCGCCGCGGAGCAGGATCCGTTCGCGCCGGTCCTCCGCCTCCGGGTCGGGCACCGGTACCGCCGACATCAGCGCCTTCGTGTACGGGTGCCTCGGCTCGGCGTACAGCGCGTCGCTCGGGGCCTCCTCGACCAGGGAGCCCAGATACATCACCCCGATGACGTCC
This sequence comes from Streptomyces sp. S4.7, assembly GCF_010384365.1. Classification (NCBI taxonomy): domain Bacteria; kingdom Bacillati; phylum Actinomycetota; class Actinomycetes; order Kitasatosporales; family Streptomycetaceae; genus Streptomyces; species Streptomyces sp. S4.7. The sequence continues at coordinate 5,429,833 of NZ_CP048397.1, read as the reverse complement.
GAGATGTGGCGGACCACGGCCAGGTCGTGGGCGATGACGAGATACGTCAGACCCTTGGACTCCTGGAGTTCCTCAAGGAGGTTGATCACCTGCGCCTGGATGGAGACGTCGAGCGCGGAGACCGGCTCGTCGCAGATGATCACGTCCGGTTCGAGGACCAGCGCCCGTGCGATGCCGATGCGCTGGCGCTGGCCGCCGGAGAACTCGTGCGGGTAGCGGGAGAGCGCGTTGGTGGGCAGGCCGACCTCGGCGAGGATCTTCTTGATCCGCTCGCGGCGCTCCTCCTGGTCGGCGCCGATGCCGTGCGCCGCCATGCCCTCGGAGAGGATCGACTCGATGTTCTGCCGGGGGTTGAGGCTGCCGAGCGGGTCCTGGAAGACCATCTGAAGGCGGTGCCGGATCTTGCGCATCTCCTCCTCGGGAAGCTTCGCCAGATCCGTGCCGTCGAAGACGACCTCACCCTCGGTGATGTCGACGAGGCGCAGGACGGCGCGGCCGAGGGTGGTCTTGCCGCAGCCCGACTCCCCCACCAGGCCGTACGTCTGGCCGGCCTCGACCTTCAGCGAGACACCGTCGACGGCGTACACATGACCGACGGTACGGTCGAAGAAGACGCCCTTCTTGACGGGGAAGTGGACCTTCACACCGTCCAGTTCGAGCAGGCTCATGAGGAGACCTCCGCCGTGGGTTCGGCCGGACCGGCCGGCCCGGTCGGGTCGGCCGCGTCGGCCTCGTCGGCCGCCTCGGCCCCGGCCACCGCGTCCGCGGGGTCCGCCGGCAGGACCGGGTTGACGCAGCGCACCTGATGGCCGGTCGCACGCGGTTCGGTGAGTTCCGGAGTGCCCGTCAGGCACTCCATCGTGTAGAAGTCGCAGCGCGGCGCGAACGCGCAGCCGTCGGCCCACGCGATCTTGTCGTTGATCGAGCCGCGGATCGGCCTCAGTGGCTCCCCGCGCGGTGCGTCGAGGCGCGGGATGGAGCCGAGCAGGCCGTGCGCGTACGGATGGGTGGGGTGCGCGAACAGTTCGCGGCGGCCCGCCGTCTCCACCGCGCGCCCCGCGTAGAGCACGTTCACCTGGTCGCACAAGCCGGCGACGACACCCAGGTCATGAGTGATCATCAGAAGGGCCGTGCCCTCCTGGTCCACCAACTCCTTGAGGAGTTCGAGGATCTGGGCCTGGATGGTGACGTCGAGCGCCGTCGTCGGCTCGTCCGCGATCAGCAGGCGCGGCGCGCACGCGACCGCCATGGCGATGAGCGCGCGCTGCCGCATTCCGCCGGAGAGCTGGTGCGGGTACTCCTTGAGCCGCCTGTTCGGGTCGGGGATGCCGACGCGGTCGAGCAGCGAGGCCGCCTCCTTGCGGGCGGGCTCGCCCTTCAGCCCCCGGTGGCGGCTGAGGATCTCGGTGACCTGGATGCCGATGGGGACGACCGGGTTGAGCGAGGAGAGCGGGTCCTGGAAGATCATCGCGAGCCGACTGCCGCGAAGGTCTCGGATCTTCTTCTCGTCCATGGACAGCAGGTCCGCGCCGTCGTACTCGGCGCGCCCGCCGACGCTCACCCCCTTGCGCGGGAGCAGGCCCATCAGGGCGAGCGCGGTGACGGACTTGCCGCAGCCCGACTCGCCGACCAGACCGACGACCTGGCCCTCGTCGACGTCGAAGGAGACGCCGTCGACGGCCCGGGTGTCGCGCCCCGCGCCCCGGCCCGTCGCGTGCCCGGCAAAGGTGACCGACAGTGCGTCAACTGAGAGAAGTGACATGGGACTTCAGCCTCGCAGCTTCGGATCGAGAGCTTCCCGCATCGCCTCACCGAGCAGCGTGAAGCCGAGAGCGGTGACGATGATCCCGACCGCCGGATAGACCGACATCATCGGCGCGTTGTCGAAGAAGCGCTGTGCCTGTGACAGCATCACGCCCCACTCCGGGATCGCCGGGTCCGGATTGCCGAGGCCCAGATAGGACAGGGCGGCGGCCTCGATGATCGCGGTGGCGAGGCTGAGCGTCGCCTGGACGATCACCGGGCTGAGCGAGTTGGGCAGGATCTGGGTGAGGACGATACGGCGCTTGCGGATGCCCACCGCCTTGGCGGCCAGCACATAGTCCGAGTTGCCCTGCGCGAGCATCGAGCCACGCAGCAGCCGTGCGAACACCGGCACTTGGACCACGCCCACCGCGATCATCACCGTGGTCAGCGACTGGCCGAGGACGGCGGCGACGGACACCGCCAGCAGCAGCGAGGGCAGCGCCAGCATCATGTCGGTGACGCGCATGATGACGGTGTCCACGCGCTTGCCCGCCTCGCCGCCGAGCGTTGCCGCGGCGCCGGACACGGCGCCGACGATCGCGCCGGCCACCAGGCCGATCAGCATCGACACGACGCCCACGAGCAGGGTCTGGCGGGCACCGACGAGCATCCGGGAGAACTCGTCGCGGCCCAGGTGGTCCAGGCCGAACCAGTTCTCGCCGCGCGGTCCGACGAAGCGTCCCTGGTTGGGGAAGACCTCGCCGCGCCAGTCCTGCGCGGTGGGGCTGTACGGGGCGAGCCACGGGCCCACGATCGCGATCAGCACGAACAGGCCGATCACGACACCGCCGATGATCGCGGTCTTACTGGTGCGCAGCCGCCGGAAGGCCTCGCGCCACAGTCCGGCGCCCGAGGTGCTCTCGGTCCGCTCGGTGAGCTGCGCGAGCCGGTCGATCTTGTCGGCCTTCTTCGTCATGTTCGGGACGGCGTTCACGTCAGTGCACCCGCACTCTCGGGTCGATGAGGCTGTACGCCACGTCGACCAGCAGATTGATCAGGACGTACACCAGCGCGATGAAGAGGATGAAGCCGACGAGCACGGGATAGTCGCGGGCGTCGATCGACGTGCGGATGAAGGACCCGATCCCGCCGAAGGTGAAGACCGACTCGGTGAGTACCGCGCCGGACAGCAGGCTGCCGGTGAGCAGGCCGATGGCGGTGATCACCGGCAGGAGCGCGTTCCGCAGGACGTGGCGGCCGCGTACGACACGCTTGTCCAGGCCCTTGGACTCGGCCGTGCGTACGTAGTCCTCGCCCAGCACTTCGAGCACGCTGGCCCTGGTCATCCGCACGATGACGGCGAGCGGGATGGAGGCGAGCGCGACCGCCGGGAGTACGAGATGCGTGATCGCGTCCCACGAGGCGTCGAACTCGCCCGTCAGCACGCCGTCCAGGACCGCGAATCCGGTGATCTTCGTCGCGTCGATGCCGGTCGACAACCGGCCGTAGCTCGGGAAGAGACCGAGGTTGACGGCGAAGAGGCCCTTGAGGAGCAGCGCCAGGAAGAAGACCGGGATGCAGATGCCGAGCAGCGAGCCCGAGACCGCGGTCACGTCCAGCCAGCTGCCGCGGCGCCGCGCGGCGAAGTAGCCCACCGGGACGCCGATCACGACCGCGATGAGTATCGCGGCGACGCTGAGTTCGACGGTCGCCGGGAAGCGCAGGGTGAATTCCTCCCACACCGGCTGGCCGGTCTGCGTGGAGGTACCGAGGTCCAGTTCGAAGATCCGTTTGATGAACCGCCAGTACTGGACCCAGACCGGCTCGTCGAGTCCCAGCGCCCGGTTGATCCGGGCCACTTCGGCGTCGGTGGCCCGCTCACCCAGGATCGCCGAAGCGGGTCCGCCGGGCAGCCGGTTCAGCCACAGGAAGAGCAGAACCGACAGACCGAGCAGGGTGGGTATCAGCTGTAGCAGTCGTCGTGCGACGAGTCGCAGCACCCCGCGTGCCCCTTTCTCATTGCGTACTCCTGGCGTCGTTCATCCGTGTTCGTCCGGGTCGTCCGTGCGTGGGACCGACCCGGGCATGTCCGTGCGCGGGACGGGCCGTCAGCGAGACGGGTCCGCCCGGCCGCGGTCGGGACGTGCTCCGCGACCGGGCGGACCCGGCGTGCGCGCTGTCCTTACTTGAAGGACACCTCGGCGAAGTTCTCCTGCGTCAGCGGGGAGACCTTCGGCGGGTTGACGTCGGCGGCGAAGGCGATCGCCGGCGGCGACGAGGAGATCGGCACACCCGGCAGGTACGCCATGATCGTCTCGTTGGCCTTCTTGTACAGGTCCGTCCGCTTCGCCGGGTCGGTCTCGGCCGACGCGGTCTTCAGTGCGTCGAAGACGGCCTTGTCCTTGAAGCCCCACTGCTTGTCGAACTCGGCGAACCAGGTGCCGATGAAGTTGTAGCCGTCGTTGAAGTCACCGGTCCAGCCGAGCATGTGCAGTGCACAGCCGCCCGCCTCGGTGGCGTCCAGGTAGTCCGGGGCCCACTTCATGGGCTTGGGGGTGACGGTGATCCCGGCCTTCTCCAGGTCGGCCTTCATCAGCTCGAACATGTCCTGCGGAGCGGGCATGTACGGGCGGGTGACCTCGGTCGGGTAGCAGAAGTCGACCTTCAGGGCGCTCTCGCCGGCGTCCTTGAGCAGCGACTTGGCCTTGGCGGTGTCGAAGGGGTACGTCTTCACGGCGTCCGAGTAGCCGGCGACCGTGTCGGGCATGAACTGCGTCGCCGCCACGCCGCCCTCGGGAAGCTGGGTCTTGACCAGGTTCTCGCGGTCGATGGCGTGCGCGATCGCCTGCCGGACCTCGGGCTTCTTCAGGGCCGCGTTCTTGCCCTGGCTCATGCCGACGTAGAAGATGTTGAAGACGTCACGCGTGGGGACCTGGAACTTGCCGTTCTCCAGCGTCTTCACATCGGCGGGCGCGACCAGGTCGTAGCCGTCGATGTCACCGGCCTGGAGGGCCTGACGGCGGCCGTCCTCGGTGTCGATGGTGCGGAAGACCAGATTCTTGATCTTCGCCTTGGTGCCCCAGTAGTCGTCGAAACGCTCCAGCGAGACTTCCTTGTTGCCCTTGTTCCACTCGCTGATCTTGTACGGCCCGGTGCCCGCGACCGTACCGGCCACCTGGCTGTACTTGGGGTACGTGATCGCGTCGCCCTTGGCCGTGGCTTCCTGCTTCGCGTACTCCTTCAGGGCCTTGGGCGAGTGGATCGCCAGCGCCTGGAGGGAGAAGCCGCCCGGGAGGTTCGCGGAGGGCTCGTTGACCTCGATGACGGCGGTGTTCTCGTCCTTCGCGGTGCAGGACTTGTAGTTCGCCTTCGGCGTCTCGGGGTCCTCGTTCTTCGCGAAGCCGCCCATGACGGTCTGCCAGTAGTAGGAGACCGCGCTGGACTGGTACGTGCCCGTCCAGTTGAACCAGTAGTCGTAATTGGCGCAGACGGCGGCGGCGTTGAACTTCTCGCCGTCGTGGAAGGTCACGTCCTTGCGGAGGTTGAACGTCCATACCTTGCCGGCCGGGTCGCTCGACCACTTCTCGGCCAGACCGGGGGCCAGCTCGCTGCCGCCCGACTCGTGCTCCAGCAGCGCCTCGAAGGCCTGCCGGGTGACCCGGAAGGTCTCGCCGTCGCTCGCGAGCGCCGGGTCGAGCGAACCGGGGTCACCCGGGCCGCCGAAGACAAAGGTGTCCTTCGCGCCGCCCGAGTCACCTTCCCCGTCGCGCTCGCTGGAGCAGCCGGTGGCGATCAGCGTGACGGCCAACGCCGTCACGATCGCTCCAGCGGCTCGGGACTTGATTATTCGCATGGTCCACCCCAGGGGTCCGACGAGTCAGGGCTCGGTCTTGACGGCCGAACATTACAGTCAAGAAAGTGCCAAATGAACAGATCGCAATGCGGAGTTGCAGACCTGAGATCCGGACACTCGACAAATAACCCGACTCCGGGACATCTCACCCCTACCAGTCAAGTCATCCCAGGTGAGACGCAGTTGGGTGGGCGAACCGGGTGAACCTCTCGTACGACGCA